>CADCWP010000015.1:6032-12006 GCA_902806425.1 uncultured Truepera sp.
AGGTTATCGAACGCAACGCCAACGAGGACGCCAACCGGCAGCTCGAGCAGGTCCGCGACTGCATCGCGCAGGGCGTAGACGGCATCATCATCATCCCGCAAGACGGCGCGAGCGCGATCACCATTATCGGGGAGGCGAACGCGGCGGAAGTTCCTATCGCCGTCTTTAACCGCCCGCCCAATCCGGACAATCCAAATGACGCCGTAGTCGTCGTTGCCGACAACGTAACCATCGCCGAGCAAACGGTCGAACACCTTGCCAAAGAGGTTCAGGAACTCAACCTTGGCCGTAAGGCGCAACCCCTAATCATGGTCGGCGCGCTCGCTGACACCAACGCTATCGGGCGTCGTGAGGGCTTTTTTAACGTCATCAACAAGTACCCCGACCTGTTTGAAACGCCCATTGAAGTGCCGACCAACTGGGATGCCAACACCGCCTTAGCGAACCTAGAGAGCGCCCTGCAAGCTAACCCGCAGGTAGACATGATCTTTACCTCATCGGACTTTTTATTTCCGCAGATTCGCGCGGCGCTTGCCCAACGCGGGCTCTGGGTACCTATAGGGCAGCCCGGCCATGTGGTTCTAGGTGGTTTAGACGGTGACGTGACCGCCTGTCAGCTCATGAAAGATGGCTACTTGGACGCGACCGGGGTGCAAGACCTGTTTTTCGAGGCGGACTCCACCGTGTCGGCGATTTTACAAGCTATCGAGTCGGGCGAAACCAGCGTAAACCAGCAGATCGACGACCCCGGCTTCGCGTTGACGCAAGACAATATCGGCGAGCGCGAGATGGACATGTGGGGCTGCGTTCTCTTGGCCGAACAGTAGAAAGGATTTCGTTGGGGGTGGGGTTCGCCCTCTCCCAACACATATCTTATGCGTTCTGTAAACCCTACCGACGCCCCGAACCGCACCGGGGGCTTGGCCACATTAGGCAGACGGCTCGTTGTCTCCGAATATTTCGTGATTCTCCTGGCTGCGCTTCTGTTCGTCGTTCTCTGGCCCATAGTCCCCCGTATCGCAAGCCCACAAAACCTCGCCAACCTGGCCTCAAACGTCTGGCCGCTCCTAGCCATCGCAGTCGGGCAGACGCTTGTACTTATCGTCGCCGGAATAGACTTGTCTCAGATTGCGGTCGTCGCGCTGACTAGCGTTGTGGGCGGGGCCGTCATGACACAGGCCGCCAATCCCGTGCTCTTCGAACAAACGCCGCTCTGGGGCGTGCTGCTCTCAGAAGGTGGCGGGATCTTGAGCGGTAGCCCCTTGGCGGTACCCGTCGCCCTCGTCGTCATGCTGGGCGTAGGGGCGCTCATCGGGCTTTTCAACGGGTCGCTGATTGCCTTCGCGCGGGTTCCGCCCTTTATCATGACGCTCGTTTCGCTGTCGTTTTTTAGCTCGTTCGCGGTTTTTTTAACCCGCGCGGAGAATATTTCGAACTTGCCAAGCGCTTTCACTGTGCTCGGTCAGGGCGAAATCTTACCCTTCGTCAGCTTCGCTGCCCTCGTCTCGCTGAGCTTAGCCCTAAGCATCGGCTTTTTGCTCTCCCGCACGGTTTTCGGGCGCTGGGTCTACGCGGTCGGACAGAACCCGAGAGCAGCAACGATTTCAGGCGTGCCACGGGCGCGGGTCGTCGTCGCGGTCTATACGCTGAGCGCCCTTTGTGCGACCGTCGGGGGGGTTCTTTACTCGGCGCGCCTCGGTTTGGGGCGTCCGGGATTCGGACAGGGGTTCGATCTGCTTCTAGACGTGATTGGCGCGACCGTCATCGGCGGGACGAGCCTTTTCGGCGGGCAGGGGAAAATTCTCTGGACCGTCTTCGGGGTGATACTGTTCGTGCTGCTGACAAACGCACTCAACCTGCTCAACCTGTCGTACTTCACGGTCAATATTGTCAAAGGGAGCTTTATCCTGGCGGCGGCGCTCCTCGACGTGGCGCGCAGGCGGCTGTTGGTGACGATGTGATGGTGCTGTGACGGCCTCCCAGATACCGCTTCTCGAGGTCGAGGGCCTGACCAAAAGCTTTTTCGGCGTGCGGGCCGTGAGCGAGGTCGGTTTTGGCATCTCCGCAGGGCGGCTGCTTGGCGTCGTCGGTGAGAACGGGGCTGGGAAGTCCACGCTGATGAACATGCTGGGCGGCGTCGTCCCCCCCGACGCCGGGACGATGGTGGTCTCCGGCCGACCCTACGCCCCGCGGCGACCCAAAGACGCAAAAGAAGCAGGGATCGCTTTTATCCACCAAGAACTCAACCTGTTTACGAACCTGAGCATCGCCGAAAACCTCTTTATCGACGCCTATCCACGTTTGGGTGGGCTCCCTTTCATCCACCGCGCCGACCTGCGGCGGCGGGCGAAGCGGGCGCTCGGAGCCATCGGTCTAAACGTCCCCGTTACGACACGCGTTGAGGCGCTCGCCCCCGGTGAACGGCAGCTTGTGGAAATCGCCAAGGCCGTCAACGCCGAAGCGCGGCTGATTATCTTCGACGAGCCGACCACCTCGCTCACGCACCGCGAGACAGAGCGCCTCTTTACGCTTTTAGAGACGCTTAAGGGAGAGGGTACGGCCATCATCTATATCTCGCACATTTTGGCCGACGTGCTGCGGTTGGCTGACGAGGTGATGGTACTGCGCGACGGCGCGCTCGTCGAGCGGGGACCGCGGCCAACATTTGATACCCGGCGGCTAATTTCTCTGATGGTCGGGCGTGACCTCGCTCAGCTCTACCCACCCCCCGCCGCGCCTCAAGACGCCGCGGTGGAGCCCGTGCTCGAGACCGAAGGACTCACCCAGCCGGGCACAATTCAGGACATATCGTTTCGGCTCCACCGCGGCGAAACCCTGGGCGTGTTCGGCCTCATGGGTTCCGGGCGCAGCGAGTTGGCCCGCATCTTATTCGGTTTGGACCGCTACCGGACGGGCCGCCTCACGCTCCGGGGCCAGCCGGTAGATCACCTGACGCCGCAAGAGGCCATCGCGCGGGGTGTCGCCTTTGTCACCGAAAACCGCCGCGAGGAGGGCCTTCTAATGGACGCCTCCATTACGGAGAATATGAGTTTGGTAACGCTTCACGAGGACGCGCGGGGGTCCTTAGGCGTTATCCAGCAGCGCGACCTCGAGGGGCGAGTCGCGTGCCTTGGCGGTGAACTCCGGCTTAAAGCGCCGGACTACGCGCACCCTGTCCGGACGCTTTCGGGCGGCAACCAGCAAAAGGTCGTGTTGGGCAAGTGGTTGGCGGCGAAACCGGATGTGCTAATTATCGACGAGCCGACGCGCGGCATCGACGTAGGTGCAAAGTACGAGGTCTACAACTTGGTCCGTGAACTCGCGGCGCGGGGGACCGGTGTGCTCTTTATCTCGTCCGAGTTAGAGGAACTTATCGGTATGTGCGACCGGCTGCTGGTCATGCAAAACGGCGAGATTGTCGGGGAGTTCGGTAGCCCCTTCGACCGGGAGGCGATCTTGGCGGCGGCGTTCCGGGAGGCCGTATGAGGGAGACTAATAGGAGGGGAATCCTGCGCGACCGGTTCGTGTTAGGAGTTTTGCGCTCGAGCCCCTTTATCCTCTTTGCTCTCCTGCTGCTGACCTTCGGGCTATTGTCACCGCGCTTTTTGCAGCCGTCCACGCTGCTGCTTATTCTCAACCAAGCCTCGTACATCGGCATTTTGGCAGTTGGAATGACGCTTGTCCTCCTTACGGCGGGTATCGACCTCTCCGTCGGAAGCATCATGTACCTTGCGGCGACCGTGGCCGGGCTGCTGCTTCAAAGAGACCTGCCGATTGCTGCCGCACTCGCCGCCTGTTTGGCGACTGGGGCGCTGTACGGGGCCGTAAACGCCTTTTTCATCACGCGCTTTAACGTCATCCCCTTTGTCGTGACGCTAGCGACGCTTATCGCGGGGCGCGGCCTTGGGTTGGCGATCACGCGCTCGGAAGGGCTTACCCTGCCGAACAGCCTCTTTACGCTCTCGTCGCTCCGGCCCTTCGGCGTCCCCATCGCTGTCTACGTCTTTGCCGGAGTCGTCCTGCTCGCCACCCTCTTTTTGCAGCTCACCCCGTTGGGGCGGCACATCTACGCTATAGGCAACGACCCCGACGCCGCCGAGAAAGCGGGGCTCAACCGGAAACGCACGATTGTCGCGGTCTACGTCGTCAGCGGCGTGTGTGCGGCGCTCGCCGCGTTCGTGTCGATTTCGCAACTCGGCATCGTCAACCCGAGTTTCGGCGAAGGGGAAGAACTCGACGCGGTGGCGGCGGCGGTTCTGGGCGGCACGAGTCTCTTCGGGGGCGTAGGCAGCGTGTTTCCCGGAACGGTTTTGGGAACGCTTCTTATTCAGATGGTGCAGTCCGGGCTGGTGTTCGCTCGAGTGGATATCTTTATCCAACCGCTCGTACAGGCGCTCGTCATCCTCGTCGCGGTCCTTATAGACAGCGCCCGGAACGGTCTGCTCGCGCGTCTGCGGCGGCGCACGATCCGTAAAACCGTGTCTGTACCGGGGGGCGACTGAGATGGACGCACCCATAAAGCTTCGGGCCGGACCCTTGACGATGACCTTCACGGCGGGCGGGCTACGTGACATTAAAGTGGGCAGTCACGAAGTCGTGTCGCACATCTACGTGGCAGTCCGGGACGAGAACTGGGGCACCATCCCCGGACAGCTTAGCGAGGTCGTCACCGACATTCGTGCGGATAGCTTCGAGGTCTCTTTCATAAGCGAGCATAGGCAGGGTGAGATTGATTTCATCTGGCGTGGTCGCGCTGTTGGGAGCGCAGCGGGGACGCTCGAGTTCATCTTCAGCGGCACCGCCATGAGCATCTTCCGGCGCAACCGCATCGGCTTCTGCGTGCTGCACCCGGTGTCTTTAGCAGGCGTTCCCTATACCGCTGAACACGTAGACGGGACGGTCTCGGCGGGCGCGTTCCCTACCGACATCGCCCCACATCAACCCGTTCGTAAGCTGCGCGCCCTTCGCCACGCCACTGGACATGACGCGGAGGTTAAGCTGCGCTTCGAGGGCGACACCTTCGAAATGGAAGACCAGCGCAACTGGACGGACGCCTCATTCAAGACCTACTGCACGCCACTCGCTGAGCCTTATCCCGTCACCGTGAGGCTAGGGGAGCAGGTCGAGCAGCGCGTAGCGCTTACGTTTTCCGGCACCGTGCCCAAAGAAGCTACCGGGACGAGCTTCAGCATTGCTGTAGATACACAAAGTCTGGTCCCGCTACCAGAGTTGGGCCTAGCGACGAACGAAGCTGAACTGAGCACGTTGCAGCTAGAACGCCTCCGAGCCCTCAATCTCGCCTACCTGCGCGTGGACGTCGACTCGGAAGGGGATTACGAAGCAGCCTTGGAGCACGCCGCCGCGTTAGCCGAAGCTTTAGGCGCGAGGCTCGAGCTTGCCCTCCACGTCGGTAAAAACCCTGACCCCGAGCTGAGTCGACTGCTTGAGCACGTTCGCATCCTCCAAGCGCCGCTAACCCGCTGGTTGGTGTTCGGCAAGGGCGCGAAAAGCACGCCTGCGGCGCTTCTCGAGCACGCCCGAACCGTTCTCCACCCCCTCGGCGTTCCGGTAGGTGGCGGGACAGACGCCTTTTTTACGGAACTTAACCGCGAACCGCCCCCCTCCCACACGCTCGACTTTGTAGCCTACTCACTAAACCCTCAAGTCCACGCTTTCGACGACGCCTCGCTCGTCGAAACGTTGCCGGTGCAAGGAACAACTGTGGACAGCGCCCGTAGGCTCGCCGGGGGTAAACCCGTGGCCGTCAGTCCGGTCACGTTGAAGTTGCGTTGGGACCCAAATGCGGCAGTGTCACCTCCAAAAGACGCCGCGCCCCTCGAGCAAGGAGACCCTCGTCAGCAAACGCTTTTTAATGCCGCTTGGACGTTAGGAAGTATTAAATACTTGGCCCAACACGGCGCGGCGAGCGCAACCTATTTCGAGACCGTCGGCCCGCTCGGGGTGCTGGACGCTT
>CADCWP010000016.1 GCA_902806425.1 uncultured Truepera sp.
TAACCCGTCCCGCAAGCGGGCAATCTCAGGGGCATCTATCTCCAACCGTTCTCGCGCCAACTCAGCCGCCTTGCCGAAACCGACGATGGCGGGCACGTTGAGCGTCCCGGCGCGGAGGCCACGCTCCTGCTCACCACCGAGCAGCAAGGGAGGCAGCTCAAGCCCGTGCCGGACATAGAGCGCCCCGACACCTTTGGGGCCGTAGACCTTGTGGGCGGAGAGCGCCAACATGTCCGCGCCGAGAGTCTGTACGTCAACGTCCATCACGCCAAACGCCTGCACCGCGTCGCAAAACAGCGCGGCACCTACCTGGTGTACGATTCGGCTGATGGCCGGAACGTCGGTCACAACGCCCGTTTCATTGTTGACGAGCATCAGCGCGACCAGGAAGGTATCGGGGCGGAGGGCGGCGGCTACTGCGTCCGGGGTAATCTCGCCGCGCGCGTTGGGGTCCAGGTACGTCACCCGCCAGCCCTGAGACTCGAGATAGTTGCAGGTATTCAACACAGCGGCGTGCTCCAAGCGGCTCGTAACGATGTGCCCGCCCGGAAACTTGGGCGCGTAGGCGCGCAGGGCGTGGTTGTCGGCTTCGGTTGCGCCGGAGGTAAAGGTCAGCTCCCTAGGCGTCGCGCGGATCGCAGAAGCTACCTGCTCACGGGCGGTCTCGACGGCGCTACGCGCCCGCTGTCCGGCGCGGTGGAGCGACGCCGGGTTGCCGTACTCGCCTCCTAACGTGGGCAGCATCGCCTCCAATACGAGCGGGTCGAGTGGCGTCGTGGCGGCGTAGTCGAAGTAGACCATAAAGCTGATTTTAGGCGATGTAGGCGCGTACTCGGGTTGGCTGAGAACAAAAGAGCGGTGTGCATACGCCGCTCGTGCCGGATTTAGTCATAGTCATTTAAGACTCAAAGTTGCAATGCGCTATTTATTAGTGGTTCGGACGCAGGGGTAAAGCTTGCTGTGGCAAGGGTTGAAGCGGAGGCGTCAAGGTGCAGATAAAGCCCTCATCACCCGATGCTCTGCTAGATCTCACAGTCAGACGTTACCCAACCGTTCCTGGAGACTGGCACTGAGCAAACTGAGTTTTCCCTCTATCCACGGAGCACCGCGCCCGCTTTGAACCGTGAACCAAGCGCGGTGCTCCCGCGGCCAGAACGTAATCTCGGGGGTACCGGACGCTCGACCGTTTTTGGCGTGCCAATGCACCCAGCCGGGGTACTTTTTAAGTGAATCGCGGAGGGTGACGGTCGGACTGCTCTGGGCGAGAGCATCGTCGGTAACTCGGGCAACCGCATCGCCTTCAAGGTGCAGAGGTAGGGGAATCTCAACGTGCACGTCGCACCTGAGGCTACAAAAACCTGGTACCCGCTATTAGTTCGCACCTGCGAACCGCGCGGGCAGAGGCTCGAGCTGCAAGAGCTGCTGCTCGGCGACAAGCTGTGCGAGCGTAGTGCTGCCCAGCGCCTCCCTTACAGCCGTGTCCACCCGGTTCCAAAGCGTCTTCGTCGAACAGTAGTGGTCGTGCTCACAGATGTGGTCGTCTTGGACGCAGGGAACGGGTGCCAAACCGCCCTCCATCAATTCCACGACCTCGAGCGCCGTCACCTGCTCGAGCGGCCGGGTCACGCGGTAGCCGCCATAAGCTCCCCGAGTCGACTCGACGATCCCGGCGCGGCGGAGTACGGCAATAATCTGCTCTAGATAGTGCTGACTGATGTTCTGTCGGTCCGAAACGACCTTGAGGCTGGTCGGTTCACTGCTTAGGGCAATCTCCACAAGCGCCCGCATCCCGTACTGTGCCCTCGTCGAAACCCACATAAGTATCCTCCCGGTGGCTAGGTCGATTGTAGGACGTAAAGCGTTCGCGCGTCAAGAAATCGGAATTATTCCGACCTCACCCGAACCCGCCACCCGGCTTTGAGACAGCCTTCGCGCCAAGAGGTAGCTGTTGGCTAGATGCACCAATTGGTCTGGGCTAAACGGCTTGCCGAGCTTTGGGAAAAGCCGTGCCGAGAACACCTGCTGGTCACCTAAGACAATTATTGGCGTCGTAACCGCCCAACTATAAAGACGCGGCAACGTAGCCGTATGGTTTCCCACGATGATCAGGTCGGGCGCGTAACTAGCTCCTGGAGCGCTCAGGGTCGGTACCAGCTCGACTTTATATCCGCTCCGCTTAAACCGCTCGCTTAAAAGCGCCCCTAAAAAGGCCTCTTGTTCCAAGATCAGCACGCGCCGCATATAGGAGCGAGTGTAACGGCGCGTGCTGGGGCTGTCTGTGCGGTTTGTGTAGGGCTCTACCCTTGCCCGAGCGACGTCAAAAACTCGGCGTTGGCTTTTGTCCGGCCCAAGCGCGACAAAAGCATGTCCATCGCCTCGGCGGGGTCCATATCGCTGATGACCTTGCGTAAAAGCCACATCTTGGCGAGCACGTCCTCGCCCAAAAGCAGGTCTTCGCGGCGTGTGCCCGACTTTAAGATGTCGATGGCCGGGAAGATGCGACGCTCTTCTAAGCGGCGTGAGAGGTGCAGCTCCATGTTGCCGGTGCCCTTGAACTCCTCGAAGATCACGTCGTCCATGCGGGAGCCGGTCTCCACCAGAGCAGTCGCCAGAATTGAAAGCGAGCCGCCGCCGCGGATGTTGCGGGCCGCGCCCAGAAAGCGCTTCGGCCAGTGCAGCGCGCTGCTGTCCAGACCACCCGAGAGCGTGCGGCCCGTGGGCGGCGTGACCAAGTTGTTCGCGCGGGCAAGACGCGTGATCGAGTCGAGCAGGATCATCACGTGACCGCCCTCCTCGACGATGCGGCGACTGCGCTCGTGGACAAACTCGGCGACGCGGATGTGGTTGGTCGGCGGCTCGTCAAAGGTGCTGGCAATGACCTCGACACCGGAGACCGATTCCCGAAAATCCGTGACCTCTTCGGGACGCTCGTCGACCAAAAGCACGATGACCTTGATGTCGGGCTCGTTTTGAATAACCGCGTTGGCGATCTTTTTTAAGAGGGTCGTCTTACCGGCTTTGGGCGGCGCGACGATCAGACCGCGCTGACCGCGCCCGATAGGGGCTAAGAGGTCGATAACACGGGCGGCGACCTCGTTTTGAGTGGTCTCGAGGTTGATGCGCGCGTCCGGGAAGGTCGGCACGAGGTCATCGAAGCGCGGGCGTTTGGCCGCCTGAAAGGGATCGACACCGTTGACCGCCTCGACCCGGATAAGCGTGCCATAGCGCTCGTTGTCACGGGGGCGACGGGCTTTACCTAAGATAAGGTCGCCGGTGCGGAGCTTAAACTGCTTAATAAGACCCGCCGAGACGATAACCGAACGGGTGTTGTTTTGTAGCAGCGATTCCTGCAAAAAGCCGTAGCCGTCGCTGGAGATCTCCAGGTAGCCCTTGACCAGACGCAGCCCTTCAGCTTCCGAGGCGCGCTCGAGGATCGCTACCGAGAGCTCGTCTTTACTGAGCTGCCGGTAGTCGGTCAACCCGACCTCTTTAGCCAGCAGGTGCAGTTCGGGCAAGATTTTAGCCTGCAAATCGCGGTAGTTCAGGCTCGGGCGACGGGTGTTGCGGGCGTTACGGCCCCGGCGCGGCGCGCTGCCCTGGCTGGCGTCACCGTCCTCAGCTTCCCTGTCGGTTTCTGCGCCCTGCCCGGTGGCGGTGTCTGCCGAGGTAGCGTTGTGCTCGGGTTCGGCGACAACGCCCTCTTCCGCGCGCGTGTCTTGCGGTTCGGCAGGGGCTTCGGCGGTTACAGGGGCTGCTTCAGGGGCGACAGCCGTTTCAACGTGCGCTTCTTGTACACGGTTAGGACGCCGCCCACGGCGCTTGACGGGCTCGGCTGCCGGGATGTCGGCTTCACCGCTCACGGCGCTCGGGGCCGCTTCAGGGGCTTCGGGTTTGGGTTTACTCACGCTACCCTTGGGGCGACCTCGGCGGCGCGGTGTCGGGGCCGTCTCGTCGGCGACCGGGTCTAAAACCTGGGTACCTTTATCGTTGGCTTCAGTCATGAGGGCTCAACTTTCATAAAAACATTTCCTTTGTTCCAGACAGCTGTTACAAGCGGCTGTTTCAGGTGGCCATGACAGGCCACGGTTATCGCATCGTCTAAATAAAGCTGCGCCACCCGAATTAAATTCAACGAAACTAATTGTCAGCGGGTGTGCAGCGCGGCGTGTTGACGTGCCTAAGTGGTGCTGCTAACCTGAGTATACGCACGCCGAAGCGTCTGTGTAAAGCGCTGAGGTTGCATACTCTGAATAAAGGCGATGACGGGAACGAGTAGCGCTGAAGGCGGTGAAGAGCGAACTGGGGACGGTGAAAGCCCGGTCACGCGCGCAGACGTGAAGATCATCCTCGAGCCGTCCACCCAACGGGTTAAGCAATACCCAAGTAGAGTGGGCCGTGAACCGCACGTTACAGCGGTAGGTTCTCCCGCCTTTTTAGCGGGTGGGGCAACCATCAAGGCTCTTCCGGTGACGTGAGAGCGAAGTTGGGTGGTACCGCGTTCGGTATACGAGCGCCCCAATGCACACGCTTGGGGCGCTTTTTGCTTGCTCCACAAGGAGGACGGCGGTGTTTGACGAAGTCAAGGCAGCTCAGTTTACGGCGCTCGAGCGCGAGGTCATGACCTTTTGGCACGAGCACGAGATTTTCAAAAAATCGGTCGCCAAGCCTGCGCCGCAGGGCGACTATGTGTTCTACGAAGGCCCCCCAACGGCCAACGGCAAACCCGCGCTGCATCACGTCTTGGCACGCTCGTTTAAGGACCTGTTTCCGCGCTTTAAGACCATGCAGGGTTTTCGGGTTCCGCGGCGGGGCGGGTGGGATACGCACGGGCTGCCGGTCGAGATCAGCGTCGAGAAAACCCTCGGGTTGCAGGGGCGCAACCACAGCGCTACCCGTGCGGAGTTGGAAACCTTTAATTGCCTCTGCCGCGAGTCGGTCTGGAGCACCATCCAAGACTGGAACGTCTTCACGGAGCGTTTAGGCTACTGGGTAGACCTAGACGAGGCCTATATCACCTACGAAAACCCCTATATCGAGTCGGTGTGGAACCTGCTGGCGCGGCTTTGGGCAAAAGGTCTGGTCACGCAGGACTATAAGGTGGTGCCGCTTTCACCGCGCATCGCTACCACACTCTCCAAAGCTGAGTTGGGCGAAGAAGACTCGTACCGCGAGGTCGACGACCCCAGCGTCTATGTACGTTTTCCTGTAAAGCCGGAGACGACCCCACAGGCCGTATTGGACGCGCTCGAGGCGCAAGGTGTCGCGCTTGCGGAGCTGCCGGGGCTCGCGTTGGTGGTGTGGACGACGACCCCTTGGACGCTGCCGTCGAACACCATGGCGGCGGTTCACCCGGACCTCGTTTACGCCGTCTGCACCTCCCCTGCCGGACCCGTCATCGTCGCACAAAGGGCTGTCGAACGACTTTCAGCGCTCCGTCCGGAGGAACCGTTCACCGTACTCGCCACCCTTAAGGGGCACGATATGGAGTTTTGGGGCTACACCCAGCCCTTCCCGGAGGTCGCGGGCGAACTCGGCGTCACCGGACCCATGCACTTCGTGGCCTTAGCCGAGTTCGTAAGCGCCCAAGACGGCTCGGGCGTCGCGCACGAGGCCCCGGTCTACGGCGCGGAGGACTTGGAGCTGAGCCGCGCCTACGGGACGCCGCTCCTGTTCGGCACCGACGACCACGGCGTCATGCAGGTGACGCGCGCGCGCGGAAAGTTTTTCAAAGACGCCGACCCTGAACTGATCAAAGACCTTACGGCGCGCGGCCTGATGGTCTGGGCGGGCGTGTACCGTCACCGCTATCCCTTTCACGACCGCACGGGCGACCCTATCCTCTACTTCGCCAAACCGTCGTGGTACGTCCGCACGCAGGGGAGGGTGCCGGAGCTACTCGAGCAGAACGAACGGATCAACTGGGTGCCACCCCACATCAAACACGGGCGCTTCGGTCGCTGGTTGGAGAGCAACGTCGACTGGGCCATCTCGCGCGAGCGTTACTGGGGGACGCCGCTGCCTTTTTGGGTCGCGGAAGACGGTAGCGAAACCGTGTGCGTCGGCAGCGTAAGAGAACTTTCCGCACTCGCCGGGCGCGACCTGAGCGGGCTCGACCTGCACCGCCCCTATATCGACGACGTGACCTTCATAAAAAACGGCAGGCTGTTCCGGCGAGTACCGGAGGTGCTCGACGTGTGGTTTGACTCGGGGTCGATGCCCTACGCGCAGGAGCATCTGCTGCTGGGCGCTGAGGGGATCCAACCTTTACCCGGCACCGAGGAGAACTTGGCGCGCTTCGAGAAGAACTTTCCCGCAGACTTTATCTGCGAGGCCATTGACCAGACGCGCGGCTGGTTTAACAGCCTGCACGCCATCAGCACACTTCTTTACAACAGCCCGGCCTATAAAAACGTCATCTGCCTAGGGCACATCGTCGACGAGTACGGCAAAAAGATGTCCAAGTCCAAAGGCAACGTGGTCGAGCCCATCGCCCTTTTCGACCGCTACGGCGCGGACTCGGTGCGCTGGTATATGTTTACCGCCTCCGAACCGGGCGATCAAAAGCGCTTTTCGCCCGCGCTAGTTGAGGAGGCGCAGCGCGACCTCTTTATGACGCTCTGGAACACCTACAGCTTTTTCGTTCTATACGCCAACCTCGACAACCCCGAGCTGACCCGTGACGTGCCGGTTACCGAGCGGCCCGACATCGACCGCTGGCTGGTCGCCAAGACGCACGCGCTCATAAGGGACGTAACCGAGCGGCTCGAGCGTTACGACCCCACCGCCGCAAGCCGCCTGATTCGCAACTTCACGGTTGACGATCTCTCAAACTGGTATGTGCGGCGCAACCGCCGCCGTTTCTGGAAGTCCGTCACCGATACAGACAAACTGTCGGCGTATAAAACGCTCTACGAAACCCTCGTCACCCTGATGAAGCTGATGGCCCCGATGGCCCCGTTTATCTCCGAAGCGATCTACCGCAACCTGGTCCTTTCGGTTACAAAGGACGCTCCCGAATCGGTGCACCTCGCCGCTTGGCCGCAGGCCGACGCTGCCCTTATCGACGACGCCCTTTTGCGCGACATGAACGCGCTCGTGCGGATTGTCGAACTCGGGCGCGGCGCGCGCGCCGCGTCGAAGGTCAAGACGCGGCAGCCGCTGCCGGAGGTCTTGGTACGGGTGCGGAGCGCCGACGAGCTGGCGGGGCTGAAACGCTTGGAGCCTCAACTCTTAGAGGAACTCAACGTCAAAAAGGCGACGTACTTAGATGTAACGGCGGATTTTGTCGCCTACGACGTTAAACCGAATCTTCCGCTGATCGGCAGACGTTTCGGCAAGCTTATCCCGGCGCTTAAAAAAGCGATTCAAGAGACCGACGGACGCGAGATTGCCCGGAATGTCCGCGAAGGTCGGGACACGGTACTCGTGCTTAGCGGCGAGGCGCACCGGCTCGAGCCCGAAGCCTTTTTGCTCGACGCCAAGAGCCCGGAAGGGTACGCGGCGCTAGAGGAACGCGGCTACTTAGCGGCGCTCAACACCCAGCTCACGCCTGAACTGGTGCGTGAAGGGCTCGCCCGCGACGTTATCCGGCTTGTGCAGAACGCCCGCAAAAATGCGGGGTTAGAGGTTTCAGATACCATCCGGTTGAGCTTGCAGGTAGAGGGGGAGATGCTGGGGGCAGCTCAGGCTCACCTCGAAGTGATTAAAAGCGAAGTCCTGGCTGATGAGCTGACGTTTGAGCCGCTCAGTGACACTGCCCATAGTGAGCAGGCCGAGGTTGAGGGAACGCCGCTAACTATCAGCTTGATAAAAGCAATCAAACCCGTACAGACCGTGTGAAACACCCAGAAATTTTGGGCAAAAGCGGTTCACCCTTCCCAACTGTTGAAAGGTTTTTATGGACTTGCGAACGCTGACTGAAGACCAGACGGAGACCCGGAAAACTTTATGGTTACGTATCGACCACCCCGAAGCTTTCGGAAGTTCGCTCGAGCCGGAGTAAGACCTCACCCTCGGCGCCTTCACGGGATGGTTGGAAAATACCGTCCCTGATACCTTTTGGCTCGGCGCGTTTATGGACGAAGCCCTCGTAGGCATCCTGGGATCTTTCCGGCGACAGGAACAAAAGGGCAATAACATACTTGATGCACTTAGAACGTTAAAAAGCGTTACTCGCTCAGTGTTTCACCGCTACGTGGTTCATCCGTTAAATTTCGCATCCTTGCGGCAACTGACTTCTTTTGTTACAGGCGCAAAAATGGTTTGCACGACCGGTACCGTTTTAACCGGATAAACCATACGGCAGTGTTTGCGCTCAAGTACCGCTTAGGGGACAGTGTTATAGAGTTCGCAAACGATAGCTCACCTACGCTTTAGGTCTATACTCAAAACGGGCGGGCAAATCTGTGCGGGCAGCTTGGAGCGTCATGATCGTCCCGACCAAATCCTGGCAAGCCGACACCGTCGCACACCACTACGACGAACTCGATCTGTTCTACCGCGAACTTTGGGGTGAGCACCTCCATCACGGTCTTTGGCACGCCGGTGCCGAGACGGTTACAGAGGCGACGCTGCGCCTGTTAAACGTTGTTGCAGCCCACGCCCGACTTAGGCCCGGCCAGACGGTTTACGACGCCGGGTCCGGGTACGGGGCCACCGCGCGGTGGCTGGCTACCCACCACAGCGCGAACGTTACCGCGCTGACCCTCTCACCCGTCCAGTACCGTTACGCCCAAACCGTCCCTGCGTTGCCGAGTGCGCCAAAGCCCCGCTACCTACTCGAAGACTGGCTGAGCAATACCTTGCCCGACAGGAGCGCCGACGTCGTGGTCGCTATCGAAAGCACCGAGCATATGGTGGACTTAGCTGGGTGTTTCGCGCAGATACGCCGCGTTTTAAGGCCCGGAGGGCGGTTTGTCGTCTGCGCCTGGCTCGCGTGCGAGGCTCCCAAAGCCTGGGAAGTTCGACTCCTCCTCGAGCCCATCTGCCGTGAAGGCCGCCTGGCTGGCTTAGGGAGCCTGAGCGAGTACCAGGCCGGTTTGCAGGGGGCGGGTCTCGTGGTCGAAGGGAGCGACGACGTCAGTCGGCAGGTGCGGCGCACTTGGGACCTCGTGCTCTACCGCCTAATCGCTAAGCTGGCGACGGACCGCCGCTACCGGCGCTACCTGCTCGATGCCCGGCAACGCGAGCGCCTGTTCGTGTGGAGCACCCTGCGGCTGGCGTTGGCTTACCGCACCGGGTCGTTACGCTACGGCATCCTGAGCGGCTACCGCGAGGCTTGAGAGCAGCGGTCCACAGCAAGAGGTAGCACCTAACCGACAGCCCTAGGCGCGGCATTGTCACATCAACTCGTCGACACGGTGATTGAACAGGCCACAACGACCTCGGGATGAATTAATACGGGTTTAGTTATCTCGAGTATGCTACTGCCAAAAGTTGCGGCACAAGGCCGTACTCGGTGGCATGTACGTCGTTCTGGAGGCGCGTAGTTGCGGCGTTGGGACGCGCTGCCTGACGAGGCGGTGCGGCGTGCGAAAAGCATGGCGGGGCTCGAGGAACGCGTTCTCGCGGTAACTGTCGGCAACGCGTCAGCTAAACAGCTCTATCTCAGCGCCGGTTTCAAGGTGTACTTCGTAACCCAAGTTTTATCCGGGTAGACGGACGCGATTCTGATACTGAATTGGTGCTGTTGCTCTGAATCAGCCCGCCCACGGCACCACGCCGCCAGAACTCGCGCACCACCCCGCGCTTCCCGGCACAAAAGTCAGGGATGGCGGCCTTGGTGCCGGGCTCGGGTGGCAAGCGGGCTTAAACCACTTCGAGCCTTAGGACCTCGCCCGGGTCCGCCGCGTGAGGTTCGCCGGAAATGACGCGCGCTTTATACACAGACGCGAAGATGTCCGGCCAGCCGCTGCCACACAAGTGGTGTCTGCCGATAAGGTACTCAACGGCCACCCCGGCCCCGATTCTTTCGCTTCTCGCACCGCCGCCAGCGGCGTCTCATGGGGCTCGACAACGCCCCCCGGCAGACCGTAGGATTGTCGGGACTGCTGTAGCAGCCCCCTACTTTGGGCGTCGGTAAGAATAACCGCGGCACACTAACGAAATGGTTCCTTAGCTCTAGTATAGAAGGTGCCCTCAGCGGGCAACCGAGGGCAGCGGGACCTGTTAGAGGTAGACATATCAAACGCGCGAAGCACACATAAAAGCCAGTTTCAAAGTACCGCCGACCTGACTTTCGGGTGAGGTGAGCGGGGTAAACTCTGAACGTTGCGCGTTTCACCACGCATTACGGAGGCAATCATGAAAGTAGGCATCAACGGTTTCGGGCGCATCGGGCGTCAGGTCTTTCGCATCTTGTCGGAGCGCGGTGTAGACGTTGTAGCGGTCAACGACCTCACCGACAACGCGGTCTTGGCGCACCTGCTGCGCTACGACTCCAACTACGGCAAGTACCCCGGGGAGATCGGCTCCGACGAAGACCATCTGATCGTCGACGGCAAAAAGGTTCGTGTTTTAGAGGAGCGCGATCCCGCCAAACTGCCGTGGGGTGAACTGGGCGTCGACGTAGTGATCGAGTCGACCGGACGTTTTACCAAAGCCGAGGACGCGGCCAAGCACCTCTCCGGCGGCGCGAAGCAGGTCATTATCAGCGCCCCCGGCAAGGGTGAAATGCTCACCATCGTCATGGGCGTCAACGAAAAAGCGTTTGATCCGACCCAACACAAGGTCGTGTCGAACGCCTCGTGTACGACCAACGGCCTCGCCGCGGTCGCCAAGGTTCTCAACGACACCTTCGGTATCGAAAAGGGCATCCTCACGACCGTCCACGCCTACACGGCCTCGCAGAGCCTCGTCGATACCGCCAAAGACGACCTCCGCGACGCGCGCGCGGCGGCCCTCAACATCGTGCCGTCGGCGACGGGCGCGGCCAAAGCGGTGGGCTTAGTTATCCCCGAGCTTCAGGGCAAGTTCAGCGGCATGGCCTTTCGTGTACCGACGAGCACGGTGTCGGTCGTGGACTTTACGGCGTTACTGAGCCGGAACACGACTGTGGAAGAGATTAACGCCACCATGAAAGCGGCAGCTGCGGGTGAGCTGAAGGGCATCCTCGAGTACACCGAAGAACTTTTGGTCTCGATGGACCTTAAAGGTAACCCGCACTCGTCGATCTTCAGCGCGCCGGAAACGCTCGTTGTCGGCGGCAACTTCGTCAAGGTAGTGGCCTGGTACGACAACGAGTGGGGCTACTCGTGCCGCGTCGCCGACCTGACCGAGTACATCGGTGGCAAGCTCTAAAGCGGTGAACCCCGCAGCCTGGAGTTACGTCGATTTAGTGGATGCCAGCGCGCTTGACGTAGCGTGAGGAAGAGGTATTCACATGCCCAGAAGCCGTCCCTCATACCCACAGAATTCAAAGCCGGAGCTGTGAGGCTCTACCACACGAGCGGGCGGAGCCTGCAAGAGGTTGCAAGCGACCTCGGCGTGACCACCAGCTCGCTAAGGGAGTGGGTGCGGCGGGCCGAAGTCGAAGACGGCAGCCGCGAGGGCCTTACCCAGGATGAGCAGGAGGAGCTAAGCCGCTTGCTTGCGCCGTGAGAACCGAATCCTCAAAGAAGAGCGGAAGGTCCTCCGAAAAGCGACCGCCTTCTTCGCCAGGGAAACCGACCGGGTAAGGTAGCTGTATTCCGGCTCGTGGAGCGAGAGAAGGCAAAATGAGGTGTTCTTCAACCGCCAACGGCTCCACTCAACGCTCGGTTATCTCAGCCCAACCAAGTTCGAGGAGGCGCATGCTCTTCAGCAGGCGGCCTGACCGCCAAGTCCTAACCCCTCCACTGAATCGGCTCTCCCGCGTTAACCGTGGTTGAGCGACGATTTGTCCAGGTAGTGCGCTGCTAAGGAAGTTTCATGAGCAAAGCGCAGGCTGAGGCATGTCAAGCGTACTGCGTGTATACCTGAGTGCCGAAGACCGCCAACGTCTACTCAAACTCACCCACAG
>CADCWP010000017.1:0-5487 GCA_902806425.1 uncultured Truepera sp.
CTAACCTGCGATCTTGAAAACAAGGGCGCATGTCGTAACGTGTCGTGGCTGCCGAGCTTGGAACCGCAGGGTAGACGCAACGATTTTACGGAGAGCATCGAGCTCATTATTTCAGCCGAACAGCCGCCGTAGCGACTCTAAAAAGCCCTCGGAGGCTGGTCCACTGTCTTCGACTTGTCCCCTCACATAGATCGGGCTTGCGGACAAACCCAAACGGACGTCTCCCCCCTGGGGCTCGAGCCTGCGGACCTTACCGACCATGTCCGTCACCGTCAGCGGTTCCCTAGCGCGGAGGTTGAACGCGACTGCGCCGGAGTCCTGCCCGCCCCTGCTCGCCACCCACATGACCCGCAGCGGTTCCCCGTCCCGTTCAAACAAGTAGCTGTAGATGGGGTCGGGCGTAGCTTCTTTCTCCCTAAAGTGTGCGCCGGTTAGCTGACGCGCGAGCACCGCTAGAGCTACATAGGCAGGCTTGGGCGTGTAGGCCCCTCTTGGATCGTCGAGATGGTGCAGGAGGCCGAAGTTGTGCTCTTTTTTGGTGGAGTCCGCGCCGGTGCTGAGGAAGTTGTACCAGAACATCCTTTCCACGCCGACAGAAAGCGCCATCACGAAGCTGCGCACGGCGTAGCGCGCCTGGTCGCGCACGAGCACGCCGCCCCGGTGGGTCGGCCAGCCGATCTCGGTGAGCTGTAAGGGTTTCGGCTCGCCGCCATTATGGTGTTTGATAAGGTTTTGCAGGCGCGTGAGCAGGCCGCTTAGGCTGTCTTTGACGGTGTCGGGCTGTCTCGGGTAGATGTAGGGATGGACCGACACTGCGTCCAAATACTCGAGCGCCCCCAAAGCGAAGAGCTTGTCGAGCCAACTGTAGGGCAGCGTCACCCCGGCAGGGCCGATCACCTTGAGGTCGGGGCGTTCTTCTTTCACCGCACGGTAGGTGCGTTTAAGCAGCTCGAAATACCCCTCCGGACTCTTTTTCGCCGGGCCTTTGGAGAACGAACCGTTGTACTCGTTCCAGACCTCCACCTCTTTAATCTGCGCGCCGTAACGCCGGACGATCTGCCGGGCGTAGTTGGCGAAGCCGTCCAGCCCTTCGTCCGTGTGGGGGGTATCGCCGCCGTCGTAGTTTCTGTTGCCGTAGTCGAGGATGATCAGCGACCCGACTGCGTGCTCGCCGCACGACGCCATGTAGTGCCTGTGTGCGTTTGGAAAGACGCAGGTACCCTTGACAGGTTCGGTGCGTATCCAGGTGAGCTCGTCGCGGTGCGTCTTAAAGCCCGCCAAGCCGATGAGCGGGACCACCTCGGGGCTCTCTCTAGAGACGGAATTCAGGTCGGTGTCCTCACCCCTGAGTTGCCCAAAATGGGTGCAGACGCCGAAAGGCGAGTTGTCTACCGCGCCCAGATCGAAGGGCTCGAGCACTGCCAAGGACGTTGTTGCTTTCTGACCTCCCCCGTCGGCGGTAAGCGACAAGACGTAGTGTCCCCGCTCCCCTCGGGGCAACTCGAGCCGGAGTTCCCCCGTACCCGTGTGGTGCCCCTGCAAGACGACCTCACCTACGAAGTTTTGTAGCTGCCACGACGCGCCGCCACGGATGTTGACCCCGACACGCACGGGCTCGTCCTCTAGAAAAACGTTCCCGAGCTGCACCGGTTCTAAGGTATTGTTCACGCGCGGCCCCCTCGCATTCTCTCTCCACCCTAACGGCGGTTGGGCAGGCTTCCCGTAGCCACCGGCACGCTCGAGAAGAGTCCCTAAGTTCAAGCAGGACCCACCTTATGACAGTAATTACTTTGCGGTTGGCACTTTTGGGCCGGAGCACTCGAGGGATGGTGACATCTTACAAACGTCCTCTGCTCTATCGCCTTTAATAAGGATTAAGAATGGGGGCAGTATGAAATTTCACAAATTATCCGCAGTGGCAGCACTCGCGCTGTTTGTTACAGCCTGCACGCCAAGCGTAAACTTGCAGGTAGCTATCCCGAGACCAAGCGCGCCCGAGTTCGCCGTGGAGTTGAGAGCTGATGCGAACACCGGGGCCGCGCCGCTACCCGTGGTTTTTACCGCCGCCACGCCAGAGAGCGCGACCTACGCCTGGTTCATAAACGACCGCAAAGTTGGCGGGACGCGTAGCACCCTCACATACACCTTTAAGGAAGGGGGCAATTATGAAGTGACGGTCGCCGCAACCAACGCGGCGGGAGAGACTGACACCGACAGCGGCACTATAGAAGTGTTAGACGAAGAGAGCGTGACGGTAGAACAGTTGTAGGTGACCTCGTGCCGAGCCTGGAGGTTGTAACGGCACTCGGCCAACACCCTCACACCTCGACACCCTGAGGAAGAGGGGACGTGCCGAGCACATTCTTAAAAACTGAAAAGACACCCTATCAAAAACGGGTGTCTTTTTCTGCTGGCTTGCCGACGATGACGCGACAGCTTTTGCAGGGTCGAGCAAAGCTCTACATCGTAGGCTGTCCACCGGTCACGGGGATGACCGCGCCGGAGATGTAGGAGCCGTCTTGCGAGGCGAGTAGGACAAATGTGGGTGCGAGTTCCGCGGGTTGTCCGGGCCTTTGCAGGGGCACCTGCTTCCCGAACTGCTCCACCTTCTCCGGTGGCATGGTGGCGGGTATGAGAGGGGTCCAGATCGGCCCTGGCGCAACGCTGTTAACGCGGATGCCCTGTTCCGCGACCATCGACGCGAGCCCCTTTGTAAAGTTGACGATGGCACCCTTTGTAGCGGCGTAGGCGAGCAGCTCGGCGCTCGGCTGATACGCCTGAATGGACGAGGTGTTGATGATCGAACCGCCGGGCTTCATGTGCGGTACGGCCGCCTTACAAAGGTAGAACATCGCGTAGACGTTTGTCCGGAAGGTAAAGTCGAACTCATCGCTCGAGATGTCACTGATGTGCTCGCGGCTCATCTGAAAGGCAGCATTGTTCACGAGAATGTCGAGGCCACCCAGCTCTTGAACTGTCCGCTCCACGAGCCCCTGGCAGTGCGCCTCTTGGGAGATGTCACCAGCTATCAAGACGGCCTTGCGACCAGCCTCTTCAACCAGCCGGGCGGTATCGCGCGCGTCCTCCTCTTCGTTCAGGTACGACACGACGATGTCCGCACCCTCGCGCGCGTAGGCTATGGCGACGGCTTTGCCGATGCCACTGTCCGCGCCGGTAATGAGCGCGACCTTGCCCTCAAGTTTGCCGCTGCCCCGGTACGAGTCCTCACCGTGGTCGGCCTTGGTCGCCATCTCCCCTTCAGTGCCTGGAACTTGCTGCTCCGGTTCCGGAAGTGGCGGCTTCGGCCCCTGCTCCCTTGGGTCCTGCTCCGCGTCGTTGCGACCTGCGCTATCTTTGCTCATGGTTTGCCCCCCTTAGTGGCTCGTTCGAGTTACGCCTAAGCTCACTCGTCGTTAGCGTAGCCCTCCCTGGTACCTCAACTTTTCAGCGGCACATACATTTATCTTACCGCTTGTCCGGTGGAGGCTTCCACAAGCCACAAACAGGGTTTTTTAGATGAGGCGCGTACAAGGTTTGGTAGCCCCAGTGCGGCGCTGTTAAAACCTGTTTGCGGCAGCCGTCGCCCGAGGATTGCATCAACCTAAAATAGCCACATGAGCTTTTTTCTTTCTAAGGTTTTGTGGGAACTGGTGCGACCGAGTACCCTTCTGCTGTCGGTGACAACTCTGGGAACGCTGCTGCTCTGGAGCCGTTGGCACCGCCTGGGCCGCGGGCTGGTAAGTATCACGCTCGTGTTGTTGCTGCTCCCGGCAATTTTGCCGCTCGCATCGGTGCTCGAGGGTCCCTTGGAAAACCGTTTCCCCCAACCCGCGTTGCCCTCAGCTGTTGACGGCATCATCGTGCTGAGTGGCGCGGAAAGTCCGGCTACGAGCGCGGCGCGCCGTCAGGTGGTCCTCAACGGTGCCGGGGAGCGGTTACTCAAGGGTCTCGAGCTGGCACAGCGCTACCCGCAAGCAAAACTCGTCTTCAGCGGCGGCTCAGGTGCTCTTTACGGCGGTGGGCCTACCAGCGCGGGCGTTGCCGAGAGACTCTTTAACGACTTCGGAATCGACCGCGCGCGCACCGTGCTCGAGCGCCGCTCACGCAACACCTATGAGAACGCCCGGTTTGCGCTCGAGCAGGCGCGCCCCCATCCGGGGGAGACGTGGGTGCTCGTCACCTCAGCCATGCATCTGCCCCGTTCGGTCGGGCTCTTTCGCAAAGCTGGCTGGCAGGTGATCCCCTACCCGGTCGATTATCAGTCGCCGGGGTACGTCACTTTCGCGCCCTCACTTAGGTTTGCTGAAGCGCTCGCTTACGTTGACAACGCCGCGCGGGAGTGGATCGGACTCGTTTCATACCGGCTCTTGGGCCGTACAGACACGCTTTTGCCGAAATAGGTACCCTAGCTGCAATTTAAGTACGTCCTATTAAGTTCTGAGGGATGCCGACACCTCTACGCCCTATTCGTCTCTTGCCCGAACACGATCATAAGCTGCGAGAGCCTGAGCCAAACCCGGTTGTCAACGCTAAAGTTCGGTTACAAGCCAGCAGCGTACGGTTAAACAGCACACGCTAGAACGGGCAAAGCCCCGCCGGGGCTAGTTCCCTGCATTTCGAGTTGTTGAGGAGAGCGCCAAAAGCGAGTGTGTGGTCGCCTTCATTAACGAACTCGCCTGTAACGCTGCCGAAGGCCAACTGACCGTCGTGGTTTTCGACAAGGCTGGGTTTCATACCAGCACCAAAGTAAAGAAAAGCGGCCACTGTAGGAGGAGCAGGGCGTGTTCTTGTGCTGTCTGCCGCCCTGCGCCCTACATCTCAACCTTACTGAAGCGTTATGGAAACGTCTGAAAAATTTCCTTCCTGAACGCCCGCACAGCTCGCCAACAAACCAACCAGGAGCGTAACCGATACCCCGCGTAGAATTGCCGTTTTCTGCCTCATGGAAGTCTCCTCTTGCCCCATCCGGAGCCCTTACAAACCGCCTCTGTAAGCTCTGTAAGGGGTTGACGCGTCGTTACAGGTTTATCAGTCGCCATAGGCTGCCCTTGCCAGTCTGAAAAATGATCGGGGCGCACCACCTCGAAGTCAGACGAAAACGAAGCGGCCAGCTCGTTGACGTCCTCGGGTGTCAGGCTCCAGGCGAGGATGCCGAAGGAGCGAAAGAGTGGGGACTCGCCAGACGATGCCGCTACGCTGCCTACTAACCTCGAGTGTCGGGCCGCTCAAGGCGCACGCCGAAAGGCTCACCCCACAAGCAGTCCCACTCCGACCTTCCAAAACCGCTTTACATAGAACTCCTCACCCTGGCTAAGATGTAAGCCGTGAGATGCCTACGGATGTGTCGAAAACCTCCTTTCAGCCCAAAAGTTTTAACTGCTGCGTTAAAACAATCCCTTATGGCAAACTTTTGTTATTTGTCTAAACAAAACATAGACTTAAATTGGGAAGGCTATCAAGGTGAGCGTAAAATTACCTCGGCATGGG
>CADCWP010000017.1:5497-11971 GCA_902806425.1 uncultured Truepera sp.
GACTGAAGGAAGAACTCGCGGCAGAACAGCCGTATATGGTTACCGGATAGTTTTTCACTCCGGCTCCGCACGGCCTTCACCGTAGCAGTTCTCCGGTGCACCCGACCCTGTGATCCCCTGGCCGGTAACCAGGGTTTCAGACATCGACGATGTCGGCTCCAGTTACGGGCCAGCTATGTACACATCGGCGTCACTACAAAGCACTGCCACACGACCCCCGCACGACAAGCTGCGTGGGCAAAATCACTCGCCGCGGCGAAGCCACCTTCTTTTCGATCCGGTCGATGAGGATGTGCGCAGCCTGTAATCCGATTTCAAAGCTTGGTTGGAGAACCGTAGTTAAGGAAACGCCTGCGGCCATCGGAATGTCGTCGAAGCCGACGATAGCCAGGTCTCCCGGCACGCTTAGGCCCGACCTTATGGCAACATCTCTCAGTTTGAGTGCGGTGTTGTCATTGACGGCTACCACTGCACCGGGCCGCTCAGCCTGCGTCAGAAAGTCCCTATAACTCGAGTCTTGGTCAACTGCTACCGTCCACGAGGGTTCAAACGGTACGCCCCCGGCGGCCAAAGCGTTGCGATAGCCTAGGTGTCTATCCCTCACCGTCGAAGGGGCTTGGGTTAAGTCCCGATTCTGGTGAAGAAACGCTATCCGGCGATGACCCAAACGGAGCAGATGCTCTGTCGCACCAGAGCTGGCACCTACGTTGTCTACGCCCACAAAATCGCACGGTAAGTCTTCAAAGGCTTGGTCGACACACACGAACGGGTAGCCGTCCCGCCACAGTTCACTGAAGAGCGTGGCGTTGTCATGTGGGAGGACTAGCACACCGCCGAAGCGTGCGTCTCGCATCTGCGTGACTTCGGCTCGCTCCAACCCGCTGCTGTGATGCGAGTAGCCGAACGCCGTGTGATACCCGCGTTCTCGGCAGGCGGCCTGGACGCCTTTCATGATGTCTAAACAGAACGCATCACGGGTTTCAGGAAAGACCACACCAATGATGCGGCTTGCCATAGTTGCGGGTTTCGGCGGCGTACTGACGACCGTGCCGTTTTTGGTCTCGCGCCGGATAAGTCCCGCTTCGCTAAGGCTGCGCATCGCTTGTCGAACCGTACCGCGGCTCACTTGATGTCTCTCCATAAGGGTCATTTCAGTCGGCAGACGGCTGCCGACCGGCAGATGGCCCACCTCAATCAGTTGACGGTAGTGCTCCCACAACTGTTGGTGCAGTGGACGGGCGGACTCACGGTCGAGCTCGAGAGCAGGAAGTATGGGTGTTGGGGCGAGCACTGGCAGCTTGGTCAAAGGTACCTCGTCGGGGTTTCTACCCCTCAGTCGCACAAGTATATTCGGTGCGTACCTAAGTACTTGACAACGAACGTTACAAAAGCTACATTCTGTATAGACAAAAAGCAAGGGAACTTCTGTGTTCGCCCGTATGAATACAGAAAATCAGGTGCCTGAGCGCTGGAAGGAGTTGTCGTATCACCTTGGTCCGGTAGTCAAGCACGCACCTCTCAGCGAACACAAGGAGTTTAATGTGAAACGGTTTCAGCTGCTTATGGCGTTTTGTGCCCTATCACTCGGGTTGAGCTACGCTCAAGAGGTTAGAGAAGTCACCTTTTGGACGAGCCACGGTGAACCCGATCTGATCGCCATCAGACATATCGTCGAAAACTTCAACGCCGAAAATCCCGACATCAACGTGAGGCTGGTGCAGATTCCGCCGGGCGCAAACGTGGAGACTGACGTCACCCGGTTGATGACCGCCGTGCGTGGTGGCACCGGCCCGGACGTCTACATGCTCGACCGCTTTATCGTCGCGCAGCGGGCCGCCGACGGTTTGCTGCAAGACCTGACGCCCTACATGGGTGGTGAGGATGTGCTGGCAGGTCACCTCGAGTTCGCCCGCAACGAGGCGACCTTCGGGGGTCTCCCCTACGCTCTACCCTTTGATACCGACGCCCGGGCGCTCTACTACAACATCGACATGCTCGAAGAAGCAGGTGTGGATGTAAGCGAGCTTGACCCGGCAAACGGCCCCATCAGCTTGGCGCGACTTCAGGAGATCGCCGCCCAGGTCGACCAGAAAAACGCTCAGGGTAACTACGAGCGGATGGGCTTTATTCCCTGGTTCGAGCAGGGCTGGCACTACACCTACGGCTTTGCCTACGGCGGCGACTTTTACGACGACGCCTCGTGTCAAGTTACTCCAACCAACGAAAATGTCGTCGCGGCCTTTCAGTACATTTACGACTACGCCGCCGCCGCCGGACCCCAAGAGGTGCAGGCGTTCCGGCAGGCCTTTACCCGGCCTGATCTGCCCCCGCAGCAAAACCCCTTTATCGCCCAGCAGCTGGCGATGATCATTACCGGCGACTGGATGCTCGGCAACATGGAGCGTTACGCGCCCGACGTGAACTACGGCGTGACCCACATCCCGGCCGCCGAAGAGGGCGGCGAGTCGGTCACTTGGGCAGGCGGTTGGTCGATGGTGATGCCGCAAGGTGCCAAGGAGCCCGAGGCCGCCTTCGAGTTTATGAAGTACATCGCCGGGGAACCGGGGCAGCGCGTCTACACCGAAGAGACGCAGCACCTGCCGACGGTTTCGAGCCTCTTAGACGACGAATCGATCTTTACCGAAGAGCACCTGTTCTTTAAGGATCTACTGCCGACCGCCCGCAGCCGTCCGCCGCTGCCGGTTGGCGCACTCTACTGGGACGAACTGACAGCCGCCTGGGAAAAGGTTTACTTGAACCAAGAGGAGCCACTGACCGCGCTCGAGCAGGTTGCCGCACGTGTACAGCCGCAGCTCGATCCTTTCTGCTCACAGCTTCAGGCGGAAAACTAACCTCACGCTTATCAGGCTGTCGGGGCTAGCCTCCGGCAGCCTAGCCTATTTGGAGGTTTTTTAATGAGCTGGTTGCGCTCTCCGCTCGAGCGGCGAAAGCTGCTGCTCGGCCTGCTTTTTATCTCGCCCTGGATCGTCGGCTTTTTGGCCTTTACGGTCTATCCCGTCCTCTACACGCTCCGCATCAGCTTCACCCGCTACAGCGGCTTCGGTGAGCCGATGTGGGTAGGGCTGGCGAACTATAAGGCGCTTTGGACTGACACCGTATTTTGGCAATCGCTACAAAATACGCTTTACTACACGGCGCTGGCGGTACCCATCGGGGTCGTGGTAGCGATGCTGATGGCGCTGGCGATGAATCAGCCGCTGCGCGAGGTGTCTCTTTACCGCGCCGCGCTCTACCTGCCGTCGGTGCTACCGCTGTTCGCCGTGTCGTTTATCTTTATCGCGCTTCTAGACCCCAACCGGGGCATCTTCAATCAGCTCATGGTGGCGCTTGGGCTGCCCAACATCAATTGGTTCGGCGACCCGCGTTACGCCAAGCTGGGTCTGGTGCTGCTGGCGCAGTTTGGGGCGGGCAACACGGCCCTGGTCTTTTTGGCCGGGCTCAAGGCCATTCCTAAAACGCTCTACGAGGCTGCTGTGCTCGACGGCGCGGGGCCGGTGCGGCGCTTTTGGAGTGTCACGCTGCCGCTGATGACGCCCGTTATCCTTTACTCGCTCATCTTGGGGCTCAGTTTGGGCTTGCAGGTCTTTGCGCAAGCCTACATCATCACCAACGGCGGCCCCGCCAACGCCACCAACTTTTACGTCTTTTACCTCTACAACCAGGCGTTTCGCTACAGCAGTATGGGCGCGGCCTCGGCGATGGCGTGGGTGCTCTTTATCATCACCTTGCTGCTGTCGCTGCTTATCTTCCGCACCTCACGGCGCTGGGTCAACTACGAGACGGTGGCCTGATGGCGACGACCCCGAGAACGCTTCAAAGGCCCGCTACAGGTCCCGCCAAACGCACACGCAAAGGGACGCAGGTGTGGGTGTCGCGGCTTCTCCTAATCCTTTTCAGCGTCGCGCTGCTGCTGCCCCTGTACTGGATGATCGCTACCGCCCTCAAGACCGACCAGGAACTCGCCGTCTTTCCCCCGACGCTCTTCCCGCAAAACCCTCAGTGGAGCAACTTCCGCGAGGCGGTCGAGTACATTCCCTTCTTCCGGTTTCTCCGCAACACCCTCTCCGTCACCGCCCTGACCATTGTCGGCGCGGTCGTGTCGAATCCGCTGATCGCCTACGGCTTCTCCCGGCTCGAGTGGCCGGGCCGCGACAAGGTCTTCATGCTGGTACTGGCGAGCGTTTTCATCCCCTTCCCGGTCGTGATCATCGCGCTTTTCGACATCTTTGCCAAGCTCGGCTGGATCAACACCTTTTTACCCCTGGTGGTACCGATCTTTTTCGGCTCGGCGTTCTGGATATTTCTGATGCGGCAGTTTCTGATGCAGATTCCGATGGACATCTCCGACGCCGGACGGATCGACGGCGCAAACGAGTTTCAGGTTTTCAGCCAGCTCATCTTGCCACTGACCCTGCCCGCTGTGGGCGTCATCGGTATCTTCGCGGCGCTGCACGCCTGGAACGACTTTATCGGGCCGCTTATCTACTTACAAGACGAGAGCCGGTACACGCTCGCCATCGGCCTCACTTTTTTTCGTTCCCAGTATGACGTGCAGTTCAACCTGCTGATGGCGGCCTCGACGCTCGTCGTGTTGCCGGTCGTGGTGATTTTTCTGCTTTTTCAGCGCGCGTTTCTGGAGGGCATCACCCTAGGTAGTATCAAGTGAGGGCGCAGCGTCAAGTGAACACCCGCTTGAGGCGGCGCTGGCAGAGCCTAAAGATCAGGTGTCCGGCCACCCCTGCGCTTACGAGCAGGCTCGGCGGAAAAAACCAGAAGGCGACCCCGGCTAGCGTCAGCACACCCAAGCAGAGGGCCGTCGTCCCGAGTTGCGTCATCCCCAAAATGACGGCAGCTCGAGTGCTCGCCCACGGTCCTAGCGCCGTACTGACCCGGAGCGGAAAGATAAACACGCTTCCCACCAGATACATCACCGCCCCGAGCGCCAGCAGCGCAAACGCGCCTGCGCGCAGGGCAGGCGGTACTTGGGGCAGCAGCAGCGCGTTGAGCACTATCAGCGCGGCGACGACGAGCCACAACAGCCCGAGTACAAAGTCTTCAGCAAAGTGCTGCCGGAAGCGCGCCAGAAAGGGAAGGTAAAACGCGTCGTCGGGATTGTCTTCCCACGCGCGAAAGACCGCGAACATGGCCGTCGTCGCCGGGAACAGGGTGACGATCAGCGACGAACACAGCAGCCAGAGACCGCTCAGCAGCACGTAGCTGCTCAGGCGGTTTGCCCACCAGTAAAAGCGGCTGTCTAAAAGTCGCATCGTCAGCTAGTGTACCGTCAGACCCTTGTAGTTGACCCCAAAGCGCTGTCTTACACAAGTCTTAAGCCCCGTAAACCCCACTCGAGGAGAATTAGGTTGCGTCACACCGTCCGCCACACCTTAGAAAAAGTTTCAAAGCGCCTCGCACTCGTCACCCCGCTGGTCTACCGCCGTCACGCGCCCCTGGAGCCCTTTTTGTACAGAACACTTGACGGCCCGCTCGAGCCGCCCTTGTTGGACACGGATACGAGCGGTTGGGAACGTTTAGAGTTCGGCACCCATTGGGGCACGCCCAGAACCGAATTCATGCTGCGCAGTTCGTTTTCGGTGCCGACAGCGTGGGACGCGTCGCTGCCGGTCGCGCTCTATCTGCCGCTCGGCGACGCGGGCGACTTCAGCCACCCCGAGGCGCTGCTGTATTTAGATGGGCAACCCTACGCCGCCGCCGACCGCCATCACCAAGAGGTGCGGCTGCCGCAGGGCACACAGGGGACGCACGAGCTGGCCTTGCACGGCTGGACCGGCATCAACTATAAAGAGGACCGACGTTTATACCTGCGCGAGTGCAGCGTGGTGCAGATCGACCCCGATAGCCGCGCTTTTGTCAACTTAGCAAGGGTGGCGCTCGAGACCGCCCAGCACTTGGACGACGACGCGCCCGCGAGGGGTCGTCTCCTTAACGCCCTCGAGGACGCGTTCAAACAGCTTGAAACCCTCGACCTAAGCGACGCCTTTTACCAGAGCGTCCCGGACGCTTTAGAGACCCTAAAAGCAGGGATCGCTAAAGCCGGTCCCGCCGCCGACGTGTCGGTCGCCGCCGCCGGACACGCGCACATCGACGTGGCGTGGCTGTGGACGCTGGGGCAGACGAGGCGCAAAGCCGGTCGCACCTTCCACACTGTTTTGCGGCTTATGGAGGAGTTTCCCGAGTACACCTTCAGCCAGAGTCAGCCGCAGCTATACGACTACGTGCGGGGGGACTACCCGGAGCTGTTTGAGGCGATTCAAGAGCGCGTGGCCGAGGGGCGCTGGGAAACGCTCGGCGGCATGTGGGTCGAGGCCGACTGCAACCTGAGCGGCTCCGAGTCGTTGGCGCGGCAGTTCGTCATGGGGCGCGCGTTCTTTAAGGAGAATTTCGGCGAGGTCGAGTCACCCATCTTGTGGCTGCCCGACGTGTTCGGTTACG
>CADCWP010000018.1 GCA_902806425.1 uncultured Truepera sp.
CGCCAAAGGGCAGAAGCGTCTCGCGCTGGCCCAGCTCGAAGCGGATGAGGCTCACGAGGTCGGTCAGCGCGTTTGTCGGACTCGTCTTTTTGACCCGCTCGGGCTCGAGTTGCGCGACGGTGCTCCACACCCCGGACGTGCTGAGCCCTGCGGCCCTGAGCGCCGCGCTGAGGTCTTCGACCATTGTCAGGGTCAGCTTCTGGTCGCTGCGCGGCTGGCTGTAGAGGATATGAAGGGCGACGACCTTGTCGCGGTTGGCGGGCAAGAACTCCCGGAAGCTCTGGCGCATCGTGTGAGCCTTTTCGGTATCCACGCCGCTGTAGACGACCGCGTCCTTACTCACGTGGTCGTAGATGACCTCGTCGTCGGGGCGCTCGATCAGGGCCTCTCGCAGCTCCGGGCTGGCGGCGATGGGCCTCGAGGCGCGGTCGGCCAGGTCTTGCGCGGTGCGCCTGAGCTGCACAGGAGTGGGTTCGTCGGTGTCGTGCTCGCGCTTGGCCTGCTCAAGGATGAGGTCGGGGTTGCTGGCGTCCATCAGGGCTTTGGCGAGGTCGCTCAGGCTCCCCCCGGCGAGTCGTTCGACGCGCTCGAGCTGCGCGTCGCCCATGCGCGTCTCGAGGCGCTTTAGGCGGGTCGCTACCGTCGTGAGGGTGCTCTCGTCGAGCTTGCCGTCGGCGAGGCGCTGTAAGAGCTTGGCGAGCGGCACGCTTGGCTCCCGCTCGGTGCTGCCGGACTCAACTTTGGGGTTCTCGGTCACGCCGACCGCGTCCACGATAACGAAATAGTCCTTGCTTTCGGCGTCCTCGCCCACGATGGTCTTGAGCTTGCCCGCGTCGATGACCCGCACCCCGCGACCTTTCATCTGCTCGTAGTAGCCGAGGCTCTTCACGTCGCGCATGAAGAGGACGATCTCGAGCGGCTTGATGTCGGTCCCGGTGGCGATCATGTCTACCGTCACGGCCACACGCGGGTCGAACCTGAACTGAAAGTCGCTGAGCAATTTGGCGGGGTCGTCGGCGCGGTAGGTGACTTTGCGGCAGAACGCCTCGTCTTCGTCGAACTCTTGCAAGATCACCTTGCGGATGTTGTCGGCGTGATGGTCGTCCTTAGCGAATACAAGCGTCTTGGGGAGTGTTTCGCGGCCTGGAAAGAGTTCGGTCAGCACCACGCGCTTAAACTCCCGGATGACAGTGCGTATCTGGTCCTCCGCGACAACGCTCCGGTCGAGGTCTTGCCGGGTGTAGGTCGTCACGTCGTCCACCGTGCCCCAACGCTCGGCGCGGGTCTTGCGGTGGCGGTGCAGGTAGTTGATAAAGGCCGACTCGAGCGCCCCGCCCCCCTCGCCGATCTTAGTCTTGATGCGGAAGACGCGGTAGGGCACGTTGACCCCGTCGCGCACGGCGTCCTCGTGGGTGTACTCGCTCACCACGTTCTGCTCGAAAAAGCCGTAGGTGGCGGCGTGCGGGGTCGCAGTGAGACCGACCAGAAAGGCGTCGAAGTACTCTAGAACGCTGCGCCACTTGTTGTAGATGCTGCGGTGGCACTCGTCCACGATAATGAGGTCGAAGTGGTCCGGCGGGAGCGAGGGGTTGTAGCCCACCGACACCGGCTCGGCGTCGGCAGGTTCTCGCTCGAAGCTCGAGCCCTGTTCGGTCTCATCGGGGATCTCCTCGTTCCGCAATACGCTGTAGACGCGCTGGATGGTCGAGAGGACGACCTGCGCCTGCGGATCGATGGCGCGGCTTTTAAGGAGTTGCGTGGTGTACAGTTCGGTAAACTTGCGCGGTTCGCCCTTGGGCTGGTAGCCCTTGAACTCGGCTTCGGCCTGCATCCCGAGGTTGGCGCGGTCCACCAAAAAGAGTATGCGTTTGGCCCCCCCATACTTGATCAGGCGGTAGCAGGCGGTGATGGCGGTAAAGGTCTTACCTGAACCCGTCGCCGCCTGAATCAGTGCTCGTGGTCTCGCTTTGGTGAGGGAACGCTCGAGCCCTACAACGGCGCTCATCTGATTTTCTCTCAGTCCTTCGGTGTCGATAGCTGGGAGCGTCTTGAGCCGCGACCTGAACGTCTGCGGTTGGCGCAGCAGCTCTAGGAGCGCGTCAGGGCTGTGGAAGGTGAAGACGCGCCGCTGCCGGGGAGCCGGGTCGCGCAGGTCACGGAACATAGTTTTAACGCCGTTGGACTCGTAAACGAACGGTAAAGGCTCGTGCCAATGGACGTTGTCATAGGGGAAGGTCTCGACGTAGCGGCTCGACTGGTCGTCGATGCCTTGAGGATCGTCGTCAGTACGCTTCGCCTCAATGACCCCGGCGACCCGCCCATTCACATAGAGGGCGTAGTCCACCGGGCCGCTCCCCGTAGGGAATTCTCGTACGGCAACGCCTAAAGCGGCATGACGGTTGACCTGCCCATAGTTCTGAATGTTCCAGCCGAGCGCCTCGAGTTGCTGGTCGATCTTCTGCCGTGCTTGTTGCTCCGGTGTCATGACTCTCTAGATGTTAACAGGAAGCGTTTACACCTCATAACGGTTGTTGTCTTAACTGCGCGTCGACATATTCAGCGCAGCAGCTGTTCTCAATGAAGGTGACGCTCGAGCTGCTGAGCTTGACAGGCGTACGCCTACTCGCGCACGAGCAACTCTTTAATAACAACCCCGGCCATGATGGTCTTGCCCACGCCGAGATCGTCGGTCAAGAGAGGGCGGAGCGGCTGCTAGGGGCATCGCCTCATGCTCCGCTAAAACGGCACAAGAAGTTTTTGTCATCAGCACACGCGTGCTCACTGCCAGCACACCCGTATAGCGACAAACGCCACTTGACCGATACTGATGGAAGTATCGTTTTTGTCGTTGCTCACACGAGTTAGAGAGTTTTGCAGCACGGTGGTTACGCAACCGTCTCTGATCCATGGGGTTACCCGTCGAAAAGGCTGCGTAATGCCAGCATCCCTATGGTGCCAGTACTGACCCCGGAGGCGTTTTAACCTCGGAACATGACGCCAACTTCCGCTAGACACCGCCAGAACGACAGCCACGAGATCGCCTTTACCGGCAACAAAACGTGTGCCCGCAGACTCTTGCGCGACTACGGCTTCGACAAAAGGTGGTCGAATGAAACCCTGCGCGCCCGGTGGGACGGTGCCGCCGCCCTGCTCGACTGGTGGCGTGCGCTCCCGCCCGCCATGCGGCCCCCGCTAAACAGCCTGAATCAGGACGACGCTCGAGCCTTTATCGCCTCGTTGGAACGTAGGGGCTTAGCCCGCAGCACCATCAAGAGCTACCGGGTCGGGGCGGACGCGCTGACGCAGGCGGTGCGCTGGGCGTGGGAGATGCCGGTCGGCGAAGACCCGCACTACCGCCCCTTCGAAGGGGTACAGCCGAGACCGAAACCACGCGCGGTGCCCCAGCTCGACCAGGCGAAGCTAGAGGCGCTGCCGCACGACCAGCGGCGGACGAAGTTGGAGGTGCTGCTGGCGCTGCTCGACTTGGGGCTGAGCGTGCCGGAGGCGTGCTCGTGCACGTGGGCCATGATCGACGTGAGCACGCGGGCGCTGACGCGACCGGGAGCGCGGCGGGTAGCGCTGGGGGTGCCCGCGGTGCGGGCGCTGGAGGCGCTGTGGTGGGCGCAGGCGGAGTACCGGCGGAACGTCTACTACACGGCGCTCGCGTGGAGTCCCGAGACGGCTAGAAAGTGGCTTAAAAAGGTGCGTTAGATGCTAGCCTCGCACGCAAACCCAAGCTTGTTATCTAACCTGGCGTAACCGTCCGCTCATTTTGGTTACGCCAATCAAGCTTGAAAACAACTTTGAAAGCCCCAGACAGTGTAAACGCAACTTAAATCACTTGACAGACGCACAAATCGGGCCTATCTTGGAGTACCCTAATATTTAGGGTATACCTTGCGGAGGACGCTCTATGGACGCCTTGACGGACCGGCAACGCGACATCTACGCGCATCTGCGGACCCGCGAAGGGGCGTCGCTGGTCGAGCTTGCCACGCGCCTCGGCATCCACTACACCACCCTCAAACAGCACCTGGAGGCGCTCGAGCGCAAGGGGTATCTGACTCTCGAAACGCGAGGGGTAGGGCGGAGCCCGGTCGTCAGGCTCACCTCGACTGCCGAAGGCGTGCCGGTAGTCGGGCGCATCGCCGCCGGGCCGCTCTCCGAGGCACTCGAGCACCCCGAGGGATATTTGAGACTGCCGGGCTACCCGGAAGGCTTTGGCTTGCGCGTACACGGCAACTCGATGGCCGACATGATCCAAGAGGGCGACGTGGTGCTGCTACAAAAGCGCCCGCCCAAGAGCGGAGAGATATGCGCGGTAAGGATTGACCAGAGCGAGGCCACCTTAAAGTACCTCGACCGCCACCCCAACCACCCGGAGACGGTGCGGCTACGGCCTCATAACCCCGAGTACCCGACTGCTGAGGTTGATGCCGAACGCGTAGCGGTCGACGGCGTCTTCTCGGCGCTGCTGCGCGGCGACGTTATCGAGGTGCTGTTTCAGGGAGCCGAGATGAACTAGGCGGCTAAGCCATAAGAAGAGGGACACACGCAATTCTTGGCGGAGTCGGTGTGCCCCTGAAGCGAGCTAAGAAACACCTTTGGAGGTGCTTTTTGCCCTACCCTCATTCTACCATAAACGTGCCATTTATGCCGTCTGGCACGACATCAGGACTGTGCTGATGTCGGCTCTATTCGAGCCTTTTCCCATCTGGCTCTCCGAATGGGAATCACCCCCTCTTGCCGCCGTCCCGCTCGTCTCGAGGCATAAGAGCAAGGTTGTCCACGCCTCCCCGGTAGCCCGAAGTCTGGGCATCAAAGCAGGCTCGAGCCTGGCCACCGCCCTGAGCAAAGCGCCCGACCTGGAGATCGTCGAGGCGGAGAGCCCGTACCTTACCGCCAGCTGGGAGCGGCTGGTCGAGGAGGTGTCGGGATTCACCCGGACGCTCGAGTCACCTTCACTCGGTCGGTTGTTGATGGGACTCGAGCCCGCTGACGCCACCCAGATCGCCGAGACCTACAGGGTACGGGTGGGGATGGCCGAAAGTCTCGAGGTGGCTACTCTAGCAGCTCTTATCTCGTCCCCCGGTCAGGTGAAGATCATCGAACCCGACCGGCAGGACAGGCTCATCGACGCTCTGCCGCTCTATGTGCTGAAGGGCGTCGGGTTAAGTCAGCGGGCGCTCGACGACTTCGGCTGGCTGGGCGTCGAGAGGGCCGGGGAGCTGCGGCGCTGGAGCAAGGCGCAGGTGGCGGCCTACTTGGGGCGTGCGGGAAAAGGCGTAATGCCTTACTTATTCGGCCCCTACCGTACCCTCTTGGGCCGCTACACGCCCCCCCCGCGTGTGACGGTGCAGGCAGTGTTCGAGGAGCCGCAGTGCGAACCCTTGACCTTGCACCCAGCCCTAGAGCAGCTCTGCTTTAAAAGTGCGACCGAGCTGGGCGGTAAGGCAGCGTCCCGTCTTACCGTCACCGTCGTGAGCCAGGGGCTTACGTTCAAGGCTGCCCGGATCGCCAAAATGCCTTTGATGCGTGCCGCCGAGATGTTCCGCCTGGCGCTGCTAGCCCTTGCTGATACGAACGCGCAGCCTTTAGGAATCGACACGCTCAGGCTCGAGCTGGGCGGCCTCTCCCGGCCCTCCGAGCAGCTCAGCTTATGGCCCCAAAAGGAACGTGTGGCGTACGCCGTCGAGGTGGTCGAGGCGCGCTTTCCGAGGGCCATCCTAAAGCTCGTCGAGGACGACCCGCACGCGCTGGCGAGCGAGCACAACGTCCGCTTCGTCGTCCGCAGTACCGGAGAGGAGGTGAGCCATGAGGCGAGTGCATCAGCCCGTCAACGTCCTGACCGACGCGAAGGGCCATCCGTCCGGGCTTGACGGTCCCCAGAAGCCGGTGAACGTGCGGCGCATCCTCGATTTTTGGTGCTACGGCGGGCGCTGGTGGCTGAATGAACCGCCCCGCGACTACTACCTGCTCGAACTTGACAGCGGCCATGTCGTCGAGGTCTATAACGCTGCCGACAACTGGACGCTCTCGCGGATTGCCGATTGATGCGCCTTCCCGCTCTGCTCAACTGCTACAGCTACTTCTCGTTTGGGCAGGGCGTCTCGAGCCCGACACGGCTGGTCGAACGAGCAGCCGAACTTGGTTACGGCGCTCTGGCGCTTACGGATGTCAACGGCGTTTATGGGGCGGTCGAAGCACAAAAGGCAGGCAAGAAGTATGGGGTGAAAGTGCTTGTCGGCGCGACGGTCACGCTTACCGTTGAGGATGAGGGCTACCCGCTGGTCCTGATCGCGCAGAACCGCTCAGGCTACGAGGTGCTCTGCAACCTCTTGACTGCCGTACACGGGAGCGAAGACAAGGTTGTCAGTGTGCCGATGTTGCTGGCCCATACGCAGGGTCTAGTTTGTCTCACTGGAGGACGACAGGGCTTTCCGACGCGCCTGCTTACTCAGCGCAAGATCATCCAGGCCGAAACACTGCTCGAGACCCTCAAAGGAGCATTTTCCGAACGGCTCTACCTACAACTCTATTTCGGCGGCTACCCGGAGGATTTGGTGCGCGCCCGCAAGCTCAGGGACTTCGCCCACTGCCCGAACCGGGGCGTACCCGTCGTTGCGGCACCCGAAGTCCGTTACGCTACGCCCGACCTGTACCCGCTGTACGACACGTTGGTGTGTAGTCGTCTGGGTATAACAGTTCGTGACTCGCACCAAGACCGACCGCAGAATATGTGCTCAGCGGTGCCCGATCCCCACGCTTGGGAAACGTTGCCCCAGCACCCCCTACCATTTCCTGAAGGCGTCCAAAACGCCGAGGCTATCGTACAAAACTGCAACCTGGAGCTGCTGGCCGAACGCCTGACCCCACCTGCCGCTCGCATCCCCGAAGGTACTACGGTAAAGCAGCATCTGGACGAGCGTCTTTACGGTGCGCTGGCCGACAAGTACGGCGCTGACACGTTTATGGTCGCCAAAGCGCGGCTCGAGACTGAACTCGTCACCATGAAGGCTTTGGGACTGAGCGAGTTCTTCCTTGTCGCCGCCGAGGTCACGGACTTCTGTAAACGCCGGGGCATCGTGGCCTCCGGGCGGGGCAGCGCCGCGGCGAGTGTCGTGTGCTACCTGCTCGGCATCACGGGCACCGACCCGGTCAGGCACAACCTGCTCTTCGAGCGGTTTTTGCATACCGGCAGGACGTCTTTGCCCGACGTGGACATTGACATCGGCTCGAGCCGTCGGGACGAGGTGCTGGCGTGGGTCGAGGAGCGCTTCGGCGCGAGCACTGAGGCGATGGTCTGCAACAAGATCACCTACCGCCTGCCGTTGGCGGTGCAGGACTTGGGGCGCGGTCTCGGCATTCCACCTATTCTGCGTAACACCCTCAGCAAGAAGCTTGGTAGGGACTACCGGAACCTTCGGCCCCACCGTGCTCGAGAAGCTACGGGTGTCTTCGACGACGCGCTCAAGGGCGCGCCGGTTAAGGAGGTGCTGCTTCGTCTGCTCGAGTCGATGGAGAAGGGCTTTGTGCGCCACATCTCGCCCCACTCGGGAGGCGTGGTGCTCTCCCGGCACCCACTATCGCACTACAGCCCGCTTGAACGCTCGACAGGGGGTATTCGCTTGCTGCAATTCGACAAGGACGACGCAGAGTCTCTAGGTCTTATCAAGCTCGACCTGCTGGGCCTACGGATGCTCGGCGTGTTCGAGCGATGCCGCGAGGAGGTCTTGCGTACCGAAGGAACTTGGCTCACGCTGACCGACTTACCCGACGACCCGGACGTTTGGAAGGGTATCCAGCACGGCGACACGATGGGTTTGTTCCAGGTCGAGTCTCCCGCCCAAACCCGCATCACGGTCGATATGAGGCCCCAGAGCTTTTTAGACCTCGCGCATCAGGTCGCCCTGATAAGACCCGGCCCCATTCAGTCGGGAACAGTTCACCCTTACGTCCGTCGAAGGAAGGGGCTCGAGCCGGTAACCTACTTGCACCCTTGTCTCGAGCCTATTCTTGAAAAATCCTACGGCGTCCTGCTGTTCCAAGAGGATGTGATGCGCGTTGCTGTTCAGATCGGGGGCTTTTCGTGGAACGATGCTGAACGCTTCCGCAAGGCCGTGGGCAGCTACGAAGAAGAGGCAGAGATAGACGCTGAAAAGTGCCGTTTCATCGCTGGCGCGCAGCAGAAGACGGGTCTCAGTGAGGAAGCGGCCACCCGCATCTTCGACCTGTGCGCGTCGTTTCGCGGCTACGGCTTTGCGGAAAGTCACGCCTGGGCCTTTGGGCAACACGCGTATACCTCAGCGTGGCTCAGGCATCATTACCCGGCGGAATACTTCGCCGCCGTGCTGACCGAAGACCCCGGCATGTGGCCGCGCTCGACGCTCATGCAGGAGGCTAGGTGCAGGGGCGTCGGTTTCAGCAGAGTCCATATCAACCTGTCCGGATTGCACTACCAGGTGGGACGGAATGAAGACGGCAGTAAGAGCGTCCGAGTGCCCCTGACCAGCATCCTGGCGGTGTCAGAGAAGGTCGCTAGACAGGTTGTGCTCGAGCGCCTCGCCCGCGGCCCCTACGGCGGCGTGAAAGACCTCTACGAGCGTCTAACCATCGACCGCGACACTCTGGAGGCGCTGGCCCGTGCGGGGGCGTTCGACGGCCTTCAGGAGCGCCGCGACGCCCTCTACCAAATCGGCGCGCTCGTCCACACCCAGCCTCCGGCGGTTCAGCCTATGCTCTCAGCTTTGCCCGAGACGCCGCCGCTCCCGGAGCTGAGCGTCAGGGAACAGGTCGCCTGGGACTACCGGCTCAAAGGGCTCAACGAGTGGGGTGTGCACCCTGTAGACTTGATACGCCAACAGCTCTTGGCTTTAGGCGCAACGCCGATGGTGCGTTTGCCCCACCACGGCTCTGTAACCACGGCGGGGGTCGTCGTCGCTAGACAACGACCACCCACGGCCAAAGGCTTTGCCTTCTACGTCATCGAGGATGGGCCCTTGAGGATGCAGGTCGTCATCTCGCCCAATTTATGGGCGCGCGAGCGCGACCTCCTGCGTGAGGCACGCATCATGATCGTTTCTGGGCGACTCGAAAAACGAGGAAAAGCGTGGACAATAAGGGCAGATCAGCTTGTCGATGTTCATGGAGACGCCGCTTTAAACGAGACGGAGGTTTGACGATGTGCGGACGCTACACGATCACCATCACGGACGTTGCCGACTACTTCAAAGCCGAGCAAGGGGCGTTGGACTTCGTCCCCTCGTATAACATCGCCCCTACCCAACAGGTGCCCATCGTGCTCGAGAGGGAGGGTGAGCGCGTCATAACGCCAGCTAAGTGGGGCCTGTTGCCCGGCTGGGTCAAGGACCCTAAAGCCTTCAAAGCCAGCATGTTCAACGCGCGTAGTGAGTCGGTCGCCGAGAAAGCGTCATTCAAGGGGCCGCTGCGTCACAAACGAACGGTCATCCCGGCTTCTGGTTTCTACGAGTGGCGGCGCGACGGCGGCAACGCCAAGACGCCCCATTACATCCAGCTAGCTGACGGTGAGCCTTTAGGCTTCGCCGGACTTTATGACATTTGGAACGACGAAGTCCTAAGCTGCACCATCCTCACAACTACACCCAACGAGTTGATGGCGACGATCCACGACCGGATGCCGGTCATCCTCTCCCCCGACGACTACGACAGGTGGCTCGACCCCGATGTTACCGATCCCGCCGAGGTCCAGGACCTGCTCAAGCCCTACGCCGGTGAGATGCAGGCGTACCCGGTATCGAGCGCGGTCAACTCGCCCCGCAACAACGGCCCGGAGTTGCTCATACCGGCCTAACGTCTCAAGGCAGTGACTCACACGCCGTCCCGTCCCCTTCACCATCGAGCCCATGCGGGTCGCTCTCCGGCCCACCCGCCGCTTCATAGAACGCCTGTGCCTCAGCCTGAGTCGAGAAGTCGCCACAGTCCTGGTCGGGGCCACTCGGATCATAGGCGAGACTCGAGCTATGTACAGCTGCCTCTTCCTCAAACTCATCCGGTACTGGCGTAGCGACCTCTGGGGCGGTCGGGTTGGCGTTGACTAGATACTCGCCGTCAGCCGACGCCGTGACGATGATGGTGCCGTTCAGGTCCGTGCGGTAGACCTGAGCGCCCACACCCTCATAGAGTGCCAACGCCTCTTCTGACGGGTGCCCATATGAGTTGTCTAACCCCACTGAGATGACGACCGCTTCCGGGTCGAAGGTGGCGACACTCTCCGCGCTGTCCCCGTTCGGGCTGCCGTGGTGCGACGACTTGTAAACCTCGACCGGCCTAAAGAGTTCAGGAACGTTGGCGAACCACCAACTGAACTCGGGCTGCTCGGCGTCACCCGTCAGGGCCACGTCGAAGTCGCCGTAGGAGACGATGGCCCCGACGCTGTTGTCGTTGTTACCTAAGCTCTCGTCACCCGGCGGTGGAATGACCTGAAGCGTGGCGTCCCCCAAACCAATGCGCCGCGCGGTAGGTGGGAGCACCTGACTCCCGGCCTCCTGAACGGCCAAGAACAGGTCATCGTAGACGTCTGTGTCCGCAGGCAACCCGTTCTGGATGAACACCCGCGGCCCATAGGCGCGCACCACCTTTTCGAGCCCGCCGATGTGGTCGGCGTCAGGATGCGAAGCGATCACCAGGTCGAGTGTGGTCACGCCAACCGACTGCAAGTAGGCTAGCGCGTCGTCGTCACGCCTGCCGCCGTCGTAGAGGACGTTCTGACCTGACGGGCTGCGGATGAGCACGCTGTCCCCCTGACCGACGTCGATAAAGTGAACTTCCAGGCTTTGCCCTCGAGCAGACGTACTACAGGCAGCCAACGCCAACCCGACACTTAGCAGCGCGACGATGCGGGTCATAGCTCGATGTCGCCTTCAGGTCCTTTGGGCAAGGAGTCCCAGCGAGCCTTTGCCGCCTCACGGCGGCGCTTCGTTTCTTCTTCGCCGAGGGCGACGTGCAGACGGCTCTCCTTACCGCTTACTTCGGCCTCTAGTGTGAGGACATGCCCGTCCTGCGCTTCTTCGGGGAGCCAGTCGCTAGGGACGTTGAAGGTCTGGCCGTCCTCACGTTCCAGTACGGTCCAGCCGTTGTCCTCTAGGCGGTCGATGATGTAGGTTTGACGACTCATGTGCAACCTCCAGGTAGGCAGTTATAACGTTCGAGAAGCTTCTTTGGAAGTAGCTCTCACAAGGTAATGTGGGGTGCGCGGCATAGTCATATGCCTTATGCTCGGTCAGGTTAGACTAACCCGGCTATACGAGTTATTCAGCGTAAGCGAGTGTGATATGGACATCGTCGAGAGCGCCTACACTACACTGCGAACTATCGGTAAAGATGAATTATGGTTGCACAACTGGATCAAAGAGAAGCCCGCTCGACTTGGTTTGGGCGACCTACTTATCAAGCATTCCGAACTTAGCCATTACAACAACAAAGGGGGGCGGCTCGACATCCTAGCTTATCGCCCCGACCTTGATACCTTTTACGAGATTGAGGTCATGCTTGGCGAGTGCGATGCGGATCACGGCTTTCGCGTTCTCGATTACTGGGCACGCGAACGCTTGCGTAACCCCAACGCGCGGCACGTTGCCGTACTCGTGGCCGAAGACCTCTCAGGTCGTTACAAAACAGTTATCGAGACCTTACCGCAGTTTTTGAACTTCATTGGGATTGAACTCAAGGTGCTGAAGCTGCCCTATGAGGATGGGGTGGTGGCGACCCTCGTCAGCTCTATCGTCGCGCAGCCGGACGACCTCGTAATCGACGAAGGTGATGAGCCGAATAGGTCCGA
>CADCWP010000019.1:0-10737 GCA_902806425.1 uncultured Truepera sp.
TGTCCTAGACTTGTCGCCTCGTGGAGACCGCGCAGGCTCAACTACGCACGCTTATACAGGTGCCGCCTCAAAAACACGCGGGCGGCGCGGCGTCACGAACACCTGCTCGCCTTCACGCAGGGTGAGTTCACGGTAGCTCTCCTTGTCGAGTTCGGCCTCGATGGGAACGTCCGGCGCGCCCTCGCGCGAGAGCATCAGCCGCACGGTCGGGCCGATGGGCATGATGTGGTCGACCCGCGCGGCGATGGTTCCCTGCCCTGCCGGGTTGCGGCTGACGAGCAGGTCGTGCGGGCGCACGTAGGAGACGCGGCCCTCACCCTCCAAGCGGTTGACGTTCCCTAAAAACTCGTACACGAAGGGGCTCGCCGGGTCGTCGTAGACGGCTTCGGGCGTGCCGATCTGTTCGATCCGGCCCTTGTTCATCACCACGACGCGGTCGGCGACCTCCAGAGCTTCCTCCTGGTCGTGCGTGACGAACACGCTGGTGATGCTCATCTCATGGTGCAATCGCCTGAGCCAGCGCCGCAGCTCTTTGCGAACCTTCGCGTCGAGCGCCCCGAAAGGCTCGTCCAAGAGGAGCACTTTGGGTTCGGTGATAAGCGCCCGCGCCAAAGCCACCCGCTGCCGCTGACCGCCTGAAAGCTGCGACGGGAATCTCGACGCCAACCAGTCGATCTGCACGAGCCCCAGCATCTCCTCGACCTTGGCGCGGATTTGGGCTTTTTGGAGGCGTTCACCGCGGCGTTTGACGCGGAGGCCGAAGGCGACGTTGTCGAACACGCTCATGTGTTTAAAAAGTGCGTAGTGCTGGAAGACGAAACCGACCTGCCGCTCGCGCACACTTCTGGCGGTCGTGTCTTCGCCGTAAAAGAGCACGCGGCCCACGTCGGCGTTCTCCAGCCCCGCGATAATCCGCAGAAGCGTCGTTTTACCCGAGCCCGACGGCCCTAACAGCGCGATGAGTTCGCCTGTATTGACGGTTAGGTCCAGATTCTCGAGCGCCTGAAAACCACCGAACTTTTTGCTGATACCGTTTACGTGAATACTCACCTTAAGCCTCCTCGGCCCGCATCTCGAGGGCTGCGGCGCGCTGCCTTTCGCCCTGCCACTCGACCACACTTTTTATAACCAGCGTTACCAGCGCCAGCAGCGTCAGCAGCGAGGCGACGGCGAAGGCGGCGGCCAGATTGTACTCGTTGTACAAAATTTCGACGTGCAGCGGCATGGTGTTGGTCAGACCGCGAATCTTGCCCGAGACGACCGAGACCGCCCCAAACTCGCCCATGGCGCGGGCGTTGCAGAGGATTAAACCGTACAGGAGGCCCCAGCGGATGTTCGGCAGCGTCACCCGCCAAAAGGTCGCCCAGCCGCCTGCGCCCAGCACCCGCGCCGCCTCCTCTTCCTCGGTACCCTGCTCCTGCATGAGCGGAATCAGCTCACGGGCGACGAAGGGGAAGGTGATAAAAAGTGTGGCTAGCACAATGCCTGGCACCGCAAAGATGATCTTGATATCCATCTCGTCGAGCCACGGCCCCAAAACGCCCTGCGCGCCGAAGAGCAGCACGAAGATGAGCCCCGCGATAACAGGCGACACGGCAAAGGGTAGGTCGATAAGGGTCAGCAACACGCCCTTACCCAAGAACTCGAACTTGGTGATGGCCCACGCCGCCGCGACCCCGAAGGCGAGGTTTAAGGGCACCACGATAAGCGCCACTAGAAGCGTCAGGCGAACTGCGGCGAGCGCGTCAGGGTTCGTGAGCGCCGCAAGGTAGAGCGCGAACCCATCAGAAAGCGCCTGCGAAAAGACGATGTAGAGCGGCGCGGCGAGAAACAGCGCCAGGAAAAAGAGCGCGACGGTCGTCAGCAGGACCCGAACCCAGACGGGTTCAGCGGTCGCCTGCGGCAGCGTGCCGGTCGCCGGACGCTGGGTGGTAGCGGTCGTGGTCGTGATCATGCGCGCGTCCGGCTCTGGCTCCAGCTCTGGAGCATGTTGACTAAAAAGAGCAGCAAAAATGAGGCCAGAAGCATTAGGACGGCGATAGCGGTCGCGCCCGCGTAGTCGTACTGCTCGAGCCGCCCGATGATCAGGAGCGGCACGATCTCGGTTTTCATCGGCATATTGCCAGAAATGAACACGACCGAACCGTACTCCCCGACCGCCCGCGCGAATGCCAGGGCGAAGCCGGTCAGAAGCGGCGGAAAAAGTGTTGGCAAAACGACCTTGGAAAATGTCTGCCAGCGGTTTGCGCCGAGGCTCGCCGAGGCCTCCTCGACCTCTTTCTCGAGGTCTTGGAGCACCGGTTGCACGGTCCGCACGACAAAGGGCAGGCCGATAAACACCAGGGCGATAGTGATTCCCAGCGGGGTGTAGGCGATACGCCAGCCGAGTGGTTCGACAAGCCCGCCTATCGGCCCGTTCTGAGCGTAGAGCGTGGTCAGCGCGATACCGGCCACCGCGGTCGGCAGCGCGAAGGGCAAGTCGACGAGGGCGTCGATGATCCTCTTGCCGGGGAACGAGTAGCGCACCAGCACCCAGGTGACCAAAAGTCCGAAGACCGCGTTGATGCAGGCGGCCAAAAAGGCGCACCCGAACGAGACTCGAAACGCCGCCTGCACGCGCGCGTCGGTCACGATGTCTAAAAAGCCACTCCAACCGACGCCGCTGGCTTTAAGGCCGAGCGCCGCAAAGGGGATGAGCACCAGCACGCTCAAGTAGGCGACGGTGAAGCCCAGCGTCAGCCCGAAACCGGGTATGACACTGGGTTTTCTCAAGGGTTTTCTAAGCCGTGCAAGCATGAACGCCTCCTGCGGACAGGCCCCCGACCTGAAGGCGGGGCTTCGCCAAAAGGTGCCGTTTCGTCCAAGACGCGGACAGGCCCGGATACCCTAGGGGGCACACGAGGTGCCGTTTTGCGACCGGAGGAAGTGCCCGCGGTATCCAAGATGAAATGCCCAGCGAAGCGTCCGGGTACGCTGACAGTGTGGGCACGTTACTGAGGAACGTAAATCTGGTCGAACACGCCGCCGTCGTCGAAGAACTTGGGCTGCGCTTCAGCCCAACCGCCAAAGGCGTCGTCAATGGTAAACAAGTTGACCTCTGGAAACTGCCCAGCGTACTGCGCGGCGACGCTTTCCAGACGCGGGCGGTAGTAGTTGCGCGCCGCGATGTCCTGCCCCTCTTCGGTGTACAAAAAGTCCAGGTAGGCCTCGGCGACCTCGCGGGTGCCGTTATCGTCAACGTTCGCGTCGACGACGGCTACGGGCGGCTCGGCTAAGATGCTGGTCGGCGGCACAACGATCTCGAACTCGCCTTCGCCAAGCTCGTTAACCGCTAAAAACGCTTCGTTCTCCCAAGCCAGGAGCACGTCGCCGATCCCGCGCTCGACAAACGTCGTCGTCGAACCACGCGCGCCCGAATCCAACACCGGCACGTTCTGGTAGAGTTGCGTGACAAACTCCTGCGCAGCGGCCTCGTCACCACCGTTTTGCTCAAGCGCGTAATTCCAAGCCGCCAGGAAGTTCCAGCGCGCGCCCCCTGAGGTTTTAGGGTTGGGCGTAATGACCTCGACGCCCTCTTTAATGAGGTCGTCCCAATCTTGGATACCTTCGGGGTTGCCGGTGCGTACTAGGAATACGATGGTCGAGGTGTAGGGGGCGCTGTTGTTCGGCAGGCGCGTCTGCCAATCCTCACTGATGAGCCCTTGGGAGGCGATCTCGTCGACGTCCCCGGCCAACGCGAGGGTGACGACGTCGGCCTCGAGCCCGTCAATTACCGCGCGCGCTTGGGAGCCCGAGCCACCGTGCGACTGCTGTACGGTCACGGCTTCGTTACCTTGTCCCTGCCAGTAGGCGTTAAACGCTTCGTTGAATTCGACGTACATCTCGCGGGTCGGGTCGTAGGAAACGTTGAGCAGCGTGCCTTGGGCGAAAGCGCCGCCGAGAATGAGGGCTGTCAGGGTAAGCAGGGTATGCTTCATAAGTTCTCCTTAAGTAGGTCAAAGGTTGCGTAGTGCGGGTTAAATGTCGCGGGGTAAAGCTCAGGGTGCGTAGGATTTCTGGTTTTGGCTGTCAGTTTTGGCGAGGCGGCGTTTTTCGCTGCGCTCGAGCTGCACGACCTGCCCACCCCTGACCGAGATGGTTACCGCGCCGTACTCGAGATTACGAACCGCGCCCATGATGTCGGCAATAAGCTGCTCGAGCGCGTCGTCCACCCCTTGAACCCCCGAACGTGTTGACATGTCGCCTCCAGAAAATTTGTACAGTGCTCTTTACGCGCCTCACCCTCCAGCAGTCTGGTCGGGTCAGCTTTAGTGTCGTTTTGGGTAGCGTCCAGAGGTCTGGCAAGCTGTGTTCGTTAGTGTGAGGTCACGGTCGCCTCAAACCCCTCCTCTTCCGGGCGAAAGCGCTCCTTGCGCTCGATCTGCACCACCCGGGCGTTATGAACGGTGATCTCCACCGAACCGTAGCGGAGGCCCGTGAGCGCCTGTCGCACGGCGTCCTCGAGGTTCAGTTTGGGTTTGTCGGTGTCAGCTTGGCTCACAGCACCCTCCGGACATAAATCTATAGAAATGCTAGACAAAAGGCAAGTGCGTAGCTCACACCTCTAGGCGTCGACCAGCGCGAGCGGTTTGCCAAGGTGCAGCGTGTCGCGCAGCGAAGTCGTGTCGAGCACCCTCAGCGTGGCGCTTTTGACCTCGAGCATCACGGCCCGCACTTCACAGGTGGCCTCGTCCGCACACTCCTCACATCGCCGGTAATAGCGCTTCGAGGCGCAAGGAAGGGGCGCTAACGCTCCCTCAAAAATGCGGATGATGTGGCCCAGATAGATGTCTTCCGGCGGGCGCGCCAGCCAGTACCCACCGCCGCGCCCCTTTTTGCTCTGCAAGACCCCGTTGTTTTTAAGCTCGAGCAAGATAAGTTCCAAAAACTTGCGTGAAATTCCCTCCGACTCGGCGACCTTGGTGATCAGCACCGGACCGTTTTCATACTCCTTGGCCAGAAAGACAAGGGCTTTAAGAGCGTATTTGGCCTTTTGCGTGAGTGAGATCATTGCGCTAAGCCTATCAGGTTGCTAGTCTAAATAGGTAAGGTAACCACGTCAAGTGACGTTGACCACACGGCTGTAACCCGCTGAGCAGACCGCTGCAAACGGCCCTAAGGAGAACGACATGAAGATCGCGGGCAAAACCCCTTGGTTGACGCTGCACGTAAGCAGCCCCTTGCAGAGCGAGACGCCGCTGACCCTGCTTCGTGAGACGCGCGTCACCGACAAAGCCAACCTTTATATCCGGAACAATCAGGATTTGGCGGGCAGCATGGTGCTTGACCCGGCGGGGGGTGATTGGCGCGTGACGCTCGTCGGGCCACGGCAGACGCTCCCTCTTGGCCTGGACGATCTGGGGCGTTATCCTCAGCGCGAGACCGAGATGGTGCTTCAGTGTTCGGGCAACTCACGCAGACGTTTCGCGGGCACTAGCCCGGTGAGCGGCGCAGGGTGGGGGGACGGGGCGGTCGCCAACGTGGTCTTCGGTGGGGTTTTGCTCCGCGACGTTCTCGGGGCGGCACCGGGCCTGCTGGAGGGCACACGCTACCTGACGGCTCGCGGTATGGGAACCGCGCACGAGGACGATCTGCCCGCCTTTGAGCGCAGCGTGCCCCTAGACGACGTGTTAAACACCGCGCTGCTGGCTACTACGCTCAACGGCGAACCGCTCCCGGCGCTTCACGGCGGCCCGCTGCGGCTGGTGCTGCCCGGCTACTACGGCGTCAACAACGTCAAATGGCTCTGCCGCCTCGGTTTCGACGCCGAACCGACCCAAAACCACTACCAAACTGAAAAGTATCGGCTGCCCAAGAGGCCGCTTGAGCCCGGAACCCCGTTCGAGGCGACCCCGGCGAACAGCGTCCCGAGCTGGCGGATGAGGCTTAAAACCCTCCTCTGGCGACCGCTCGTCGGGGAGACGCTGCGGGCCGGGCCGGTGGACTTCGGGGGCGTCGCCTGGAGCGACGGGCGGGGCCGGGTGGCGCGCGTCGAGGTGTCGTGTGACCGCGGTGTGAACTGGCGTGAGGCCGACCTCGACACGCCCGAGAGCCCCTACGCCTGGTCAGAGTGGTCGCTGACGCTGACGCTCGCCCCCGGCGAGCCCGAAATCTGGGTGCGCGCCCTTGATGACGCGGGCCGCGCCCAACCCCTCGACCCGAACAGCGGCTGGAACCCGGCAGGCTACGAGTGGAGCAGCGCCGAGCGGGTGCGCCTGAGCGTGCGCTGAGCCGGAAGTGCCCCTCGTCACCTTTGGAAAGCTCAGCTCCAGCGATCTAGAACGTGTTGTTCAGGCTCAGAGGGTCCTGCCCGTCACCTACAGCGGTGACGTAGCGCCCGCACCGGGCTTTCGCTACACCAGGACCGTAAAGCCCCTCGGCAGCGGAGTAGACCTTTTCGAGAAGGCGGTAGCGGGTTTGGGGGCGTGGGCGGTCTACCCCGCTTGGATAACGCTGTATCCGGCGTCGGCACCGCTTACCGAGGGCACCTGTGTCGCGCTCGTCACAGGTCTGGGTCCGGTATGGACGGTGAACGCGGTGCGGGTGGTAGCGGTTCTGCGGACGCCGAGGCGGCTCAGCTTTACGCTCGGAACCCTTCCGCAACACGCACTCTCGGGGCTCGAGCGGTTCAGCGTCTGGCTGGACGCTGACGACCGCGTGTGGTATGAGATCGCGGCGGTGTCGAGGCCGCAAAAGCTGCTGGCTAAGGTGGGCGCTCCGGTGCTGAGGCTCGTACAGGCGCGTTTCGCCAAGGATTCGGTGGCGTCACTGCGAGAGTTTGTAGGGCGTGCAGAGTTCGGGCTTCTCGCCGCACCCAACTCGGGAGACTACAAGTTATGACGCGCGTCCAAGCCACAACCGTGCAGAGCCGGAGATATCAGGACCGATTTTAACCTAACTGGCATTTAGGCTCGTAAGCATGGAGGCCAACCTATGACAGAGAAAGCTCGAGCCAACGAACTTCTGGGCTATTCGTCCGACGCCCGCCTCTTGATTCTCAACGCCGACGACTTCGGGATGTGCCACGCCGTCAACGAGGCCGTCCTCCGCACCCTTAAGGAAGGCCCGGTCAGCTCCTGTACGCTGATGGTCCCGTGCCCGTGGAGCCAACACGCGCTCAAGCTGCTCCGTGCGACGCCAGAATTCGCGTTCGGCGTTCACCTGACGGTCGTCAGCGAGCAGCCCGACTACCGCTGGGGACCGATGACCTGCCGGGACGAGGTGCCTTCGCTGGTGGACGAGGCAGGGTACTTCTACGACGGGTCGCGTGTTGACGAATTTTTGGATCAGGTTGACTTGGCCGAACTCGAGCGGGAGTTCCGAGCCCAGATCGAACGGGTCCTCGCCGCAGGTCTAAAGCCGACCCATCTCGACAGCCACTGCGGCACCCACACCCGCCGCGAAGCGGTCTTCGACATGACGGTTGGGTTGGCTCACGAGTACGGTCTGGCATTGCGGGTGGACGGTCAGTCCTTCATAAAAAAATTGCAGAACCGAGGCTATCCGACGAACGACCACAAGCTTTTGGACAGCTTCGAGCTGGACACAACAAACAAGCAGGCTATCTACGCGCAGATGCTGAGGAACCTACCCGTCGGTTTAAGCGAGTGGGCGGTCCACCCCGGCCTCGATACCGCCGAAATGGGGACCGTCGAACCTGGTTCACGGGTGCGGCAGACGGACTTCGCGTTTTTCGGGTCGGTGCAGGCGAAAGAGATTATAGAAGGGGAAGGCATCATCGTTCTGAGTTACAGGGACCTACAAGCGGTGTGGAACAGCAAGCGTTAGCCCAGCTTAAAGGAGATAGACGGCGACGCGTAGCCGTACGCTTCTGGACAGCCATCTACGCAATGCCTAGCTGACCTGAAGCTCGAGACGGCTGACGATTGCAGCGGCGTGCTCACGCAGGGCAGCTTCAAGCTCTACCGGCGACCGCACGGTCCAGTCGAAGCTAAACTTGGAGATCGTCCGGGCCAGCCAGCCGAAGCCGTCGGTGGTGCAGCGCATGAGTACACCCTCGGGGTGAGGCGAAAACGTCACCACCGCCGGAAACACTTCGCGGCGGGCGGTCGCCAAGTCGGTTTTTAAGATCACCTCAGCGGTGTAAAGGGCAGGAATCGTGGCGAAAGCGCGGTTCAAATACTCGAGCGCGTCAAACGGCTCCGGCGGCGCGAACGTCGCCTCTAAAAGCGTCACCCGCGCCACCCTGTCAACCCGGAAGATGCGAACGTCTTCGCGCAGGTGACAGTAGCCAACGACGTTCCACAAGCCGCTACGCTCGACGACGGCGTAGGGGTCGATCTCCCGTTCGGACGCCCCTCCCTTACCGAGATAGCGGAGCCAGACCCGCCGATGCTCCTTGACGCCGCGGCTCAGCGCGCCGATCTTGTCGATGATGGGCGCGTGCGTTTCGGTAGCACGTGGGGCAGAGAGCACAAGCGTCTCCTGTAACGCCGTCACCTGCCGCCTCACCGCGTCGGGCAGCACCCGGTCGATCTTCGCAAACGCGCCCTCGGTCGTCACCGCGTCGACCAAGCTCCCGGAACGCCGCAGGAGCAGCAGCCCAACGGTAAGCGCTACGGCCTCATCGTCGCTAAACATCAAGGGTGGCAGCTTGTAACCGGGGCGGAGGCGATAGGTTCCGTAACGGCCCCGCTCGCCCTCGATAGGGATACCCATGTCTTGGAGCATGGTCACGTAGCGGCGGACGCTTCTCGGGCTGACCTCGAGCCGCGCCGCGAGTTCGGGACCGCTCATCCGCCCCCGCGCCCCCAAGATCTCGAGGATGGTTAAAAGGCGCGTGCTGGGGTTATACATATCAGGTCTGATCTTAACCTAATACGGGTCTAAGCTGGGTTGTAAGGAGGCGATATGCGTGCGCATGAGAGCTTTTTACTAGCTGAGGCGAAACGGCGGGTCGCGGAAGGAGAACGTCGGGCGAGGTTGGGGTGGGGTATCGTCGAAATCCAAACGCCCACGCTCCGAGAACGGTCTGCCCTGATGCTAGTCACACTGGCGCATCGGCTCAGCCCTGAGGTCGCTCCCCCTCCAAAGCGTGCCTCTTGACGGGGGTTTACAGGCTTAACGGACGCTGACGAGGTTGCGACAACTCGACTGCTTCAGATAGTCATATCGGAACGTCTCTGTCCCGCCGTCAGGAGGTTTTATGCGGCAGGTATAGGTTCCGGCTCCGTCGGTGCAGGTGTCCGGCGCACCTTAGCCCACATCAGAAACGCGAAGCCCGCCGCCATCAGCACCATCGACGCCACCCCGACCGGAAAGTAGATGTGCGACCCCAAGAACGGGTATGCCGCTCCGCAGAGCAAGACGGCACCAGGTAGCGCTAAGTGACCCACATGGTAAATGAGTAGCGCACTTGTCAACACGCAGGCGACGAGAAATGCCCATACCCCGATGAGTGAGAGCTGATTGCCCTGCGCGAACAGCCAGCGCACCGTCTGACTGAGTTCGGGGGTGTTCGCTTCGGGCGCGCGCATCACCACCAAACCTGTGCCGATACCGGCGGGAACGTCCAGCGCGCCGTAGAAGGCGATGTACACGAACCCCAGCGCGCGCGCCGTCCACACCATCCAGCCGGAGAAGCCCGACAACAGCCACCAAAGGTTGACGCCAAGGAGTGGAAAGAGGACAAGCAGGACGAGGTGCAGCGTGTGCCAGTAGGGGGCCGTCTCCGGGGTGAGAACTCGGGGGTGCGTTATACCTAATGCCGCCAGCACAAGCGGCGTCGCCGCGACGCCGAGAACGGGTAAAAGCTTAGCTGAGTTTACGTCCTATAGCAGGTATCATTCGGTCACAGACAGATTCACATTCAGATAAGCTGTCTACAACTACGTTCTTGGGGTGAGCTTCGTAGCTACCAAATCGTTAAATGCTACCTACCCTAGCCGAGTGAGAAACCGACTACAACGACCATCCCGCTATCGCCCGGGGCGCTCACCCGTCATCATCCCGGCTATCATTTGGAGTATGCCCGACACCATCACCGTCCGTCACACCGAACCGAGCGACTTTGAGGCGCTGCACAAGGTGTTATCGCAACCTAGAGCGATCTGGGGAACTGCGCAACTCCCCTACCCGTCCGCCGAAAGCTGGCGCAAACGCCTGGCTGAGCCGCCGCCGGGGTTTTACAGCCTCGTCGCCTGCGCCGGTGATGAGGTAGTCGGTCAGTTGGGTCTTCACACGGCCCCCAACAGCCCGCGCCGCCGTCACGCAGGCAGTATCGGCATGGCCGTTCGAGACGACTGGCACGGCAAAGGTGCAGGCTCCGCCCTTATGCGGGCGGCGGTGGACTTGGCTGACAGGTGGCTCAACCTTACTCGCCTGGAACTCGAGGTCTACACCGACAACGCGCCCGCCATCCGGCTTTACGAAAAGTTTGGCTTCGTCAGGGAGGGTGTCCACAAGCAGTACACCTTCCGGGACGGGAGGTTTGTCGACGCCTACGCAATGGCACGCTTGCGACCTGAGGGCACGGAGCTTCTGCATTCAGACATGACGGTGGCGTAAGCGACACCCACCTGCTGGCGCTTTAGCCACGTTGCTAAGACCGATTGTGCCCGCCTGTGAAAAGCGACCCAGGCGCTACCAAGGCACCAAGAACGCCCAACTCGCTATAGTGAGTACAAATGGATTTGGGGAGCGATATGGCGGACTCTGGCCGTTTGGCGACACAGCATG
>CADCWP010000019.1:10747-11773 GCA_902806425.1 uncultured Truepera sp.
CGCGCGGGGGAAAAATACGGAGTTCGGCGTGGGGCTTGCGCGCGCCTTCGGTGGGGCCATCATCTTCGCGCTGCCCATGTTTATGACCATGGAGATGTGGTGGCTGGGTTTTTACATGGACCGCTTTCGCCTGGTGCTACTGGCGCTGCTCAACATTCCGCTACTGACGGCGCTCTCCTACCACGCGGGCTTTGAGGAGACCTTCAGCCTTAAAGACGACCTCATCGACGCTTTTGTCGCCTACACGGTCGGGATCATTGCGGCGACGGCCATCCTGACGCTGTTCTCGGTGCTCGAGTTCGGCATGGCGTGGGACGAGGTGGTCGGTAAGACCTTGCTGCTGGCGATTCCGGGCAGCATCGGCGCGGCGCTCGCCGCAAACCAGCTGGGCAGCAGGGTCGGCGAAGAGAAGGAGCAGCGGGACGAAACCTACGCGGGCGAGCTTTTTCTGATGGTCGCCGGGGCGCTCTTTTTGGCCTTTAACGTCGCCCCCACCGAGGAGATGGTGCTGATCGCCTACCAGATGACGCCCTGGCACGCCCTCGCTCTGACCCTCACCTCGCTTTTACTCATGCACGCCTTCGTCTACGCCGTCGAGTTTAGAGGGCAGGCCACGCTCAAGCCGGGGACACCGCAGTGGAGCGGGTTCTTGCGGTTTACCGTAGTCGGCTACGCGCTGGTGCTGCTCGTAAGCCTGTATATGCTCTGGACCTTCGGCCGTACCGACGGCACCAGCCCCTCCGAAATCGCCAATATCGTAACGGTGCTCGCCTTTCCAGGCTCGGTAGGGGCCGCCGCCGCGCGGCTCATCCTGTAATGGCGGATTCGTCTGAAAGTCAAGGACAGGGCCGGGAGAGGCCGCCCCTCTCGGAATGGCTCATCGCGGGTTTCGGCGTTCTGATCGTGCTCGCGGCACTTGGATTTTTGGGTTACGAAGCCGTCGACCCGGGTGAGACGCCGCCCGACATCGTCAACCGGCCTCTCGCCGTAAGGCCGACTAGCGGGGGTTTTCTGGTACAGGTCGAG
>CADCWP010000020.1 GCA_902806425.1 uncultured Truepera sp.
CGCGCAGGTTTTAGGGGCGTTGCAGCACGCCTTTGCAGGTGCGGGTGTGACCCTCTACGCCGACGCGAACGAAGGCTTGAACCCTGAGACCGCCGCGCGGGACTTGGCTCGGCTCGCCAAACTCGGCGTCGCTTACGTCGAGGAACCGCTGCCGGTCCACCTGCTCAAGGCTCGAGCCGCGCTCAAAAAAGAGGGCGTCCTACCGATCATCGCCGACGACTCATGCTTTACGCTACCCGACCTCGAGCGCGAGCTGGGCTTCGACACCTTCGACATTCTGAACATCAAAACGGCGCGCACGGGCTTCACCGTGTCGCAGAAGATGCTTAACTTAGCTCAAAACGCAGGCAAAGGCGTGATGGTCGGGTCACAGGCGTCGGCGGGGCTCGGGACGCTGCACGCGGCGATCTTTAGCAGCAAAACCGGGGTGACGGGGCCGTGTGAGCTGAGCTTTCCGCTGAAGCTGGAAAACGACATCCTGGACGCGCCGCTGGCATTCAAAGATGGATTTTTAGACGTGAACAGCTTAAAGAACGTGCAGCTCTCCCGCGCCTTTGCGCCCGATTAAGACCCTAGCCAAGAACCTACAGGAGGCTACAAGGTTAGAGGCCAAAGCGACGAATATCGGGGAGTGTCGTCCAACCAGGTCGGTTTAACGCTCCTCGGGGTCACGTCCACGCGCCGAGCGGCCACCGTCGACAGGTAAGGTTGCGCCGCTTATAAAACTCGCCTCATCCGAAAGGAGGTAAGCGACGGCCGCTGCGACCTCCTCGGGACGCCCCACCCTACCGAGTGGGTGCAAGAGGCGCACCTCTTCTTCGACTCGTGCGGCAGCTGAGGGCTCCTGCTGGTCGAGAAATCTCTCGTAACGCTCAGTGGTGATCGAGCCCAGGGCGACGGTATTGACCCGGATACCGGAGGGTCAATAATCTACCGCCAGCGCACGGGTTAACCCTTCGGTGGCGGCCTTAGCCGTCGCATAGGGTAGCGCACCCGGAACGGCTCGGATCGCCTGATGTGAGGAGACGTTGACGATGGCCCCACCCGCGCCTTGCCCAAGAAAACGTCGGATCGCCGCCCCACACCCAACCACGGCCGGACTGAGGTTTAAGGTGATGAGGTCGAGCACCGCACGCGACCCGTCCAGGTGGAGGGAGGCGTCCTGGAACACAGCGGCGTTATTAACCCAGCCCTTGAGCGTACCCGCCGCTTGCGCCAGATCGGCGGCCTGCTCGGCCACAGCCTCGTCGGCAGCGTCACCAACGACGGGAACCAAGCGAGAGCTTGCAGGATGCTTCTGCGTCCAGGCTAGCGCGGCTGGGTCTAGCTCAACAGCCACCACGGTGTTCTGGTCGCTAAGAAGCCGCTCGACAACTGCCCTGCCGATGCCGCGGCCTCCGCCTGTAACCACGAATGAGCGGCTCACGCTTGACCACCTGCCGTTATCCCCACGCAACGGGCGGCGTGTCGACGTCTAACGGACCAGCCAACGCGCTTTAAGCGGTCGTGAGCGGCTGGAGGACTACAAAGTAGAACATTCAACCCGCTTATGACGTCTTGGCGTAGCGTTCGGGATGGTAGGCAGTGGAGCATCATAAACCGAGCTTAGTCCGAGACTGCCATTTTGAACAGAACGTGAGCACAGGTAAACGCAAGTAAAACAGGCCCATCTATCGCCTTCTCAGCTCATTGGGTACAAACACTATAGTAGTTGACTTAGCTACAATGGTTGCGCTCCATGACCAACGCCGCACTGAGGCAGATCGTCTCTCCCGGACCCGGCAGTTCAGTTTCTCAGCTAGAAAGCAAATCCTTCGAAACCTCCTTGTCGTGAGGGCGTGCACTGCTGTCAGCCGCAAAAGGTTTTGGTTAGCGTCTAAAAAAGGAAGTGAGCTACGCATCCACCTCTAGGTTTAGAAGCGGTGGCGTCAGCTCGAAAGCCCCTCCAACACCTCGAGCCGTCCCAACTCCCGCAGCGACCCGCTCACCTCACCGAGGAGCGCCAGACGGTTGCGGCGCACCGCGCTGTTCTCGACCATCACCAGCACGTTATCTAAAAAGGCGTCGAGCGGGGCTTTGAGGGCGAGCACATCGGGGAGTCCCGGCAGGTTTTTAAGCTCCCTTGCTGGGCCGCTCCCAAGGTCCCACGGCGCAAGCTCCCGCCGCACGGTGACGAGCAGCTCTCTAAGCGCGGACTTGGCCGCCGGGATCGCTTCGTAAAGGGGCCTCTCGAAAGGGCTGTCGAAGCGTTTGGGGTTGATCTCGGTCTCTTGAGACTGTTTGGCGAGGTTGGCGGCGCGTTTATAAAGTTGCAAAAGCTGCGCGAAGTCGCCCTCTTGGCTGAGCGCCCTCAGCAAATGGGCGCGCCTGCTGGCCGTTACTACCGGCGGCGCGTCGGCAGTAACGGCGCGCACCAAGGCTGTAGGGACACCCTCGAGTTCCAAAAGTCCCGCGACCCGGTCCCAGATAAACGCCACAACGCTCCCAATGGTCTCCTCGGTAACCGCCGGGGTGCCGCCTTCATAAGCTGTCGCTGCTGCCCTCACGATCTGGTCGAGCTTGACGCGCGTCCCCTGCGCGTTTAGGGTGCGCGCGACCGCAACCGCGTCACGCCGCAGTCCAAACGGGTCAGCCGAACCCGACGGCTTTTGTCCGAGCGCGAAAAAGCCGATAAGCTTGTCCAACCGGTCGGCGAGCGAGAGCACCGCGCCCGGTTCCGAGGTCGGCAGCGGGCCGCCGGGGGTACCCGGACGGACGCCGTGCTCGAGCGCCTCGGCGACCTCCGCGCGCTGCCCCTCCGCAAGCGCGTAGGCGCGGCCTATGACCCCCTCGAGTTCGGGTAACTCGCCCACCATCTGCGTCGCCAGGTCGGCCTTATAGATGGGTAGGGCGCTGCTTAGGGTTTCTTTGTCGGCCTCACTTAACCCTAAAAGCTGGGCGAGCGCCAGAGCCGCCGTCTGCGTCCGCATAACCTTGTCGGCCATCGTGCCGAGACCCTTGTGAAAGCCGACGCCCGAAAGCCCCCAAGCGTGCTGCGACAGCGAACGGTTGCGGTCGACGTTCCAAAAAAACTGGGCGTCGAAAAGGCGTGGGTTGAGCGCGCCTTCGTAGCCGCGCTGTACAAGCGCCCGCTCCGGCACCTCATTGTTTGAGACGCCGACGAAATACGGGGCCAGCGCGCCGTCTTCGCGCCTCGTCGGAAAAAAGCGCTGATGGTGGATCATGGTGGTCGCCAATACCTCGTCAGGCAGAGATAAGTAGCGTTCGTCAAACCTGCCCAGGATAGCGACGGGAATCTCGAGGAGGTTCGTGACCTCTTCTAACAGGCCGGGTTCGCTGACCAGCGTGAGTCCTTCGGTGGCGGCAACTCTCTGCGCCGCCGTGAGCGTCGCGTCCCGACGTTTGCCCTCGTCCACGACTACCGAAGAGTCGGCCAGAACCGCCTCGTAATCGTGGGCGTGGGGAAGCTCAAGCGCCTGTCCACCTAAAAAGCGGTGGCCCCGCGTCGTGCGTCCGGATTGGACGCCCGCAGCGGAAACGTCTAGAACCGTGTCGTCGAGGAGGGCCACCAGCCACGCTACCGGGCGCAAAAAGGGCTGCTCGACCTCGCCCCAGCGCATCTTGCGCGGCGCGGGCAGGTCGCGGACGAGGGCGCTTAGAAGCGGCGGCAAGGAGGTGACGACAGGCTCACCGCCGAGCCGTTTGCGGACGAAGACGTACGCGCCTCGGTCGGTCTCCTGCTTAAAGAGCTCGGACGGGTCGACGCCATTGGCACGGGCAAAACCTTCGGCGGCGCGGCTCAGTTTGCCGACCGCGTCAAAGGCCGCGCTCACGGCGGGACCACGTTTAAGCTCCTCACGCGCCGCGCTGGTCGCGGCCACGTCTTCAACCAAAACGGCCAGACGGCGTGGCGTCCCGAAACCCCGGACGGTCCCGAACGCGACGCCCGCCGCCGTCAACCGCTCAGCCGTAAGACGCTCCAACCCCGCTCGCCCCTGCGATACGTACCAGCTCGGCAGCTCCTCAGTACCGATCTCAAAAAGCAGCGTCGCCACTACGCGGCCCCAGTTTTGGGCGTCTCGGTTTGAGGCGTCTCAGCCTTTGGGGGCTCGGTTTTAGGTAACAGACTGAGATAGCGCTTGGCCGTCCCTTCCGAAAGACGCCGCAACCGCTGGACGTAGTTTTGCCGCTCCATGTGCGACAGGACGCCGCGCGCGTCGAGCAGGTTAAATGCGTGCGACGCCTTCATCACGAACTCGTAGGCCGGATAGATGAGCTCGAGGTCCAAAAGCCGCGCCGCCTCACCCTCGAACGAATCGAACAGCTGACGCTGTAGGGGCGCGTTGACCTGCGTGAAATTGTAGGCGCAGTGTTGCAGTTCAAAGTCGCGGCGAAGGTCGCCGATGGTGACCCCCGGCGCGTACTCAACGTCAAACCCGTGCTGCGCCCCCTGCAAATACATGGCGAGGCGCTCCAGACCGTAGGTCAACTCCACCGACACGGGCCTGAGGTCTACGCCCCCGACCTGCTGGAAGTAGGTGAACTGCGTCACCTCCATCCCGTCCATCTGCACCTCCCAGCCGAGCCCCCACGCGCCCAAGCTGGGCTGTTCCCAGTTGTCCTCGACGAAACGGATGTCGTGCTCGCGGTAGTCGATGCCGAGGGCGTACAGGGAGTCGAGATACGCCTGCTGCACGTCCGCTGGTGACGGCTTTAAGATGACCTGATACTGGAAATAGTACTGGAAGCGGTAGGGGTTTTCGCCGTAACGCCCGTCGGCGGGGCGGCGCGATGGGGCCACGTACGCCGCGCGCCACGGCTCGGAACCGAGCGCCCTAAGAAACGTCGAGGGGTAAAAGGTACCCGCCCCGACCTCGGTGTCGTAGGGCTGAACGATGACACAACCGCGCTCGGCCCAATACTCTGTGAGCCGCAAAATCATCTCCTGAAAAACCATCTGTCGCCTTTCAACCAGCCAAACTTAGCCGAAGGGGAGCATAAGCCGCTCATGAGGCCCTCTTAAGCCGTTTGCCAGGGAATTGTAAGAAAAGTGTAGGGGCGGCGGGGTTAAGATGTAAGGGGGTCATACACATGGGTCAAAGTACCTATAGGCGGAATACCTGGGAGGGTGAAGAACGTAATGGACGACCTCCCCGTTCATCCGTTGACCGCGTAGTATAACATTATGTATGACACGTTCTCGCTGCGTTTTCAAAGTTTGGGTATGAGCACCCTGCCCGGACACGCGTTTGAGAGGGGCGACCTTTGAACCGATACGACGACCGCGCCCGGCTGGTGTTCCACTTTGCCAGAGAAGAAGGTTCAAAACTCGGTCACGCCATGATCGGTCCCGAGCACCTGCTCCTGGGTCTGATGCGTGAAGGGGGTAACGCCAGCCGCGTATTAGCCGACTTCGGCGCGACCCTAGAGGGCTTGCGCCGCCAGGTCGAAGAGATGGTAGGACGCGGCGACGGCTTGCCGCGCAACGAAACCGCCGCCATCACCCCGCGCGCCCGGCGGGTGATGGAGCTAGCGGGTTCTGAAGCGAGAAGCCTCGGCTCGAACGTCATCGCGACCGAGCATATTTTGCTGGGCATCATCCGTGAGGGTGACGGGGTGGCCTACCGCATCCTGCAACAGCTCACCCGTGATGTGGACACCGTACGCTGGCGCATCCTCGCCACTGCTGACGCTGCCGATATGTCCGATTCTATGAAGCGGCCTGAACAGGAAAACTGGCACTGGCGTTTGCGGGACGCTGAGGAGAGGATTGGAAGGCTCGAGCGAAAGATCGAAGCTCTCGAGGCAGGGTCTTCCAACGCGAAAGACACGGATGAGCTATCCGGCTTAGGCGGCCCGACAAACGACTCCGGCTTAGACATGGACATATCCCTGATAAAGGAGCGTAGGCGCGGTCTGACCTGCTTGCTCGAGGCGTGCGGCGTTTTACTTTGCGACGCTAAGGTAAGCTCTAAAGGTGTTAGCCAAACGCATCATCCCCTGTCTCGACGTTCACAACGGGCGCACCACGCGTGGTCAGCAGTTCGGTAGAGTCGAAGCGGGTGAGCTTACCGATGTCGGCGACCCTGTAGCCCTAGCGCTTAGGTACAACGATCAGGGCGCGGACGAGTTGGTCTTTTACGACATCACCGCGACCAGCGAAGGGCGCAGCGCGATGTTAGACATCATCACCCGCACCGCTGAAATGTGTTTTATGCCGCTCACTGTAGGCGGTGGCGTGCGGACGCTGGCTGATTTTCGCACGCTCTTTCTAGCGGGGGCCGACAAGGTTTCGATCAATTCGGGCGCGGTGTCGAATCCACAAGCTGTGCGTGAGGCCGCCGATCACTACGGCTCACAGGCGGTCGTCTTCTCCATCGACGCCAAAAAGCGCGCGAACGATTCGGGTTGGGAGGTCTTCGTGGCGGGCGGACGGAGGGCGACAGGGCTCGACGTGTTGGAGTGGGCTGTTCGGGGTCAGGAACTTGGAGCGGGGGAAATCGTGCTGAACAGCATCGACGCCGACGGGATGAAGACCGGCTACGATGTGGAGGCTACGAAGGCGGTTGCTCAGGCGGTCGATATTCCGGTCATCGCTTCCGGCGGCGCGGGAAACGCTCTCCACATGCGTGACGTACTCCGTGACGCCGAAGCGGACGCGGCGCTGGCGGCGGGCATTTTTCACAGCGGTCAGACGACGGTGGGCAAGGTCAAGCAGCTTCTGGCAGACGCGGGCGTCCACGTGAGGCTCGTGTAGTGCGGAAGTGGAAGGTGGAGACGCTCGCGGTTCACGCGGGGGCCGAGATAGACGTGGCGACCGGGGCCGTCACGCCGCCGGTTCACCTGAGCACAACGTTTGAGCGTCAACCCGACGGCTCCTACCCGCACGGCTACGTCTACACCCGCACGAACAACCCGAACCGGGAGGCCCTCGAGAACGCCCTAGCTGCGCTCGAGGGCGGCGAAGCGGCGGCGTGTTTCGCCTCAGGCTCGGCGGCGGCGGCGGCAGTTTTTCGCACCTTGAAACCGGGCGACCACGTAGTCGCGCCGGACGACCTCTACCACGGGATTACAAAACTTCTCAAACAGGTCTTTATGCCCTGGGGCTTGCACGTCAGCTTTGTCGATACGTCCGACGTTGACACCGTGCGGGGCGCGTGGCAGGACACCACCCGACTGTTATGGCTCGAGACGCCCTCGAACCCGCTTCTAAAAATCAGCGACGTCGTCGCCCTGTCCGAACTCGCCCACAGCCGCGGCGCGCTCCTCACCTGCGACGCGACCTGGACGCCGCCGACGGTGCAGAGCGCGCTCGCGTTGGGTGCCGATCTGGTCATGCACTCGACGACCAAGTACCTGGCTGGGCATTCTGACGTGCTGGGCGGCGCGGTCATTGCCAAACGTGCCGCGGGAGCTTTTGAGACGATTCGGACGCTGCAAAACCTCGAGGGGGCGGTGCCGTCACCGTTCGACTGCTGGCTGGTGCTGCGGAGCCTCCGCACGCTGCCCTACCGGATGCGCGCGCACTGCGAGAACGCGGGTAAAGTCGCCGCCTTTTTAGAGGCGCAGCCGCAGGTCGAGCGGGTGCATTACCCCGGTCTGACCTCGCATCCCGGTCATGAGGTTGCCCAAAAACAGATGCAAAACTTCGGCGGGATGCTCTCGTTTGAGGTCGTCGGTGGGGAAGCCGCCGCCATAAGGGTCGCTGCTAACGTAGAGCTTTTTGCCCGTGGGACGAGCTTGGGCGGGGTCGAGAGCCTCATCGAGCACCGTGCCAGCATCGAGGGGCCGGAGAGCACGACGCCGAAAGGATTGCTGCGGGTATCGGTGGGGCTCGAGCACCCAGACGACCTCATCGACGACTTGGCGGCGGCGTTACAGCAAACACAGAGGACGGTTTAAGGACGCGGTGCATATCAGAATCGACGACCTAAAAGGCCCCGCTATTGCCGACCTGTTGAACGAGCACCTCGAGGAGATGCGCTCAGTCTCGCCGCCCGAGAGCAAACACGCCCTCGACCTCGGCGGGTTACGCGCTCCCGACATCACCTTTTGGACGCTCTGGGCGGACGGCAAGCTGGCCGGGTGCGGGGCGCTCAGGGAGCTGGACGCCCGGCACGGCGAGATCAAGTCGATGCGGACTGCGCGCGGGTTCCGGCGTCGGGGCGTCGCGGCAGAGATGTTGCACTACATCATCGCCGAAGCGCGGCGGCGAGGCTACAAGCGCCTGAGTCTTGAAACGGGTTCGATGCCGTACTTTGAGCCCGCTCGTAGGCTGTACTCGAGCTTTGGCTTTACGGTTGGTGAGCCGTTCGCCGACTACAAACTCGACCCTAACAGCACCTTTATGACGAAAGAATTAGGGGCTGAGTAGCGCTGTGAACTCACGAACTTACGATTCGGGAGCCGATTACGACGCGCAGTACAGTGCGCTCTACGAACCAGAGATCCGCACGCTGACCGCGCTGGCGCTCAGACAGGGTGGGGCTGTGCTCGACCTCTGCTGCGGGACGGGCATCGTCACGGTGCCGCTGGCGGAGACGGGTCTCGAGGTCGTGGGGGTGGATATTTCAGCAGAGATGCTCGCGACCGCAAAAGCTAAGGCGGTGGGCCGTGAGAATTTGACGTTCGTCCGGCAAGACGCGCTCGAGTTCATTTCAGGGCAGCGGTTCGGGTTGGCTCTAATGACCGGCAACGCGTTTCAGGCTTTCCTAAGCGAGGAGCACGTCAAGGCGCTGCTAGCTCAGGTTTACGAACACTTGAGGCCGGGTGGGGTATTTATCTTCGACACGAGGCTGCCCGAAGGCTACGACTTCACCTTGGACGACGACTTTAAGCTCTGGAGTGAATACCGGGACGCGGCAGGAGACTTGGCTCGCTTCCTGGTCAAACAAACAGCTTTTGACGCCGAACACGGGGTCCTACATTATGAGATGCAAGACGTTTTCGCCGACGGGACCGTGAAGCCCTCGAGTGAAACTCTGAAATTTACCCCGCTTAGGACCCTGCTCACGTGGGTTCGAGCTGCCGGGTTCGAGGTCGTCGGAGAGTATCAAAACTGGCACCTGGAGCCGCTCCAGGCGGGTGCTGCGGCGGCGGTGCTCGAGCTGCGAAAACCTAACTGATACACCGCGAGCTGCTTTTGCAAACGGTTGCCGACCCAGGACAAGCCCCAGAATCACTAAAAACCAGCCACGACGCAAAAGCCTACCAACTTCCTTAGACTGTAGATATAGATGATGTCGAGAAAGGCAGCTTGGTGAACCGCACCGACAGGCTTCTGGCGATTGTGCTCGAGCTGCAGGGCCGGGATCACGTGACCGCCGCCGAACTCGCCCACACGTTCGAGGTCACCACGCGCACCATCTACCGCGATATTCAGGCGCTCAACGAGTCCGGTGTCCCTATCGTCTCAGCAGCGGGTCAAGGCTATTGGCTGATGGAAGGGTATTTCTTGCCCCCGGTGTCTCTGAACCCGGACGAGGCCGTCGTGCTGGTTTTGGGCAGTGAAGTGATGGCGCAAAGCTTCGACGCGCAGTATCAAGCGGCAGCAAAGTCGGCAAGCCGCAAGATAGAAGCTGTCCTGAGTCAAGATGTTCAGCGAGACGTGGCTTACTTCCTAGAGAACATCCGCTTTATCAACTCGGAAAGCAAAGTTCTCGCTGACGTGTCCGGCATGTTAGCGGGGGTGCGCCGGGCGATTCTCGAGCAAAAAAGCCTCCACTTGCACTACTTCAAACGTGCAGGTGGCGACCGGGGCGAACTGACCGAGCGCACGGTTGACCCGCACGGGCTCGTCCACTTTAAAGGGGCTTGGATGCTCGCGGCATACTGTCACCTGCGCGAGGCCATGCGTGTGTTCAAGCTCGAACGGGTTCGGCAGATTACGGTTTTGCCTGAAACTTTTACGCGACAAGTGGGTTTCAGCCTGCACGAACTGCATAATGAGAGACACAGTGCCATAGTAAACCTGCTCTTCGACAACGAAGTAGCCCAGTGGGTACGGGAGCGTCCAGTATTTCATAACGGCGTCTATGAAGATACGCCCGAAGGTCTCAGGGTTACGCTGAGCGTCAGACATCCCGACGAAACGTTGTTCTGGATACTCAGTTGGGGCGCGAAGGTGCGGGTGCTCAGCCCTGAGAGCCTGCGAGACCGCTTGAGAGAAGAGCTCGAGGCTATGCGACTTAGGGTCTAAATAAACGCTGATGACCTGAGTTCGTGAGCCTTGAATCTTCACTCTGCAACGAAGGGATTCGCGAGAATCGAGCTCTGAACCTACGTCAAAGTCTACTGACATAGGGTTGTCACTCGTATGCCTTAAATTTATAGGTAGATGGGTTGAAGGCAACCACGCCCAAACCATAAGGCCCATCGCGGAGGTTCGATATGGCAAGCGCAGTGAACTGGTTTGACATTCCTGTCACCAATATGAACCGAGCCAAAACGTTCTACAGTGCGTTGCTAGCCAGCGAGCTAACGATAGTGGAAGATGAGCAAGGCACGATGGCGACCTTGCCCTATCAGAACGGTGTCGGCGGAGCATTGATGCAGGGCGACGACTACACGCCTAGCCGACAGGGCAGCATCATCTACCTAAACGGTGGTGACGACCTGAGCGTGTCTCTCGGCAAGGTCGAGGCGGCGGGCGGCAAAGTCCTAACGGACAAGATGAGCATCGGCGAAAACGGCTTTATCGCTTTTTTTCTAGATACCGAAGGGAATAGGGTCGGTTTACACTCGATGAACTGAACCCCTCTCTCAAAACGAATCCCCAAAGCTCCTTATCAGGCTGCGGGGATTTCTCTGTGAGATTGTTCAGGAGAAGAGTGCGGCAAAACAATGCTATAGCTCCTAAACTACGTTTTATGTCAGCGCGTCAGCAGGTACTCGAGGTAGTCGCTGCTCGCATCCTGAAAACGTCTTCGCCCTATGTCCTCCGCGTCGCTGTCGACGGGGTGGACGGCGCGGGCAAGACAGTCTTCGCCGACGAGCTTGCGCAGGTTCTGAAAACGTCTGGGCAAGACGTCATCCGCGCCTCGGTGGACGGCTTTCACAATTCGAGAGAGCTACGTTATCGCCTCGGGCGCGGCTCGCCGGAAGGGTTTTACCGTGATTCGTACGACTACGACGCGCTCAAACGGAACTTGCTCGAGCCGCTCAGCCCCGGGGGCTCAGGCTGCTACCGTACGGCTGTCTACAACGTCGCCGCTGAAACACCCGTCACCGTACCCGAAAGACAAGCTGCACCCGGCGCAATCTTGCTGCTCGACGGTATCTTTTTGCACCGTCCGGAACTGCGCCCCTACTGGGACGTGTCGGTGTGGCTCGAGGTCGCCTTTAGCGTGTCTATTCCCAGGGGCGCGCAGCGCGGCGTCGGTTCCCCCGACTCGCACGCACCTCAGAACCGGCGGTATGTGGAGGGGCAGAAGCTTTATCTCGTTGATAAAATGGCCAAGATTGCGAGGAGTACCCATGACGCAGACGAAGGCCCAGACCCCCATCACCGACTTTATCCGCTACCACTACCGCCACTTCAACGCTGCCGCCCTCGTCGACGCCGCCGACGCCTACACCGAGCACCTGAATAACGGTGGCTACATGATGGTCACGCTCGCCGGGGCCATGAGCACCGCCGAACTCGGCCTGTCATTTGCCGAGATGATCCGGCAGGACAAAGTGCAGATGGTCTCGTGTACAGGGGCGAACTTGGAAGAGGACATCTTCAACCTTAT
>CADCWP010000021.1 GCA_902806425.1 uncultured Truepera sp.
AGCTGCCTTGCAAACGGATAGCCGTCGCGAGCGTCCCAGTCAAGCCGCCAATCGAAAACTCCCCGAACGTTCGGGTAGCGCGCCTCGAGCTTCTTAAAGGTGTCGACCGCCGAGCCGACCGCCCAGTAGTTGTTGAGTTCGTTATTGACGCCAAAACCGACGACCACGTGCTGCGGCCCCAGCAGGTCCATCCAGAGGGTGATGTTCTCGAGCAAATAGGCGGGGCTGCTCAGGTCGGGACCGTCGTAGTACTGCGGCGCGCAGTAGTCAAGTGCGCCCGCGTCCAGCATGTCTTTGCAAAACTTTTGATCGCGCCGGCTCCACGGTGCGGGCGGCGCGGTGATGAGGAAGCCGGGGTAGCGGCGCTTGAGCTCTTTGGCGACCCAGATCAATTCAGGGGTGTTAGGGTCGGCGTCGGCCTCGAAGGTGTTGAAGTCCATCTCGTCGTACGTGCGGTTTTCCTTGGCAACGAACACCACGTGCCGGACCGGCGAACGGGCCGCCCCGGCGTAGAGCGGCACCGGGTTGCCCCGGCGGCCGGCAAACGCGGAGTCGCCCCGGTCGGTAAAGCGGATCGCCTGATTTGCGCCCCCTGCCGACAGAATGACCTTGCGCCCCTGTTTGCGGACGGCCTGCATGTCGGCAGCCCAATTTGTCCAGGCCCCGTTGCCGTCGGGCGGCGCGGCGAACGTCAGGGTGCCCGTAGGTTCGCGCCCGGCTTGGGTGGCGGCAAACAGGTAGATCAGGTTGTAGTTCGGGTCGATGTCCTTAAGGCGCGGAACGCTGCCCGCGAAGGTCGCGTAGTAGGTTCCGACGACCTTGCCATCGCCGGTTTTGCCAAGTTTGAAGGATGAGGCTTGATCGTTAAAGTCGGGCAGCGAGGCTGTATCGCCGGTGAGCGTCTTGGACGCGCCACCGTAGCTGATATCACCGAAGAGCTGTACCTGATAGCCGCTTTGCACCTTGACCGAGCTGATACGGTCGTTCCGGGTGGTGCCGACCCAACTGCTGTCGGCGTCTGCACAAAACGACGCGCCCCCGTAGTTGATATTCTCAAAGAAACAGACGAGGCCGCCGCCCGCGCCGCCTGCGTACACCTTGAACTCGTACAGCGAGTAGCCGTAGGGAGTGGCCCGCTGGGTGCCGAGCATCCGCACCCAGTGGCCCGAAGTGTTCGCGGTGAGCGTGACCTCTTGGGTGCCGCCGGTGCCGCTAGTGGTGCTGTAGACGGGCGTCCAGGTGTTGCCGTCGTTCGACACCTCGAGCCGGAAGGCCCTAGCGTAGGCCGCCTCCCACTGAAGCGTCACGCCGCAGATTGGCTGCACGCTGCCCAAGTCGATCTGCACCCACTGCTGATCGGTGAAGGCGCTCGACCAACGGGTACCGGCGTCGCCGTCAAAGGCTTTACTCGAGACCAACGTGTTCGTCTCATCACTTGAGGACAACGACGGCTTATTTTGCGCGATGTTCGTGGTACCACACACGGCGGCGGTGTTCAGCGTTCGATCACTCTCTATAAGCGTGCTACACGCGCTTATAGAGAGGGCTAGCGCCATGAGAAAGGTAAAAGATTTTAATCTGGAGAGACGTCGCTCGAGTTTCCGCTTTCCGATCATTTTTATCCTCTCTAGTCTTAAAGCGTAGTGGACAACGCCCTTACGCCTGTCGCTCTAGCGTGTTTCGCTCGTGGTCGGGTTCGTAAGCTGTTCTCATCCGTCGCTTCAGCGTATTCAGAGCTGAAGGGTCCACAGAGGTGGGTACAACCTCCGTAAAGCTTCTTGGAGCGACTACCGAGCGACCACGTTCCAGCTGCTGTCTTACACCTAGAACGAAGTATCGGGGGTCGGTGGGCCACTCTAAGGCGGTTTGTGGTTTAAAAGGCGCAGATGCGCGTCGAAACATTTAACTTGGACGCAGTGTTCTCCAGGCAAAACGCTATTTCTTGCTGGTGGGCTCACACGGCGACGCCCCTCTCGAGCGTTACCTCACGCAAGGGCTGTCTCAGGCTAAAACGCCACGCTCAGCTTAGGGGCTGGCGTGGCGTCTCGGCGTACGGGGAGGTGTTACTTCAGCGCGTTAAAGATCGTTTTGCTGAGCGAGGCGTTTGGGTCTTCGCCCTCCATCGACCAGGCCATGCTGCCGCCCAGCCCCCGCGCCCTGATGTAGTTCATCTTGGTGGTGAGGACCTCGGGGTCGTCGTAGCTCCAGAACTCGTTACCGTCGTATTTCCACATCTGCTTGGTGACGGCGTTCCGGTAGACGGTGCCGGGCCTGTTGACTAACACCTTGTAGTCGTCGATGCCCGCTTCGTACGCGCCCTGAGGCAAGCCGGTCGCAGGCTGGTAGAGGCCGCTATTCGCGCTCCCGACGCCGCGCCAGCCGCGCCCGTAGTACGGCACGCCGACGATCAGCTTTTTCGCGGGTGCGCCCCCCTGCAAGTAGGCATTGATGGCGGTGTCCACGCTGAAGCTTTTTTCTTCGCCGCTGCCGGTGCTCGCCGGGTCGGGGTAGAGGTTCGAGTGGAAGTTCGTCGGGCCGGTTGTGCTCCAACCGCCGCGGAAGTCGTAGGTCATCACGTTCATAAGGTCGAGCACGCGGGAGATGTTTGCGACCTCGAGCTTGGCGATTTTGGACGGGGCCGCGGGCAGGGCGGCGGTCAAGAGTTTACCGCTCCCGGTCGCATCGAGTTGACGGCGGAACTCCTCGAGCAGCAGCGTGAAGTTTCGGGTATCTTCGGGGCGGATGATGTTGCCGGTGTTGCCCTCGCTCGCCGGGTATTCCCAGTCGATGTCGATGCCGTCGAACACGCCCGTGCCGCTGCCGGGGCCGCCCGCGCCGTCGGCAGAGGGCAGGTTCCCCTTGATATAGATGTCGATACAGCTTGTGACGAACTTTTTGCGTGAAGCGTCGGTCAGGGCCACGTCACTGAAGTTTTTACTCCAGGTCCAACCGCCGAGCGAGATCAGCGCCTTCAGGCCGGGGTGTTTCGCTTTAAGTTCTTTAATCTGGTTGAAGTTGCCGCGCAGCGTCTGGCTCCAGATGTCACCTACGCCGTCGACGCTCTCAGCCGCCGTGAACGACTTGCCGTAGTCGGCGAACGAATCGCTGATACCGGGGGCCGTGACGGTGCAGGTACCCTCGGGGGTAATGCCGCCGAAGGCGTAATTCAGGTGGGTCAGCGTGGCCGCCGCGCCGCTCCTGTCCATGTCGGCGAGCCTGAAGTTGCGCTGGTAGATGCCCCACTGCACAAAGTAGCCGACGCGGCTGTAGCCGCCCGTGTTGGGTGGCGGCATGGGATTGATCGTCGTGGAGACGATCTTAAACGACGAGGTGCGGTCGTTGAAGTCGGGCAGCGACGCCGTGTCGCCTGTAACCGTTTTAACCGCTCCACCGTAGTTGATGTCGTTAAAGAGCTGGACTTGATAACCGCTCTTCACCTTGACCGACGAGATGCGGTCGTTCCAGGCGTTGCCGACCCAACTGCTGTCAGCGTCCGCGCAGAACGACGCGCCGCTATAGTTGTCGTTCTCAAAAAAGCAGGCGGTGCCGGTGGCGGGTGGCGGGGGAGGTGGGTTGGTGCCGCCACCGCTACTCGTCGCCAGCGAGCGCGCGGGCACGTCTAAGCGGCCACCGTCGGAGAACGTCACGGTCGTCGCCGCGCTCCCGAAGTTGTAGGCCACGTAGGTGCGCTTGCCGCTCTTGTCGAAGACCGCGGCGGTCGGCGAGCTGGCGGTCACGTTCGTCAGCGGACGGCCCAGCGCGTTCAGATTGTGAATCCAGTGGTAGGTAAACGCCTTCGACTGTCCCTCTTCCGGGGTGTAGCCCGCGTTGGCGTCGAACTTGGCGATGGCCGCCGCCGGGTCGGTCAGCGCCAGGTAGCTCCACCAGATGTCCTGCCAGACGGCGGGTTCGCCGCCGTTCTCACTGACCATGTTGTTCCAGTTGGTCTTGATGTAGTCCGGGCGGCTTCCCAGGTACGTCGAGCCGGGTTGGATCGGCAGCAGGTTGATGCCCTGGATCATCTCCGGTTCGGCGGTGAACCAGGTCGAGTACGACCCGCCGTCGCCCCAGTTCATACCGACCGCCGGGTGCCGGAAGTTGCTCGGGTAGACCGCGTTGTCCACGTCGAACCAGTACTGCTCGATGGCGCTGACCTCGGTGGCGTAGAGGTACACGCCCAGGTCGCGCACGGTGGCGTCGCCGGTTGCCGCACCCCAGAGTACCAGGCCGGTAGCGAAGTTGATGGCCTCCGACGAGGACTCGTTGTTGTTCCCTGCCGCGAAGGCGGCGTGTCCCGACGCCCACGAATGTCCGGCGTAGGGGTCAAAGTTCCTCAGTTTGGGGAAACGGGTGTCGCTGCCAGGGTTGGCCGCGTCGTAGATGAGGTCGTTGATTTGGCCCTTCCACGTGCTCGCCCAGCCCGGATCGTAGACCGCGATGGCGGCGGCGGCCTGCACGAAGTAGCCGTAGTGGAAGTGGTGATCGTTGAGTTCGGTGTCCGAGCCGTACGAAGCCGGGTAGCCGATCAGGGTGCCCCAGCGGTCTTCGTAGGCGAAGAAGTTCTCGCCACCCGGCGTCAGCCAGTCCTGCAATTTGGACTTCATGTTGTTGAGCAGCGCGTCGCGCGCACCCGTGTTACCGAGCTGGTTGGCGATGTGCGCCAGAACCCCGGCGCGCCCCAGGCTCTTACCGACCCAGTAGGTATCGTTGCCCGTGATGGCGGGCTTCGAGGCGGCGTCGTTTAAGTAACCTGCCAAGCGGTTACGGTCGTAGCTGCCACTGTCGGGCAGGGTGGGGAGCACGCCGCCGAACTTCAGTGAGGTGGAGAAGCTGTTGCCTACGAGCACCTTCATGGTGCCGCGCGCGGAATTGTAGATATAGCCGGTCAGGGCCGCGCCGCTGTTGAGCCACTGGTGGCGGTAGAGCGCCACCAGTGGCCGGGTCTCGGAGCCTTCTTTCGGCGTCGTGGTGGCGGTGTAGGTGGTGCTCACGTTGCCGTTATCGACGCGGTACGTCACCTTGGTGTCGGTCACGAACGCGAAGGCGTGCCGCGCGAACTCTGAGAGCGTGGAACTGTTCCTGTCGGGAAGGGCCGCTACCGAGACGTAGTCTTTGCCCGCGAGGCTCGAGAGGAGCGTGTTGCCGCTTACGCGCCACGAAGCGCCCGAAGGCGCGAACAGCCCGTAGTGGTGCCCCCGAATGGTGACGCCGACGACGTTGCCGGTGTTCGACCAGACCTCGGGCGCGCCGTTAAAGGCGACCTGGACGTCGCCGCCGGTCTTGGTCGCGTACACATACGGCAGACCGTGGCCGAAGGTGGCCTTAAGGCTCGAGCCGCCGCCGCTCCAGTAGGCGCTCACGGTCCAGTCGCTGTAGCCGTCCAGCTTGGCGTCGGGCGAACTGAGCCCGGTGACGCCCAAGGTGAAGTCCTCGGTGTAGGTGTACTCGTACTTGCGCGCGTCCGGCGTGATGACGTACGACGCGGGGTACGCGACGCCCAGGCCGCCCGCTTTGGCCTTCATGGAGAGCGGGTGCGCGTGCATGTTCTCGGAGTAGGGGTTGTCGGGGAAGCGCTGAAAGACCAGCGACGACCACCAGTCGTTCGTGGGCACCGGCCCCCGCACGTTGGCCGTGATTTTGGGAGCGACCGGAGCACCGGCGTTGTTCGACGGTCCGGCGGCCCCCGGCGGCAGCGCGCTGGTGGTGAGTGAGGCTTCAGGGTCGGACACGGGGGCCTGATCGATCCTGGCGCACGACGCGGCGGCGAGCGCCAACAACCCCAGTCCTACTACGCGGATTCCTGCACGGTAGTTCATGTTTCTCCTCTTATCCCTTTCGCTTAAGGAGTACGCGGGCGGCCATAGCTCCCGTACCCGCACGTCGGTTCGGCTTAGGTTAGTGGTGACCTCCTTTTGCGGGCGCAGTGGACTCCCGCACAACCAACGCAGTGGGCAAACTGATGCGAGGCACAGCAGCCTCGCCGCCCCGGAGCAGCGAAAGTAACAACCTGGTGGCAGCAGCGCCCATCTCGTAGAGCGGCTGACGCACGGTGGTAAGGGGTGGGTGGATCTGCCGAGCCGAGGGAATGTCGTCGAAACCGACGACCGAGACGTCGGTGGGTACCCGCAGGCGCAGTTCACGCACAGCCGCCAGCGCGCCAAAGGCCGAGACGTCGTTGGACGCGAACAGCGCGGTGGGCGGCTCGGGCAGACGCAGCAGGTCGAGGGCCGCCTCAAAGCCGCGGGGCTGATAAAAGTCACCCTGTCCGACCAGCGCCTCGTCAAAGGGAAGGCCCGCCGCCCGCAGCCCCTCGCGGTAACCCCTCAGGCGGTCGACCGCCGCGCCCGTGGAGAGGTCGCCGGTGACGAAGCCGATGCGGCGGTGTCCCAGCTCCGCGAGGTGCTGCACCGCCTCGCGTGAGCCGGTCAGGTTGTCGGTACCGATGGTGGGCAGGCTGGTGTTGGCCCCCCGGTGATCGACGATGACTACCGGCAACGCGAGCTGCTCGAGCATCGAGAGGTGGCTGTCGATGGTTTTGGGCAGCACGGTCAGCAGACCGTCGGCCATGCCCCCGGCCACCCCGGACAACCTGGCGCGTTCGCGTTCCGGATCGCGGTGGGTGGTGTAGAGCAGCAGGTCGTAGCCGGAGCGCTCGAGGGCGTCCCCCACACCGCGCACAATTTCGCCGACGTACTCGGTGCCGATATCGGGGACCAACATACCGAGGACGTTGGTTTGGCCGCCCGCCAGCCGCTTGGCCTGCACGTTGGCCACGTAACCGAGACTCTGCGCCACAGCGTGCACCTTTTGCCGGGTACCCTCTGAGACGCCGGGGCGGTTGTTGAGCGCGCGAGAGACCGTCATGGCCGAAACCTGGGCGTGACGCGCGATGTCGTGAATGGTGGGCATTGAAACAGCCACTCAGCACCCCTATGTTTCTATAGTTATCGGTAACTATGGCGGTAACTTTGCTACACGTCAAGCGTAAATCGGCGTATTGGCTACATTTACGCAGTGCGAGGTTTAACCGGCTTATCTAAGTTTGGGGTGTTGTACTTGAAAAGGCTCGAGCGGGGTGCTTCTCCCACATCGGTGGGGCGTTGCCCCGCCGCTCACCCGCCAACCTTTAAGAAATGGTGGGTGACAACCGCCGAACGGACTGTGCTCAGGGCCGTTTAACGGTTTTGAGATTGTACCGCCAACTAAATAAAACCCCGAACGCCGGAGGTGCTCGGGGTTTTGGCACTCCGTCGCAAAGCTCAGTAGAGAGCGCTCACCTTCAGCCAGAGCGCGCCTCCGTCGTTAAGCCGTAGCCTAGCGGGAAAAGAGGCTCCTGGCCCTTCAAACGGGACAGTGGAATCTGCGCCATCGACGCGGGCCACGCGAATGGGAGGGTGCCGCTGAACGCGTAATCGCCGAACAGGACCTCGGCGACGCCCTGACCTTCGCTACCAGGCAACCAAGCCGCTACCACTGCGTCGCACATCGGCACCTGCCGGGTGAGGATCAGCGGGCGACCTGAGAACAGCACGAGCACGAGCCGGTCGCACTGCGCGCGTACGCGCTCCAGCAGAGCGATCTGGTCGGGGCGCAGCTGGAGGTCCTCTTTGTCGCCCATGCCCTCGGCGTAGGGCTCTTCGGCCAAAACGATCAGCCCGACCTCGGCGCGCACGTCGAACACGCCGTCTGCCTGGTAGCGGATATCGGCTTGCGGGGCGGCGGCCCTCATCCCCTCGAGCAGGGTCGTGCCGGGCGTGATCGGCCCCGGGCCGCCCATCCAGGACACCGTCCAGCCGCCGCACTGATAGCCGATGTCGTCGGCGGCTGAGCCAGCTACGAGCAGGGGTTGGTCTTTCGCGAAAGGGAGTGCGCCGTCGTTTTTAAGCAAGACCAGCGACTTGCGCACGGCTTCTCTGGCGACAGCTCGGTGCTTGGCGGAGCCGACTTCAGCTAGGTCCGGTGCCGCGCCGGATTCAAAGAGTCCAAGGCGCGCTTTGACGTAGAGAATGCGGCTTACCGCGTCGTCGATACGCGCCCGAGGTACGTCGCCCTGCTCGACCGCTTTTAGCAGCGTGTCCATAAAGTGCTCGTAGCGAAAGGGCACCATCACCATGTCGATGCCCGCGCCTATGGCCTTGACCACGCTTTCATAAAAGTCGGGTGCAATCTGGTCGACCCCTTCCCAATCGGTGACGACGAAACCCTGAAAGCCCAGCTCGCCTTTAAGCACGTCGGTTAAGAGGTAGCGGTGCGCGTGCAGCTTGAGCCCGTCCCAAGAGCTGTACGACGCCATCACGCTGAGCGCGCCCGCCCCTATAGCCGCCCCGTAGGGCGGCAGGTGAACGCGCCGTAGCGTCTCCTCGTCGATGTCGCTGCTCCCCTGGTCGAGCTGCCAAGCGCCTTCGGCTACGAGCTTGAGAAACCTTTCGTCCATGTTGGCGTTGGCGAGCGTTTGGTCGATCTCTAGCGCCGCACGGTCGACGCGTTGCGACGTGCCCCACGTCGTCGCACCGTCGGCGACGTAGTGTTTGACGCACGCCAAGACGGCGGTCGGGTCGCCCAAGTCACCCTGCAAGCCCTCGACAAATGCCGTTGCCAGTTCGCTTACGAGCGCCGTGTCCTGACTGTACCCCTCAAAGGAGCGGCCCCAGCGGATGTCTTGGGGGATTGAGACCGCAGGCGCGAAGTCCCAGCGCACGCCGACGGCGCTCGTCTCGAGCGCGGTCGCGCGTCCGACGCGGCGCACCAGCTCGGGGTCACGCGTGGCCCCCAAACCGATGTTGTGCGGGAAGATGGTCGCGCCGACCATGTTGTTGTGTCCGTGGACGGCGTCCGAGCCGTAGAGCAGGGGAATTTTAAGACGGCTCTGAAGCGCCGCTTGCTGAAAGCCCCCCACCATCTCGAACCAGGCTCCCGGCGTGTTCGGCTCGGGGTTGCCGCCGCCGCCCGAGAGCACCGAACCGAGGCCGTATTTGGCGACGTCGTCCGGCGTGAGGCTGTTTTTTTCCACCTGGGTCATCTGCGCGACCTTTTCCGGCAAGGTCATGGCGGCGAGAAGATCGGCGGCTCGAGCCCTGGCTGCGTTCTCCAAGCTTCTGGAAATACCAGGGACGGTCATAAGGAAGTTTCCTTTTGAACGCTCACTTGTCCCCTGTCAGCACCACGCCCTGCATAAAGAAGCGCTGCGCGAAAAAGAAGATGGTGAGCGGGATGATCATGGTTAAGATCGAGGCGGCCTGGATGAGCTGCGGCTCCGAGCTGTAAAGGCCGTTGAACCTGAATAGCCCTACGGCAATCGGCAACAGGTCGGCGCTGCCCGCCAGGTAGATGAGCGGCCCAAAAAAGTCGTTCCAGGCGAAGAAAAAGTGAAACAGCGCCACCGCAATCAGCGCCGGAACCGCCTGCGGCAAGATGATCGAGGTAAAGATGCGGATCGGCCCCGCGCCGTCGATGCGCGCCGCCTCCTCTATGGAGGTTGGAATCGTCATGAAGTACTGGCGCAGCAAAAAGACGTTGTAGGCGTTTGAAAAAAACTGCGGCACGATCAGGGGCAGCCAGGTTCCAATCCAGCCGATGCGAAAAAAGAACGCGTAGGTCGGGACGAGCGTGACCTGCGGCGGCAAGATGATCGTCGAGATCAGGATGATGAAGAGCACGCCCTTAAACGGAAACCGAAAGCGGGCGAAGCCGTACGCGACGATGGCCGCCGAGAAGGTAGCAGCCACCGTGGTAATGCTCGCGTACATAACTGTAAAGCCCAAGAGCCGCATAAACCTGATAAAGCCGAATGCCTCGGGGTAGTTGCTCCACTCGAGCGCGAGCCCGTAGGCTGGCGTGAGCGTCCGCCAGCGCCCTTCCCAGGTGATCTCGCCCGCTTCCGGGTCGGCGGGGTCTATAAAGGTGCTCGACGTACGCCCCTTATCGAAAAGGGCCAAGTTTCTGACACCGCCTTCAAGCGGCACCTCGTAAACGTCGTACGTTTCGCCCTCGTACTCGAAGGTCTCCGCCGAGGCGGGCAAGATGGGCGCGTTGATGTCCGCGGTCTGCTCTTCCGTCTTGAGCGAGGTCAGCACGCTGTACCCGAGCGGCATCAGGTACAAGAGCAAGATGACCAGAGCGAGCGACGTCAGCAGCGTGCGTACGATGAGGGTGCGTTGGCGCTTGCTTAAGCCCTCACGTGAGCGGTCCTCCCGGGACGCGGGCGCAACCGTGGCCATCAGCGGCTCTCCGCTGCGTAGTAAACCCACCGCCGCGCCGTACCGAACAAGAGCAGCGTGATCGCTACTGCGATTAGAAACATAAACCAGGCGAGCGCCGAACCGTAACCCATGTTGAGAAATCCAAACGCCTGCTTGAAAAAGTGAATCATGTAGAAATACGTCGAGCCCTCAGGATACCCGGAGCCGCCTGTAAGCACGTAGGGCGTGATAAAAAATTGTAGGAGCCCAATCACGCCGAGTACCAAGTTGTAAAAGATGACCGGTGATACCATCGGGAAAGAGATCCTCCAGAGCTTCTGCCACCACCCTGCGCCGTCGATGGTCGCAGCCTCGTAAAGTTCGGTCGGCACGCCTTGCAGCGCCGCCATATTGTATAAAATAGCGTTACCGATGCCCCACAAGCCGATCATGGTGTAGGCGAGGTAGACGAGCCAAGGGTCGTCCATCCAGCGAATGCCGCTCGGCCCCGCCGCGTCGAAGCCGGTCAGCGCCTCGATAAGCCGGTTGAGCCAGCCCGTCGTGGGGTTGAGCACGCCCGACCAGATGAGAACGCCCGCTACGGCGGGGACCATCACCGGCGCGTAGAAAAGCGTGCGGAACACGCTTTTGCCAAACAGGTGCTCCGAGTTTAAAAGAACCGCCAGAAAAAAGGCTGAAATCATGCCGATAGGCAGTGAGATAAGCGCGAACTTGAAGGTGACGCCGAGCGCACTCCACACCAGTGGGTCTTCAAAAAGAAGACGCCGCCAGTTAGCCAAACCTACAAAACGAGCGGGCTCCGGCGACGCCAGTTGAAAGTCATAAAGTGAAAAGATAAACGAGGCGATCATCGGTATGAGATAGAACACCACAAAGCCGACGAGCCATAAACCGATAAAGGCGTAGCCCCATCTCGCCTCGGTACGCGCGAGCTTGCCCATCTTTTCACGCTTGCCGCCCTTGCGGGTGCGCTGCACTTCGTCCAAAAGCATAGCCATAAGGTTCCTCCCATCTAGTCTGTGCCGAGGTGGCAGGAGCGGGTGCCGCAACGCGCGGCACCCGCTCGGTACTTGTTAAAACAGTTCGTTACGGCTGGTTGCCGCGAGCGTTGGCCGCGTCGAAGATGCGCTGCAAGTCGGTCTGTAACTGCTCGAGTTCGGCGTTTACATCGAAGTCGGGTTCGTTGTCCTGGCGCTGTGCGAAAGCGGCGTAGCGGTCGGACGCCTCCAAAAAGCCGGGCATCCCCTCTTCGTGATTCGGCTTGTCGGGATAGCTGAGACCGTCGGCGACGACCTGCCAGTTCACATCCTGGTCGGGAAACATCTCCGAGGCGTACTGCTCGAAGAAGGACTCTTGCAAAGAAATGCGTGCGGGCATCCCGCCGTAGATGTTCGCCAGCCGACCCGCGATCTCGGGGCTGAGCAGGTAGGTGAGTACAGAAAACGCCGCTTC
>CADCWP010000022.1 GCA_902806425.1 uncultured Truepera sp.
GTTGCAAAAGCCCCAGTCCATCAAGGCGCGGGCGGCTTCGGTGGCGTAGCCTTGACCCCAATAACGGGCGTCGAAGACCCAGCCCACCTCGGCATCCTTATGGGTGTCGCTAAGGCGCTTGACGCCGACGCTGCCGATGGCCTTCTCCCCTAGAAGGGCGGCGAACTCTACGTACTTGCCCAACATATTGAAGGTGAGAGTACGCTGCTCCCGGATGCGCTCAACGACCCTCTCCCGCTCAGCCCAGGTGGTCGTGTCCCAAGGCTCGTAACGCGCGACCTCTTCCTGAGTACGTGTTTCCACAATGTCCTGCCAGTCATCCTCGACGAAATCGCGGATAGTCAAGCGCTCGGTTTTTAGCAAAAGCTTGCTCACGCCGGTTCCTTAAGGGTGTCGCCGAGAACGTCTTCAATCTCCTCTGGGTCATCCATGTCGGTGCGGCCCCCCGCACGTAGAAGTTGGGAAAAGCTCGAGCCTCTGTCCCTCACCAGAGCCGCCCGCGCGCCGTGCTCTAAAATGCGACCGTCTTTAAGGATAAGGATGTCGTCGGCCCTTTTGACGGTCTCCAGGCGGTGCGCGATGATGATGGCGGTGCGGCCCTGCAAAAGTTTATCCACCGCACGCTCTAGCAGCTGCTCGGTCGCCGGGTCGAGGCGCGACGAGGGTTCGTCCAGGATGACCAAGCCGGGGTCTTTGAGAAACACCCGGGCAAAGGCCAGCAGCTGCGCCTGCCCAGCCGAAAGCCCCCCGCCGCTCGCGGCCAGGGTCGTGTCCAGGCCGTCCTCGAGGCCGTCCAGCCACCCACCCAAACCGAGGTCACGTAACACCGCTTCGATGCGTGCGTCGGGAACGTCGTCGCTAAAAAAGGTCAAGTTTTCGCGCACCGTGGCGTGAAAGAGCTGCACCTCCTGCGTGACCATGCCTACGCGCTCGCGCAGAGACTCCGGCGCGGCGTCACGGGTGTCGACCCCGCCCAGCTCGACGCTCCCTGAAGTCGGGTCGTAAAGCCTGAAGATGAGGCGGGTCAAGGTCGTCTTGCCGCTACCGGTGCGGCCCAGCAGACCTAAGACTTTGCCCGCCTCCAGGCGAAACGTCACCTCGTCTAGGATGCGCTTGTCACCGTAGGCAAAGCCTAAACGCTCGAAGGAGAGCGGCAACGCGTCACTGCGTAACGCAACATCCTTGCCACGCGGCAGCTCACTTTTCATGGCAAAGAGTTCGTCGATGCGCCCGATGCCAGCCCCGGCTTTTTGCAACTCCTGCATCTGCTGGGTGATCTGCTCGATGGGCGCTTCTAACATCAGCATGTACTGAAAGAATAGGTACGCCGTCCCCAACGTGATGCTGCCCTGCTGGTACAGGTAGATAGCCGCGCCCAGCGTAATCAGGTCACCGACCGTAAACAGCCCATAAGAAAGCATCCAGATCGACGAGCGCTTCATCCAGGCGCGGCGGCCCTTGTAGAAAAACTCTCTCGCCACCCGGGTAAAGCTCTGCATGGCGTAGTCACCGCCACCGTTCGCGCGCAGGTCGTCCAAACCGGCCAGACGCTCCTCGACAAAACCGAAAAGCTGCGCGCTCGTCTCGCGCTCGTCTTTGGTGGCGGCGACGGCGACGTTGCGGGTCAGGAAAAGGGCGATGAAGACGGCGACGGTGAAGAGGGTCAGGGCGATCCCGACCGCGGCGCTCTCGAGCCACAGAATCACCAAAATCCCGGCCAGCATCAGCGCCCCGCCGAGAACCCGCACCGAAAACTGCGAGAAAAAGTTCGACAGCGCCGTCACGTCCCCGTCGATGCGCTCGATCAGCTCGCCGGGGGTGCGGGAGGTGTGAAAGCTCATGTCGAGCCCCAGGCAGTGCCGCGCCAAATCTTCACGCATGGCGTTGGTGGCTGTCCAACCGACGTCGGCGGCGTAGTAGGTGGCAGCGGCGGAGAGGAGTTGTGTAGAGACGGCGATGCCTAAAAACAAAAGGGCGGCGCGGGTAAGGGCCTCCAGGCTCCCGCCAGCCTCCGCGGTGTCGATAAAAAAGCGCAAGATCTGCGGCACCACGAGCTGCAAGCCGATGCTGACGAGCAGGAGCGCGGCCATCAGCACGGCGGTCCGCCACTGCGGACGAAGGTAATGACCTAAAAGTTTGGTGTAGCGTTGTAGCGTCATCGCCCATCTCCAGGTTTAGTCAGGTGCAGGGTAAAGGGCCAGCTCAGGTCGCGCCTCCGCCTTAGGGCCGAGGGGCAAGATACGGAGGTTTTATAGGGGGAAGCACGCCACTTCATCGTCACACCCTTTGCTTCCTCTGGAGGTTCCGCACGGCCAGCTCCGAGGCAAAAGAGCAAAAAAAGGCCGTGGGGACGGTTGGGTCTCCCACGGCCTGAAGTGTTTCGCTAGGCGGCTATAAGGCAGACCTCTCCCGTGCATGCGGGACGATGTCCCGAGGCGCACGAGACAGAAGGAGGGTGAGGACGATTCGGGTCGTGTCAGCGATAAACTTGGTCATGGGCACCGCTCCTTTCTGAAGGTTGCCGTATGTAGGCTTCATGAGCTTAGACGGAAGTGAGTAAAAATGTCAAGCCCCTCCCTGCGGTCACGTCCAGCCGAGCAGCTCTAAAATTTCTCTTGCCACGGTCGGAACGTCTTTGCCGTCGGTACTGACGCGCCAGACCCACGAGGGGGTTTGCTGCTCGAGTTCAGCGGCCCGTTCACGGCTCCGGGTCAGGTGAAGCTCGAGCGTCGTCGCGGTTTCCCGTCCTTCAAGTCGCCGCGCCGCTGTGTCGTCGGACGCCCGCAGCAAAACGGCCCTCACTATAGGGTCGTCACCCATAGCGGCGGCTAGCACCTCGGTCTCGAGCACACTCACCGTGTTTGTATAGATGAGACGGCGGTAGCCTAGGGCGCGGTAGTTGCGCCACATGTCGGAGAGGTTTTTCTCAGCCAAATTGTGTTCCCAAGGCGGGGGGTAAGCTTGATCTAGGTTGTCGCCTTCAATGACGCAGTGCTTGACCTGCTGGGCCGCAAGTCGCCAGTGCAGCTCGAGCGCAAGGCTCGACTTACCGACGCCCGAGCGCCCACCGATAAATAGAACTTCGCTGCGTTCTTCCACCGCCTCAGCATACGGCCCCGGAAAACGCACCGTGATACGCTGACAGGCCAACCGGCGTCAGGCCGATAAACGCAACATCGATTTTCCACCACGAGGTCCCTTTGACACCGCCTAAAAAATACGCACCCAAACCCACGGGCAAAAATCAGTCGCGCCCAGCGAAGCGGCGACCGCAGGGGGCGGCTCGAACCCCGAAACCGCGGCAAGATGAGCCCTTACCGAGCGACCCGCGTCAAACGCATTGGGACCCGGTAGCCAAGTGGTACAACGGCTGGGTCGGCAAACGGGGCAGCTTGTACCACCGGGCGGTCGCTATCCCGTCGGTCATGGACCTCGCTGACGTTAAACCTGGCGAACTCGTCCTCGACCTCGGTTGCGGTCAGGGGGTGCTGGCCCCGCACGTTCTCAAACGAGGCGGGCGGTATCAGGGCGTAGACGGCAGCCGAACCCTCATTGGGCTCGCCCGCAGACATCACGCCGAACCAAGCCATAAGAATGCGGCGCAGTTCGTTTTGGGCGACGTGCGTAAACTCGACGAGTTGCCCGAAGTCAAAGAGGGAAGCGCCGACGTCGCCGTTTTTATGCTCAGCATTCAAGATATGGACCCGTTGGGCGACATTTTAAAGGCAGCGGCGTGGGCGCTTAAACCGGACGGGCGCGTGGTCATTTTTATGCTGCACCCGGCGTTTCGGGTGCCACGTCAGAGCGGGTGGGGCTTCGATCCGGGGCGTAAGCTCACCTACCGACGGGTAGATAGCTATCTGAGCAGCCGGGGCGTGCCGATGAAAGCCTACGCCGAGGTCACGTCGCGCTCGTCGGGAACGACCTGGAGCTTTCACCGTCCGCTGTCGGTTTACGTCAATACCTTAAGTGAGTTGGGCTTTAGACTCGAGCGCCTCGACGAGCTTCCCGACCCGAACGTGGACAACACCAAAAAAGAAACGCTCGACATCCCGCTCTTTGCGGCGCTCAAGGGCAGAAGATTTTCTTAGGCAGCAACAAACCTGGCGCACTAAGAGCGAGCTTCGGATCCTTTAGGCTTTATAATTTATTAAGGATCTACCGCTACAGCCTAGAGGTGCGGGCATCGCTGACCTCGTCAGGTACGGGCAGGGACGCGAACTGAACCGCTTTTATCTCCGTGCGTCCTTCCAAAATAGCCTTGCAGAGGCGATGCCCGCCGTCCATCAGGCTCCCATCGTGGTTGAGAATGATCGGATAGGTAAGATCAGCCCTTTGTATCCGTTCAAAATGCTTCAAGACCTCTCGCAGTGTAGGGCCACCTGACCCAAACCAGCAGTTTTCGTCTAGCTCCTTGATAGAGGCGATCTCAACCTCAAAAGGTGTTAACTGCTCAGCCCCTTTCCACAACCCTTCCGTATACCAGAGCAGTCGTTTCCCATCACGAACTGTTGTGTGTTTCTCGGGCATGGCGTCTTAGCTCCTCATCAATACCGGTAAGGCCAGGCATCTGTTTAGCGCAGGGTGGATTTAGGGCTTTGTGCGCCAGGTATGTTGTTACCTTCCTTTAGCTATGGCAAGTAGCATCCGGTTGACTACAAACCTAGTTCGAGAGGTGCTGGCTCGCACGCACCCAGCGAGTGGGAGCTTAAGTGATGACGCCGTGCAAATCAAAACGGCTACGCGCGCGCGTACCACGCCTAAAGACAGGCTCGAACGATAGCGTTCCAAGAGTCGCTGACGGGCATGGAACACAGAAAGCTTCATGCTGAGCGGCCTCCTAGTTGTGTCAGTTTGGACGCAGCGGCCACGGGCTTAGCGCTCAGGTAAAAAGCGGCGACATCCCCCTCTTCGCCACCACCGCCTGCATCTGTTCGTCGGCGGGCCGCATCACGAACCGGTCGGCGGCGTCTAACACCTTCGGCAGGAGGTAGATATCGCCCACGGTGTTGAGAAAAAAGCCGTCGCGTCCGAGTACCCAGTGAACCGTCGTGTCGAGGTCGGCCTGCTCTTCTAGCGGTTCGTACCAGGTCGCGCGCGTCTGTGCCCGCTCGCCCCACGGTGCCCGCGTCACCGCCTTGATCGTCTGCATAGCCACGTTCCGCTCCCGGCACAGGGACGCGAGCGCCTCAAAATCGGCGGCGTACTGCGCGTTTTGCATCATCACGTAGCTGTAAGGCAGTAACACCGAGTCGAAATCGAACCGCTCCAGGCTCGCCTTATGTCTCGCGGCCACCTCAACGCCGTGGCCGGTGACACCGATAAAGCGCACCAGACCCTCATCTCGCGCCTCTACACACGCCTCGAGCGCCCCGCCGGGACCGAGCGCGGTCTCCCACTCCTCAAGGTCCACCAGGTTATGAAGCTGAATCAGGTCGACCCGGTCCACACGCAGCCGCTCGAGGGACCGCCTTATCTCGTCGTAAGCCGCCGGGTAGCTTCGTTCGCCGGTTTTGGTGGCGAGAAAAACGTCCTTCCGGTGCTGACCCAACCAGGGAGCCAGACGCACCTCCGCTTCACCATAACTCGCAGCAACGTCGATATGGTTGACGCCGTGCTCGCTGACAAGCTCCATCGTTCTGTCGGCTTCAGCTTGGCTGACCCGACTGAGCGCAGCGGCACCGAAGATTACCCGCGTGCTCAGGTGCCCGGTACGACCGAAGACTTGCGTCGGAATCATAACGCTCCCCTTTCTAACGTAAGGGTCAGTTTACAGCAAACATGTCCTCAGCGGTAACAACGTCGCTAAAGACGCGTACAGCCTGCTGGTTTACGGCTTCTCCGGCGTCCCGATACGCCACCCGCCGCCTGCTCACGCGAACGCAGCCGCCACTTGGCATTTTAGGATTACGGACGTACACTCAGGGTTACAGGAGGAAGCATGGAGTACCGATCCCTCGGCCGCACCGGCGTCAAGGTGAGCCCGCTCTGCCTGGGCTGTATGACCTTCGGGGCCAAGACCGAACCCGAAGAGGCCTACCGCATCGTCGACCACGCCCTGGACGCGGGCGTCAACTTTATCGACACCGCCAACGTCTACAGCCGTGGCCGCAGCGAAGAGGTTACCGGCGAGGCCCTTAAGCGTAACGGCGGGCGCGACAAGGTGGTGCTCGCAACAAAAGTTCACGGGATTATGGACGAGGGCGACCCCAACGCGAGCGGCAACAGCCGCCGCCACATCATCACGCAGTGCGAGGCCTCCTTGCGCCGCCTGCAAACGGACTACATCGACCTCTACCAGATTCACCGTCCGCAGCCCGACGTGCCTATTGACGAGACCTTGCGAGCTTTAGACGACCTTATTCGCAGGGGCTATGTGCGCTACGTCGGGACGAGCACCTACGCGGCTTGGCAGCTCGTCGAGGCGTTATGGGTCGCCAAAGAACTCGGCTTAAACCGCTTTGTGTGCGAACAGCCCCCCTATAACCTGCTCGACCGCCGCATTGAGCGCGAGCTGTTGCCGATGGCGCAGACCTACGGTTTTGCGACGATCCCCTGGAGCCCGCTGGCGGGGGGACTGCTCACGGGCAAGTACGACCGCGGCACGCCGCCCCCGGCGGACAGCCGCTACGGCGACGTCAAAGAGGGGTCGCCGCAGCACAAGCGCCTGACCGAATCGGCTTTCGACGTTATCGAGGGCCTAAAGCCGATAGTATCCGCCAAAGGCTGTACCATGTCGCAGTTTGCCCTCGCCTGGTGTGTGCAGCAGCCCGGCGTTACAAGTCCGATCATCGGACCCCGGACGCTCGAGCAGCTAGACGACAACCTCAGAGCCTTGGAGGTGAGCGTCACCGACGAGGACAGAGCTAAAATCGACGACCTCATCGCGCCGGGGCAGATGGTTTCGCCCTTTTACGAGGCCGCCTTCGGCCCGCATCCCTACCGCTAAGGAGCTACACGCCATGACCTATCCTCTCAACCTGCGTACAGCGGCTCTACACTCCCGTCATAACGACCCCCTTCGGTCATGAAGGTCTTATTTATCGGCGGTACCGGCATCATCAGCTCGGCGTGCTCGCAGCTGGCTGTACAACGCGGCCATGAGCTGTACCTCTTGAACCGGGGCCAAACCACGAGACCCGTGCCGGAGGGTGCGCACGTCTTGCAGGGTGACGTGCGCGACGAGGCGTCCGTCACAGGAGCACTGGGAACTATAACCTTCGACGCGGTGGTCAACTGGGTCGCCTTTACCCCCGAGCACGTCGAGACCGACATAGAACTGTTTAGAGACAGAACCCGGCAGTACGTCTTTATCAGTTCGGCTTCGGCGTACCAGACCCCGCCCCTCCAACTTCCCGTGACCGAATCCACCCCGCTGGTCAATCCTTACTGGCAGTATTCACGCGACAAGATCGCCTGCGAGGAACGGTTGACGCGGGCCTACCGCGACGAGGGCTTTCCCGTGACCATCGTTCGGCCCTCGCACACCTACGACGCCACCTCGCTGCCGCTGGACGGCAGCTACACGGTCGTCGACCGGATGCGGCGGGGAGAAAAGGTCATCGTTCACGGCGACGGGACCTCACTCTGGGTCCTGACGCATCACCGCGACTTCGCGGTGGGGTTTATAGGTCTGCTGGGGAACCCTCACGCGGTAGGCGACGCCGTTCACATCACCTCGGATGAGCTGCTGAGCTGGAACCAGATTTTTGGGGCAGTGGCGCAGGCAGCGGGCACAACGGCTCAGATCGTCCACGTCCCCTCGGAGCTGATCGCCGCGTACGACAAGGGCTGGGGCGCGGGCCTCTTAGGCGACAAAGCGCACAGCATGGTTTTCGACAACACCAAGATCAAACGGCTCGTACCCGACTACGTCGCTGCGACGCCTTTCGCACGTGGAGCCGAGGAGATCATGGCGTGGTTTGACGCCGAGCCGTCGCGCCGGGTTATCGACGCGGCGCGCGACCGGATGATAACGGAGATCATCGCCGCCCAAGAGTCGGCGCTGCCGTAGAAGCATAATTCCTTCTAACTGAGCGTCGTCCTCGAGCAGGCTCTTCGCCGGGTGCCAGTCGAGCACGGCAGTAGGCTTACTGAAGTTTCGGCCCTTTAGCAGAGGCGCACTCTACCGTCCACCGTTCCTTTATAGGGATAGTGCTGCCTTCGTGATTACAGCCCAGCACCTGCGAGCACGACAGTCCACCTCGAGGTCCAGGTATGTAGAGAAGCCCCACCGAGCGCCGAGTATTCCGTGACGGCGTTCGGTCGCGCCTTGGAGGGTGATTGCGCGAGTGGGATGTAGCCAGCAAACCAGCGTCGAGGCGGAAGCTTAGCACGCTGTAACGGCTCGAGTCGGGCACTGTTGCGATGGTTCCTACTGAAGCCCACCACGCGGTCGCAGACCAATCCTCACCCCGCTGAGTGCTGCGAGTGAGCCAGACCATCACTTCCGGTACCGTGCCGGGAGTGTGGCCCACATCTGAGCAACAAGTCCGTAGCGACCGCGGCGACATCTCTTCTTGACATCAGACACGTACACTCATTCCGGAGGCACCCGTGCGCGCTCACCCCCGAACTACCGACACCGGCTTGACCCGCAAGATAGCGCTCCTGGCTGGCCCCCTCATCTTGCAAAACTTCTCGTACGCGCTTCTGGGCGTTACAGACACCTTTTTCGTGTCGCGTATCAGCACTGAGGCCGTCGGCGCAGTTGGACTGGCGAGCGTGCTCTTTTTCGCGCTCATGCTACTTTTCCGCTCGACAGCCGCGAGCAGCGTCGTGTTCGTCGGGCGAGCGCACGGTGCGGGCGACGACCGTGGTGTCGGCGAGGCCGTGTGGCGGCTTCTCACCATGGTCGCGCTCCTCAGCCTTATCGTCCCTGCTCTACCCTGGGTATTCGCCTTTTTGTTCAGCTACGCGGCCCCCGCCGACAGTCCCGTGGTGCTCGAGCTGGGCACCCGCTACTTGCAAGTCCGCGCCTTCGAGGTGCCGTTCGCTATGTTTAACGCTGTAGTGTGGGGGTTTTTAGTGGGCCGTGGCGACTCGCGCACGCCCATGCTGCTGGCGTGGACGCAGGTGCTGGTCAACATCGTGCTCGTCTGGCTTTTGGTGGCGGGCAACCTCGGCTTTCCGGCTTGGGGCGTCGCGGGCGCGGCTCTCGCCACGGTGCTGTCGAACGCGGTCGTGACCATCGTGAGCGCGTGGATTTTGTGGCGACCGGACTCACACGCGCGCTTCGGCACGCGCCGCGTCCGCCTGGCAGGGCTTAGGGAGCTGCGCGGCGTGCTCAAGGTCGGGTTGCCGATGGGTATCGGGGACTTTGTCGATGTGGCTTCGTTTACAGCCTTTTTCGCCCTCGTCGGAAGGCTCGGCACCGAGATGTTGGCCGCCAACAACATCGCATTGCAGTTTATGAGCCTGTCGTTCACCATGGGCGTGGCGGTAGCGCAGGCAAGCTCGAGCCTGGTCGCGCAGGCTCTAGGTGCCCGAGAACCGCAGAGGGCGACGCGGGTAGGCTACCGGGCTACGGTGCTGGGCATGGCGCTCATGGGGTTGGTCGGGCTTGGGTACTTCATCGCTCCCGCGGCGCTGATGGGCGTGTTCAGCGACGACCCCGTGGTGGTCGCGGCGGGCGTGGCGGTGTTGCGGCTCGTCGCGCTCTACCAAGTGGTCGACGCGGCGACTATCGTGCTGGGTGGGTCGCTTAATGGCGCGGGGGACACGACCTACACCATGCTGGCGCGGCTCGTGTGCGCCTGGGGTCTGTTCTTGCCCCTCGCGTACCTGTTTGCATTTCCCCTAGACGGCGGCATTCGCGGTGCCTGGGCGGGCGCGATGGTCTACCTTATTGTGCTCGCACTCGCCTACTTGTGGCGGTTTCGGTCCGGACGCTGGAAAACATCATTTGGGGGCGCGGATGGGGAGCGGGAACAGCTCCGGGAGGTGACTGTATAGCGTAGGGCCGGATCGCATAGGCTACCATTTCCCCAGCGCGCCTCCTGCCAAGGTCAGGCGTTTGCAAGCCCATCCCGGCGGCGAGGAGAACTTGTGTAGAGCGCCGAGCGAGCTTTGGGGCTGCTTTTTTACTCTCACTATGGGGCAGCCGCCACAACCCCGCGCTCGAGGGTAAAAGGAAAGCTCTGACCCCTCTGGGTAAAGGTACCGGCGATCCGGGCCGCGCTACCGGTGCCCGCCACCGTGCCGTCGAAAACGGGCGCACCGGGGACGCCCTCGAGCCCGAAGCTCAGGCTATTGCCGCTACGCGCCACGTCGGTCAGGGGCAGGTCGTCGATACCCTGTGCGGGGATGTCAATGGTACCGGTTACTACGTCCGCGCCTTCTACCAAAGTGAGGCCGATAGCGAGCGGAGTTCCCGGAAGCTTGATGGTGCCCTGCCAAGTGCCCGCTAGGGTCTGCGCCCACGCCGTACTCAGCGCCGCGATGCCGACGAGGGAGAGGTGCACCAGAAGGGTACGTTTGCTAAAGGTCATGGCCCTACCCTAACAAGCCAGGATTAAGCGCCGGTCAAGAAGTGGGCAGTGTCCTAAACAGGGTGGGGAAGCTCGAGCCCGAGAACGCTCAAGTCGGGTGCGGGGTAAGGGACAGTCACGAGCACGAGCGGTTCGTGGTAGGCGTGTATGGCGACGGCGTTCGTGGGGCTTCCTGAGTGAGTCTACCGTGCCCAGCGCTGCCCGCGATCTCGAGGCCGCGAAATGCGCTATAACGGCCTATGAAACCCCTATGGCTGAGCGTGGTGCTCGGGCTGCTCGTCTGCGCCCACGCCGAGGTGACGAAAAACACGCTCGAGCAAGGCGGCTCTACACGCTCCTACACCCAGTTCATTCCCGAGACGCACAGCCCCGAGCCGCTCCCACTCGTTATCGCGCTACACGGCAGGTTTGGGACGGGCGAGAGCATGGCGCAGCTCACCGGGTTCAACACCCTCGCCGAGCAGAAAGACTTTGTCGTGCTCTACCCGGACGGCTTAAACGGGGAGTGGAACTATGTGCAGGGTATTCCAGGCTATCCCACGGACGGCCCCGACGACACAGCATTTTTGGGTGCCCTCGTGCAAAAAGTTTCGGGGGAGGTCGCGGTTGACGAAAAACGCCTCTACGTCGCGGGGTTTTCCAACGGCGGCTTTAAGGCGCAGCGGCTGGCGTGCAGCGCCCCGGAGCGCTACGCAGCGTTCGCCTCGGTAGCCGCGGCAGGGTTCGGCGGCATGGAGCGGGTGTGTCCGAGTCGGTACCCCGTGCGGATGCTCTTCATCCACGGCACCGCCGACAACAACATTCCCTGGAACGGCCTGACGCGGGAGGCCGAGGGCCGTACCGTACGGATTCTCTACTCGGTACCGCAGACCTTAGAGCTTTGGGCCACGTATGAAGGGTGCAGCGCGGAGCTGGGGACCACCGATCTGCCCGCCTCTCGCACGAGACCGGAGACCGACGTTCACCTGCTCGAGTTCCTTGACTGTCCCGACGGCGCGGCCCTCGCGCTCTACGCTGTCGGCAGGGGCGGGCACAACTGGCCGGGGAGGCCGGGGCTTATCCCGGAGGAGGTTGCCGGGACCGTTTCAGAAGAACTCGA
>CADCWP010000023.1 GCA_902806425.1 uncultured Truepera sp.
AAAAGAGAATTTCTCAGCCGAACGTGTCCATTACGGTAGGCTCTACCCACCCCGCCCGCCCCGTCCCAGAGTCGTCGGTATCGGGACCGAACCGGCTCGAGGCGTGCTGCTCGCCGTGGGTGTAGAGGCGTTCCCACCGGCTCCCCCACTGCTGACGAGCCGCGCGAACTCTTTGGCGTCGACGGCGCGGGAGACGCCTGTTTCGTAGGAGATAGTCCGGCGCAGGTGCAGTTCGCTTAAACACGCGTCCATGGTCTGCATACCGTACTGCCCGCCCATCTGCATGGCTGAAAGAATCTGATGTGTTTTGCCCTCACGGATAAGGTTTCTAACCGCCGGGGTAGCGACTAAAACGTCGTAGGCTAAGACCTGCCCCCCGCCCTGTTTAGGGACAAGTTGCTGCGTCAAGATAGCCTGAAGGTTCTTGGCGAGCTTCGCGCGTACCTTCGACTGCTGCTACCTGGGAAACACGTCGATAATGCGGTCGACCGCCTCGGGAGCCGAGTTGGTGTGAAGGGTGCCCATCACCAGATGGCCGGTTTCAGCGGCGGTGACCGCCGCCCCGATGGTTTCAAAGTCTCGCATCTCACCGACTAGAATTACGTCCGGAGCCTGACGTAAAACGGCTCTTAGCGCCCGCTCGAAACTTTTGGTATCGTCCCCAAGCTCACGCTGGTTGATGATCGAGCGTTTATGCGTATGAAAAAACTCGATGGGGTCTTCTATCGTCATGATGTGCTTGCGGGTCTCAGTGTTGACGAGGTCCAACATGGCGGCTAGCGTCGTCGATTTGCCTGAGCCGGTCGAGCCGGTGACGAGAACCAACCCCCGGGGTGTTCTGGCCATATCGGCGACGACCCCTGGCAAGCCCATCTTTTCAAAGCTCAAAATCTCACCCGGGATTGTACGCAGCACCCCGGCGATGGACCCACGCTGAAAAAAGGCGTTGACGCGGAAGCGGCCCTGCCCAGTGAGACTAAAGGAGAAGTCGAGTTCGCGCCGCTCCTCGAAGTCGCGCTGCTTTCTTTCGTCCATCATGGTGTATAAGAGGCGGCGCGTGTCGTTGGGGGTGAGCTTGTCGAGCTCGGTCGGTTGCCACTCGCCGTCCAGACGCAGCATAGGGGGTAGGCCGACGGTCAGCAGCAGGTCGCTGGCGCGGCGCTCGCTCGTCAGCCGCAAAAGGTCGATGATGTCGTGTTCGGTCATGTGGGTCGCCTCATTCGGTCGTCCTCGCCAGAACTTCTTCCAGGGTGGTGATGCCCGCAAGCGCCTTGAAGACGCCGTCGTCACGCAGCGTTTTCATCCCGTCGGCGACGGCGAGCCCCTTGATGTCCGCAGACGATCTGCCCTGCGCGACGGCGTTTTGAACGGCGGTACCTACCGTGAGTAGCTCGTGGATCGCGTGCCGCCCGTTATACCCGCTGCCGCCGCACTTTTCGCAGCCGACGCCGCGGTAGAGGGTCGCGCTGCCCAGATTTTCACCCAGCTCGAGTCGCCGCAGGGTGTCCGGGTCGGGCGTGTAGGCGACGCGGCACTCGCTACAGACTTTGCGGACCAAGCGCTGCGCGAGCACGCCTAAAAGCGACGCGGAGATGTTAAAGGGCTCGACGCCCATCTCCTCCAAACGGGTCACGGCCCCGGCGGAGTCGTTGGTGTGCAGCGTGGCGATGACCAGGTGCCCGGTTAGGGCCGCCTCGACGGCGATCTTGGCGGTTTCGGTGTCCCGAATTTCACCGATCATGATGATGTCCGGGTCTTGACGCAAAAAGGCGCGCAGCGCGCCAGCAAACGTGAGTCCGGCTTTGACGTTGACTTGCGTCTGGTTGATCCCCGGAATCTCGTATTCGACCGGGTCTTCGACGGTGGTGACGTTGACGTCCGGGGTAGCGATACGTTTAAGAACCGAAAAGGTGGTGAACGACTTTCCCGAACCGGTGGGGCCGGTGATCAAAAAGATGCCGTACGGTTTGGTGATGGTGTCGGTGAAGCGCTCGAGGTTGTAGTCGGCGAAACCGAGCTGCTCGATTTCAGGAATCGAGGTGGCTTTTTTAAGAATACGCATCACGGCCTTTTCGCCGTACACCGTGGGCAGGGTCGACAGACGCAGGTCGGCCTCGAGGTTTTTGTCTTTAAAGCGCACGCGCCCGTCTTGGGGCAGCCTCCGTTCGGCGATGTTTAAGCGCCCCATGATCTTGATGCGGGCTGTTATCGCTCCGGCGACGCCGCGCGGCATGGACATGTATTCGCGCAGCGCCCCGTCCTTACGCACCCGTACGATGACCCGATCAGGGCGTGGTTCGATGTGGACGTCCGAGATATCGTTGAGGATGGCCTCGCGGATGATGTTGTTGACGACCCTCACGAGCGCGGTGTCGTCTAGGTTCGCGTCCTCGTCGAATACACCCTGGTCGCTGACCTCCTCGAGCGCCGCCTTAGCAAGCTCCTCCATGCTGTCGCCGCTTCTGTAGTAGCGGTTGATAAGCCGTAACAGAGTCTCCTCGGCCGCGACAGCGGGTTTAATCTCCCGCCCGGTGATCAGGCGAATGTCGTCGAGCGCGAAAACGTGCCGCGGGTCTTTCATGGCGAGAACGATGGCGCTGCCTTCTAGCCGCACGGGCATCACGTTGTACCGGCGGATCGTGCCCTCGGGAACGAGGGTGACGACGAACGGGTCAACCGTTACACCCTCCTCGACAAATTCGTAGCTGAGCTGCATCGCCAGACTGCGCGCCAGCATCTCGGGGCTGATCTTGCCCGCCTGAACGAGCGTGTCCTCGAGGCGGCCATCGCCGACCCGCTGCCGTGAAAGGGCGTTTCGCACCTCCTCACGGCTGACGTAGCCGAGGTCGACCAAAATCTCGCCCAAAGGTTTGACGCGCCCGAGCTTGGCGTGTTCCGCAAGCGCCTCGCGGAGTTGTTCGCGGCGGAGCTTGTTGCTCGCTACGAGGAGTTCGCCGAGGCGGCCTTTGTCCGCGTCGTAGAGCCTTTCGGTAAGACCTTGCACCTGACTCTCGGGGGCGACGACGAAGCGGACCGGGCGCGGGATAATGTCCTCTAGTTCGGCCCGTCTGCGCGGGTCGGCGAGCGCGACCACCAGGGTGCCGTCCTCCTCCCCGAAGGGCACCGCTTGGTACCCCAAGGCGTCGACGCGCAGGAGGCTCGAACTGAGTTTGTCACCCACCTGAGCGCCCTCGAGCGTTCCTACAAACGGCAATCCGGCCTGCTGCGCCAACAACTCGGCGAGCTGGGTCTCGCTCAGTACCCCTTGCTCGAGCAGGATGTGGCCCAAGAGCCCGCCTGTGCGCCCCTGCTGTTCGAGCGCGCTAGAGAGCTGCGCGTCGGTAATGAGACCCAACTTTTGGGCCAGCTCACCGACGCGCAGCTCAGGCTGCGGGGCGACCTCGGCGGGCGGCGTGAGGCCGAGCTCGGGGTAGTAGGTCGCTAAGGCCCAGGCGAATTCGGTTGAGAGCGCCTGATACGGCTCGATCACGCAGCCTGAGGCGTCCTCGAGTTCTTCAAGGGCGAGGACGTCAAGTGGATCGAGAAAAGCGACGCGCAGACGGTTGCCGTCCAGGCGAAAAGGAAGCGCCCGCAGCTCGAGAGCGGTTTCGGCGGGAACTTTGGCGAGTGCTTCGGGATCGACTTGTGCCTTCAGAAGCGTGACTAGAGGGATGCCGACGGCCTCTTCAATCGCGCGGGCGACGCGCCCCTCAGACACGACACCCAGCCCGACTAGAACCTCGGCGAGGCGGCCTCCGACCTCCGCGTGTCGGGCGATGGCGCGTTGCAAACCGTCGTCTGTGACAAAGCCGCGCTCTAAGAGCATGGCTCCAAGGCGTTTATCGCCTATGGAGAGGGCGGCCATACAGCCCTCTCGGCGCGCCGGTAGCGTTTGAGGAGGCGCTGCTCCAGGTGCCTGAGCATCTGGGTATGCGGTTTGCCGGGTGAGAGCGGCGTTACCAAAACCGACACCACCCCTGCCAAGTTCGCGCCCAGCACATCGGTAAAAAGTTGATCGCCGACCATTGCGGTTTCACGCGCGGGGGTGCCGAGCTGTACCAGGCCCCTCTGGAAGGCGCGGCCCAGGGGTTTGCCCATCAGCGGCAGACCGACTATGCCCAGCTCCCGAGCAGAGCGCGCGACGCGGGCGTGGGTCCCGTTGCTGAGAATGACAACCGGTATACCGGCGCGGCTCAGGGACTCGAGCCAGCTCCTAAAGGGGGGCTCCAGCAAATCGCTGCCTGAAGGCAGCAGCGTGTCGTCGAGGTCGACCATCACGGCGCGCACGCTGCGGGCGTACAGAAACTCCGGCGTTACCTCGGTGACTGAAGTCACCACAGCGTCGGGGCGCAACATCATGCCGGTAATCTAACATGCGTTTAGCGGGTCTTTAAGCGTGAAACTTCACGGCGCGTTCAGGCTTGGGCCGTCGGGTTTGCCGAGCGAATCCACTGGTCAGTAAGGTCGATCTTCAGCAACTTAGCCGATGAGCTGCGAGCCGCTTATCGACCGAACTCAACTCAATCGTAACAGGGGCTTACGTGCTAGAGCGTCCGGGGTGGCAGCTGCATGACTTGTTCTACGATTTCAACGAACGCCTCCGGGTCGTCGAGCCAAGGGTAGTGGGCGGCGTCTAAAAGACTGGCGAGGGCGTGAGGCAGCCCCTCCAAAACGCGTTCGGCCTGACGCGGATAACAGCTCCGGTCCTGTCTGCCTAGGACCACGACGGTCGGGTGCGCGAGAACTCGAAGCGGCTCGAGGTCGACTTCGAGCTCCCAGAGGTTCTGCCAGCTGTCTATCAGCACGCTTTCTTGCAACTCGGCGAAGAGTTCGGCGTCGGCGTGTTCTAGGCGCATCCGGCTGCCCGCGTTTAGAAAGAGAAGCGTGTCGAAAAGGCTTTTGCCGCCCCCCCCCTGCACCGCCTCCCGGACCCGCTCGGCGGGCGGCAACTCGGCGAGGTCGTCCGCGTCGGCCTCGCGCCCCGCGAGTTTGGCGGCCTCTAGTTGCAACGTTTTAGCCAACTCAGGCATCGTGACCCACGGGTTTACCCACACGAGCCGTTCGACCCGCTCGGGGGCCCGCCGCGCCGCCGCCGCCGCCACGGTTGCGCCGAAACCGTGCGCCAGCAGCGTCGCGCGCGAAATTCGCAGCGCGTCTAAAATAGCGAACACATCTCCCGCCATCGCCTCGACGCCTAAGTCGGCTCCGGTATCGGCCAGGCTCCGGCCCGCGCCGCGTTGGTCGGCGTAGATCACCCTAAAAGCTGCCAGCTCGTCCCCCACAAGGTCCCGGAACGAGTGACTGTTGTAGCCGGGGCCGCCGTGCAGATAAAAGATAACGGGCTCGTCGGGTGGCCCGACGAGTTCAAAGTAGAGTTCGGCGTCGGGGGTGTCGAGGCGGTACGCCTCGTCTAAATAGGCGTCTTGATGAGGGTTGTCCGCACCGTCCATCAGCGCACTGTCCGGAACTGCCAGACCTTGGTGCCTGCCGGGGTGGGGACGGGTAGTGCGGCCCCATCGGGTCGGCACAGCAGCAAAAAGAGGTCGGGTTGAACCATACTCTCGAGCAGCTCGGCAGGTATTCCGGCCTTCTCTAAGGTGCGCGCAAACGCCCCCAGCCGTTCCCGCGCCCCCTCTCCCTGAAGTTCATAAAAAACCGTCACACCGTCCAGTCTAAGGTTTTGTGGGTGCGTGATAAGGTCGCGCGGATTTTTGTACGCAGCGCGAGTGATGTGCTACTTTGAGACCATGTAACCTTTTTTGTTCCCCTCTGCCCCGTTAGGGCCTGACCAGCAGCCAAGACAATCCGCTCGCTCAGGAGGAACACGATGACAAACACCGTGACCTACACCGTCGCCCGTACAAAGCGCCCGCGCGTCCGCACGCTGCAAGAGCTTCGTCCTTTGGTCCAAGACGGGTGTTACCGCGTCGGGCCGCACGCGCTGCGCCACGCCTCGTGTGAAGGTTTTTCCGAAAAAGACATGGTCGGGGCCGCGCTCTACGGCCAGGAGTTGGCACGCTATTTAGAAGACGAGCGGCTCTTGGCGTTAGGGTACATCCACCCGAGTCCGGCGGTAAAGATTCCGCTGCATGTGGTGCTCGAGTACACCCGTCCGCGCCAGGTCGACTTCGTGACCGCGTACATCCCGGCGCGGGCGCACCACGCGGTTTCGAGAACGCGCCTCGCCGAGCTTCTCCGCTACGACCAAGCGCCGACCCGTCGTCAGGAGCTGCGGGGGGTGCGCTGGGGCGGCCTCTAGCCGTTTTACATGCCGCAACTTATCCTTATAAGCGGTTCCATCAACTCGGGCAAATCGACCACAAGCCGACTTCTGGTTGAGCGCTTACCCAGGGCGGCGCATGTCCAGGGTGACGCGCTCCGCCATTTCGTGACCTGGTTGCCGCTAGAGGAAGCTGTACCCATTACGCTGCAAAACATCATCGCAGTAGCGGGCAATTTTCTCTCGGCAGGCTTTGATGTTGTCGTCGATTATCCGCTCTACCGGCCCGATTACGAAAAGCTTTGTGAAGTGCTTTCCGAAGCCACGAGCGCCATCTACGCCTTTATCTTGTCACCACCCCTCGAGGTCGCGCAGTGTCAGCGTGGTGACAGGGTGCTGAGCCTAAATGAGGTCGAAAGAATCGCCTTTCACTACAGCGCGAACCTGCACGACCTTGGGTTTGGGATTTGGATAGACAACTCCGAACAAACGCCGCAGGAAACTGCCGAAGTAATCTTGCGGCAGCTCGGTCTACCGAACCACTACCCCGGTAGACCATAAACGGTACGGGCGTTCGTGTCGAGGGTGGGCTCGAGCGCCCCGAGTGTGACGCCCCGCAGCTCGGCCAAAAAGGCGGCGGTGTAGCGCACATTGGCGGGCACGTTGCGTCGCCCCCGCTTGGGCTCCGGCGATAGGTACGGGCTGTCCGTTTCAACCAGCAAACGTTCTTCAGGAACCCCCTTGGCGGCGGCGTGCAGATTGTGGGCGCTCTTGTAGGTCAGGTTGCCCGCGAAGGAGACGTACCAGCCGAGGTCTAAACCCGCCTGTAAAAGCCCTTTGTGCGCGTTAAAGCAGTGGAGAATGCCCTGTGGGTGACCGGCCTCTAAGATGGCGTCTCGCGCCATCACCGAAGCGGTCTCGTGACCCTGCTTGTCACGCACGTGTAGCACCAAAGGTTTTTGAAGGCGACGTGCCAGCGACGCGTGCCAGAAAAAAGCTTCACGCTGCGGCGCTAAAGGTTTGCTCCAGTAGTCGTCAAAACCTGTTTCGCCGATGCCGACGACCTTGGGGTGCTCGGCCAAGCGTTCGATCTCGGCCCTGACCACGGGGGTCGCCTCGTCCGCGCTGTTCGGGTGAACGCCCAACACCGCCCAGACGTTTTCGTGTTGTTCGGCAAGTAAGAGGGTCTTGCGACAGCTCTCCCCGTCCGTACCGACGCTGACGATGGCTGCCAAAGTAGGGTCTGCGGCGTCGGGGTCTTCGAGCGCGTCAAGGTGACAATGCGTGTCCGTCATCCCGCAAGCATAACGTGCTCACGCTTCTCTGACAGACGACCTCTAAACTCACCGCAAGTGCGCCGCAAGGGGCGGTTCTAAGCTGTGGTCATGACCCATCTCCGACACCACCAACTTACTCGCCCCGAAGCGTCCGCGTTCAACTTTGACCGCGCTTAAGCTGCGCTTAAGGTTAGGCGCGAAAGATGGTCTAAAAGGAGGCGGTTGCTGCGCTGCCGACGAGCGGGTAGCTACACCATGATCTACCGTTCTCGCTACCTCAACCGTATGCTGTTCTCGCCGCTGGGCTACCGTGAGCGCCAGGACCTGCGCCCGCAATCACGTCCGCCCGTGCGCAGCGACGCGTCGTGGGTCGGCGCGGCGATCAAACAGGGTGGGCTCGGCGAGCGGGCACCGTACTTGTCGAGCCGGGAACTGCGCGACATCGTCGGGCGCTGCGAACAGGCCATCACCACGGGCCGCGCTCAGATCGAGGACTACGAGGCGTTTATCATCTGTCAGCAAGAGCTAACGAGCCGCGTCTAGACTATCCTTATGCTCCACCTGACGAGACGATGTAAAACCTGCACCTTATTTTTCTGTCTGCTGCTGAGCGCCTGCGCGCCCGGTTTCAGCCGCGTGCCGAACGCCGCCGAGGGCGTGGCGTCGTGGTACGGCCCCGGTTTCGAGGGCAATCTGACCGCCAATGGTGAGGTCTTTGACACCTCGAAGTTGACGGCGGCGCATCAGACGCTGCCTTTCGATACGCTTGTGCGCGTCACCAACCTCGAGAACGGCCTAGCCGTCGTGGTCCGTATCAACGACCGGGGGCCGTTTGTCGACGGGCGCATCATCGACCTGTCGCGCGCGGCTGCCGAACGCCTAGATATGATCGGCAGCGGCACGGCTCGAGTACGGCTCGAGCTGCTTTCAAACATGCCCGCAGCGAGCTGGCGGGTACAGCTGTCGCCGGAAGTCGAGGGCTTCGACGCGCTCTCGAGGCTTCACCGCCCCGGCGAGTTGCTGCTGTTAAAAAGCGGCGGCCAGACGATACTCCTGCGTGTGGTCGGCAGCATACCGGGAGAGCAGGAGACCGATCTGCTGCTCTCGGAACTCGTCTACGGCGAACTCGACCTTAGCGCGCTCGTGGTGCAGTCCGTTTCGGTGTACTGAGTCAGGCCGAAGGTCGGGTTTATGAAATTAGCAGCCTCACGTCGTCAACATGTGGACGCTGCTGTCGGTGGGGTCAGCTAGGTCAGCTTACGGTTTCGGCTTTACGACAAGCCGAGGCGATCTCCCTAGCAAGAGTTCCGGCGTCCCGACCCTCAGCGATAGCGCTGATCAGACCCGACCCGACCACCACGCCGTCGGCGACCGCCGCGACGGGCCGTGCGGTGTCGGCGTCCGCGACGCCGAAGCCTACCGCTACCGGCAGCTCACTGACCGCTTTGACGCGCCGCACCAGGTCCGGCACCTCCTGCGACAGGGCGGTCCGGGCACCCGTCACGCCCGTCACGGACACGGCGTAGACAAAGCCGCGGCAGGCCGCCGTGACCTTTTCCAGACGCGCTGTGGTCGAGGTCGGCGCGACCAGAAACACGGTGTCTAGGTCGATTTCTCTAGCTGCCGGGATCAGCGTGTCGGCCTCGTCGGGGATGAGATCGGGCAAGATGACGCCGTCCGCACCCGCGGCTTTAAGGTCCCGCAGAAAGGCCGCCTCACCGTCCCTGTAGCAGTAGATGGGGTTGTAATACGTCATCAGGACGATGGCTTTATCGCTCTCCTCACGCAGCTTGGCGATCAGCTCGAAGGTCTTGCGCGTCGTCACGCCCTGCGCCAGAACCTGCTCCGAGGCGCGCTGAATGGTGGGGCCGTCGCCCAGCGGGTCGGAGTAGGGCAGCCCAACCTCGAGCACGTCCGCTACCTCCAGAAGCTCCCTAGCGTACTCCACAAACGCCCCTTCATCAGGAAACCCAGCGGTCAAAAAGGGAACGAACGCCGCCCGCCCTTCGGCCCGGGCGGTAGCAAACGCCCGCTCAATTCGCCTCATGATGCGCCTCCGTCATCTTCAGTACGCGCATGGCCTCGTTGACATCTTTGTCGCCGCGCCCCGAGAGGTTGACGACGATAAGGTCTTCGGGCTTCATCTCGGCGGCGAGCTTCATGGCGTAAGAAACCGCGTGCGCGGTCTCGAGGGCAGGGATGATGCCCTCCGTGCGACTCAGTAATCCAAACGCTTCCAGCGCCTGGGTGTCGTCTACACCAATGTATTCGGCGACGCCAGCGTCCGCGTAGTACGAGTGCTCCGGCCCCACGCCCGGATAATCCAGCCCTGCCGAGACCGAGTGTGCGGGGCTGATCTGGCCGTCGTCGTCCGACATCAGGTACATCAGCGCGCCGTGCAGCACGCCCTTTTTGCCCGCCGAGATGCTCGCGGCGTGCGCGCCCGTGTCCATCCCATGTCCTGCCGCCTCGACGCCGATCATTCGGGGGCGCTCGTTTTCGGGTAGATACGCGTAGGGCGCAAACAGCCCGATGGCGTTCGAGCCGCCGCCGACGCAGGCGACCACAGCGTCGGGGACGCGGCGACCCTCGAGCACCTCAAGCTGCCCCATCGTCTCAAAGCCGATCACGCTCTGAAAGTCGCGGACCATCATCGGGTAGGGGTGCGGCCCCACCACCGAGCCGATGATATAAAAGGTGTCCCGCACGTTCGTCACCCAGTCGCGGATGGCCTCATTGGTAGCGTCTTTAAGCGTGCGCGTCCCGCTCGTGACTTCGCGTACCTCCGCCCCCATCAGCTTCATCCGGAACACGTTCAGGGCCTGCCGCCGCACGTCCTCCTCGCCCATATAGACGACGCACTCCAAACCGAACAGGGCGGCGGCTGTGGCTGTGGCGACGCCGTGCTGCCCCGCGCCCGTCTCGGCGATGACGCGTTCCTTGCCCATGCGCTTGGCGAGAAGTGCCTGCCCGATGGTGTTGTTGATCTTGTGCGCGCCGGTATGGTTGAGGTCTTCGCGCTTCAGGTAGATTTTTGCGCCGCCGCAGCGCTCCGTCAGGTTTTCGGCCAGGTAGAGCGTGCTGGGGCGGCCCACAAAGGTCTTGAGGTAGAACTCGAAGGTTTTCTTAAATTCAGGGTCGTTCATCGCCTCGTTGTAAGCGGCGGTGAGTTCGTCAAGTGCCGGGATCAGCGTTTCGGGGACGTAACGCCCGCCGTATTCGCCGTAGCGCCCACGGGCATTGGGAAGAGGGAACAGCATAAAGCCTCCAGAAGTAGAGCAAGTTTGTTGAAAAGGGAAGGGTCAGCTAAACAAGGTCAGGGACGCCACCAGCGTTGGTGGTGCCATTTGAAGCTGCGCGGAGTGCGGGTGCGCGGAAGGGGCTTCATAGGGAGAGTTTAAGCAATACGGGATGAAATATCTACTGCACCGCGCGTTAACAGTTGACGTACTTGAGTGGGTTCTGTGACGAGCCGGAAAAGTACATCGTGACGTTCTTGTCGAGATACCTGGTACGCACCCCTTGTTCGGCTACCCGTCCAGTAAACTCCCACCGTCCGGGGTGTGTGACTTCCTCGTGGCGACGCGTGAGATATTGGGTGCTGCCAGCAGGAAACCAAGCTTCTATGTGGTAGACCTCGCGCACAACGCCACGAAAAGCTGCGAAGGCGTACTGGGCTCCCTCACGTCGTTTACCGATAATCCAGACGCCACGGGTCGCTTCGTACAGTTCTTGCGGTGTGATTCCGTAGCGGTATAGCTGATTAATTCGGATAAGGAGAACGGCGTCGTCTATCTGAGCTGGAACCGCGTCGTAGAGGGTTGTAAGTTCTTGCAGGCTCGAGCGCCCCACAAGTTGGCTTCCCCAGCCACGTACCTGATTGGTCAGAGTATCTTTGTCGAGAAGGTCTATCACGGCGGCCTCGATACGCAAGGCGTCTAATTCGTTGTCTAGACCATGAACGAGAATTTCCAGTTTCGGCTCGAGTCCCTCAAGGCGCAATTCGCGTATAACGCT
>CADCWP010000024.1:0-9131 GCA_902806425.1 uncultured Truepera sp.
GCCGGTGTTATCGCCGAAGCTCCAGGTGTACGAAAGGCTGTCGCCGTCCGGGTCGCTTGAACCCGCGCCGCTGAACCTATAGCTCACGCCGCTGCTGTCCGACACCGCTTGCTCGCTCGTAAAGGCTGCGGTCGGATTTTGGTTGGTCGCCCCGCAACCACCACCACCGCCTCCACCGCCGCCGCCGCCCCCACCACCGGAGCCGCTGTCGCCGACGATGACGTAGCCACGAGGCGGCGAGTCGGATACATTGCCCGCAGCGTCGGTGACGTTCGTGCGAAAGACGTAGGCGAACTCGTTCCCGGCACCGGGCAGCTCGGTGATGTTGGGGATGTCTCCGACCTGAATCTGATAGATGCACGTTACGGCGGTCTGAGTGCCGTCCAAGATGCAGCCGCCGACCTCACCGACCAAGGTAAAGCCAGCTACGGCCTGCCCCGGCACCAGGTCGGCCTCCAACCCGGCGGGTTCGTCGTTCCGCAGGCGGATGGTTACCCCGAGGACGCCGCCCGGGTCGGTGTACGAGACGAGCGCATAAAAGGTGCCGCCCGGTGCCACCCGAATGATGCGCGGGTCGTCGGCGCTGGTGATGTTACCGCTCTGGTCGCTCTGAAAGTTCGTCTGGTCGAGCGAGACGCCGAAGTCGCCGGAAGGAGGTAGGCCGTCCTCGTTAAGCGCGCCGCCGCCGCCAAGTGTGACCTCCGCGGTCGCGTCGTCGCTGCCGCTGCTGTTGCTGGCGGTCAGCGTGTAGGTCGTCGGGCCTTGTGGGTAAACTATCGTGCTCGTACCTGAAACCGCGCCTACACCCTGGTCGATCTCGAGGCCCGTGACGCCGCTCGTCACCGTCCAGCTGAGCGTGACCGCCTGCCCCGCCGCGCTGATGCTGCCGGGGTTAGCCGTAAACGAAGTGATCTGCGGCGCGCCGCTGTTGTTTCCACCCCCGCCTCCAGTATCGCCGCCGCAACCAAAAAGTGCTTATGAGTAGCAGCAGAGGCGCAAACCGAAATCCCTTGTGCATCTTCCCTCCCGATTGAGGTCAGCGTCCCGGCAAAATGTAGACGGGTAACCCGACCTAGCAGACCTTTGTGGTACTGGTAACTATCATATAACACAAGCTTTATTAATCAAAGCTTAATTTCCGGGGATAGCAGTTAACCTTTTCTTTAACTACAGCCTTCTTGAGAACCTACGGGCTGGCTTTTAGGACTCGGGGGTCGCTGAAGGCTGATTTACACCTTACTCAGGCGCGTTAGAGTGGGAAAGCCGTGAGCCTCCTTCTATTCGTCCTTATCGTCTTCGTCGTGCTGCTGCTGCAAGGTCTGTGGGAACCCTACCGGCTGGTCGTCGACACCATCGACGGGCCGGTGCCGGGGTTGCCGGAGAGCTGGCGAGGGGCCAAGGTGGTGCTCCTGGCGGACTTTCAGGTGGGACTCTTCATGGACAACCGCGCGACGGTCCGCTGGGCGGTGGCGCGGACCCTGGCGCTGCGCCCCGCTTTCGTGCTCCTGGCCGGGGACTTCGTCCACGACACCGCATGGGGTATAAAGCCCGTCACCGAACTTTTGCACCCGCTGACCCGGGCCGGGATTCCGACCTTCGCGGTTTTGGGCAACCACGACTACGCCATGCCGACGCACCGGGCTACCGGCAACAAAAAGTTGGCCGAAAAACTCGAGGTCGCCTTGGAGGGGATCGGTATCCGCGTGCTGCATAACGAGGCGGTGGCGCTCGAGAACCTTGAGGGTGAGACGCTCTACGTCGTCGGCCTCGGCAGCCGCGTCCCGAAAGACGACGACCCCGAGGCGGCGCTCGCCGGGGTACCTGCGGGCGCGCCCCGGGTGGTGCTGATGCACCATCCGGACTCGTACCCGGAGATTCGCGCCTTTGCCGCGCCGCTCGCCTTCGCCGGTCACACCCACGGCGGGCAGGTGCGGTTGCCGCTGGCCCCCGAATGGACCCTCCTGACCTGGCTCCGCGACGGTCAGAATTACAACGAGGACTGGGCGACGCGTCACGGCACCCCCGGAAACCGCCTCTACGTCACGCGCGGCGTCGGGTGTAGCGTCGCGCCGATTCGCCTCAACTGCCCGCCGGAGCTGACGCTCGTCACCCTCGAGCGGCCCGAAGACGCCGAAGGGGTGCCCATAACGAGCGCCGACTGACCCCGACAGGGACTGCGTTGACTAACTGCGGCGATTAAACGCCGCGACCGGCATCACGTCATCCTACGCACCAGCGAGACGGCTCACAGCTTCATCATCCCGCTCAAGCCGACGGGTTTTGGCTCGAGTGCAAACGGCGGAGAACTGCTGTTCTTGGCCCTAGCCACCTGCACCTGCAACGACCGCTACCGAGAGGCGGCAAAGCGCGGTCTTAGCGTCCAACACGTCGTGGTCGAGGGTGACTTTAGAGCCGAAGGCGAACCGGTGCAGAACGTGACCTACCACGTCAGGGTGGCGGCAGCGGCGAGCGAAGATGCGGTGCGGGAGCTGGTAAGCCACACCGACCGCGTCGCTGAGATACACAACACGCTCAGGGTCGGCACCGCCGTCACCTCAGCAGCACCTAGATCGTGGAGCTATAGCAGGTCCGGTCGTAGACAAGTCGCTTTGAGATAATCCGTCTCTAATGCTGTTCGCGCGACGATGCCGGTAGTTACCGGACCGCCCGAGGAAGGTCAAGCTGCCAAGGTGCCGGGGTTGATGGACGTGCTGGTGGTGAGCGTTCGGCGTGCTTTTCTGAACTCTGGTCGGGCTTGGCCGAGCCGACGCGGGAACCGGCCCTTTCGAGGCCCTATGAATCGGCGCGGCTGAGGACGCGCGTAACGAGAACCCGTCCGGTAGGGTGGTAGAGTCGGGGCTGACATGACGCGCACAGAGGCCCCGCCCCGCTCCTCCGACCTTCAGACCGAACCCAAAATGGTGCCCCGCATCGCCTTTCAGGGGGTCGCGGGCGCGTTCAGCCAGCAGGCCGCCTTGCAGTTTCTGCCCGACGCCGACACACTCGGCTACCCCACCTTTTACGAAGGCTTCCAGGCCGCTGTCTCGGGCGAGTGCCACTACGCCTGTCTGCCGGTAGAGAACTCGCTCGCGGGCTCTATCAACCAGACCTACGACCTTTTGACCGATTCGGTCCTGCACGTCGTCGGTGAACAGGTCGTACGCGTCGAGCACGCGCTGCTCGCCCCGCCCGGCACTAACCTGACGGACGTGCGGCGCGTCTACTCGCACACGCAGGCGCTCGAGCAGTGCCGCGGCTACCTCATCCGCCACGGCTTCGAGGCCGTCACCGACTTCGACACCGCCGGGGCCGCCAAGCTCCTGGGTGAGCGTATAACCGCCGGGACGAGTACCGGGCACGCCGCCATCGCCTCGAAGCGGAGCGCCGACATCTACGGGCTTTCGGTCCTGGCTGAAAACATCGAGGACATGGACTTTAACTACACACGTTTTTTCGTCCTCGGGCCAGACGAGCTGCCTAGAGGCGAAGGCCCGCACAAGTCGAGCCTGGTCATCGCCACGCGCCACCGCCCCGGCGACCTGGTGAAGTGTCTGGAGCTTTTCCCGCAAAACGGGATCAACATGACCAAGCTCGAGTCCCGCCCACGCCGCGACAAGCCCTGGAGCTACCTCTTTTATATCGACGTCGAAGGGCATCTGGACGACCAGAACGTGCAGGAAGCCGTAACCGGGCTTATGCGTAAGGCCGCGTTCGTCAAGTTTTTAGGTTCGTACCCGGCTGCGCCCGCTATCGCCGAGGTGGTGCGGTGAGCCGGGACGACGCGCCGGACGCGCAGGACACGTTTCTGGAAGAGGCCATCACCTTAAACGACGCCCTCAAGCTCTCCGGGTTGGCCGGAACCGGCGGGCAGGCGAAGCTGCTGATCCAGTCGGGCCAGGTGACGGTAAACGGCGAGACCGAGACGCGCCGCAAACGCAAGCTGCGTGAAGGCGACGTGGTGCGCGTCGGGGAAGAAGAGTTTGTTTTGGAGTTGGACGGCGAAGAAGATTTGGGCGAAGAAGACTTGTGAGCGAAAGCCCGTTCCGTGACCCGACCACTGTAGACTGGAACTTTCGGGCTGAGGGATACGGTTGGGGTAAGAACACTTAGGAGCGGATAAAGCTGATTGAAGAATTTAAGCTCGAGGTTATAGGGGCAAGCTGATGTGGGACGACAACATGCGGCTGCTCTTGATGGGTTTGCTGATTGAAAATGTCGGTCTGGACAAGGTAGTGCAGTTAGGCGACCCGGCGGCTTGGGAAAAAGCGGTTGGCAAGCTGGTCTAGCGCTCAGCAGCCAGAATGTTTAGCCCTTTAACCCCTCTGCATCTTTATGCGTGTTATGGTCCTACTTTGGTATGCCCAAGCGCGACGACCTTAAAAAAATTCTGATCCTTGGCAGCGGCCCCATCGTCATCGGGCAAGCCGCCGAGTTCGACTACTCCGGGACGCAGGCGTGCAAGGCGCTTCGCGCCGCCGGGTTTACGGTGACGCTCATCAACTCGAACCCCGCGACCATCATGACCGACCCGGAGGTGGCCGACCGGACCTACATCGAACCGCTGACCCCGGAGGTCGCCGAAAAGGTCATCGCCAAAGAGCGCCCGGACGCGCTGCTGCCGACGCTCGGCGGGCAGACGGCGCTGAACCTAGCTAAAACACTCTATGAGACGGGCGTCTTAAAAAAGTACGGCGTCGAACTCATCGGCGCTAACTACGACGCCATCAACAAGGGCGAAGACCGCGAGCTGTTTCAGGCGGCGATGGCGAAGATCGGTATCAAGACCCCGGCGGGCAAGATGGTCACGTCCTTGGACGAGGCGCTCTCTTTCGTCCAAAGCATCGGCTACCCCGCCATCATCCGGCCCTCGTTTACCTTGGGCGGCACGGGCGGCGGGATCGCCTATGATGAGGCCGAGTTCCGAGAGATCGTCCGGGGCGGCCTGCACGACTCGCCTGTGCATTCGGTTCTGGTCGAGCAGTCGGTGCTGGGCTGGAAAGAGTACGAATTAGAAGTTATGCGCGACCACAACGACACGGTCGTCATCATCTGCTCGATAGAAAACTTCGACCCGATGGGCGTACATACCGGCGACTCCATCACGGTAGCCCCGGCGCAAACGCTCTCCGACAAGGAGTACCAGCGGCTGCGCGACTATTCCATCGCCATCATCCGCGAGATCGGCGTCGATACCGGCGGCAGCAACATCCAGTTCGCAGTGAACCCCGCGAGTGGCGACGTGATCGTCATCGAGATGAACCCGCGGGTGTCGCGCTCGTCGGCCCTGGCGTCCAAAGCGACGGGCTACCCAATAGCTAAAATCGCGGCGCTGTTAGCGGTCGGCTACCACTTAGACGAGCTCCCGAACGACATCACCAAAGAGACCAAGGCGGCGTTTGAACCCTCGATTGATTACGTCGTCACTAAGATTCCGCGCTTCGCCTTCGAGAAGTTTTCCGGCACCTCGGAGCTTTTGGGCACGCAGATGCGTTCGGTCGGCGAGGTCATGGCGATTGGGCGCACCTTTAAGGAATCGCTGCAAAAGGCGCTTAGGTCTTTAGAGTCCGACGTGCGTACCGAGACGAAGGAGCTGAACTTGACGCAGCTCGAGAGCCGCCTCAGCGCCACCCCGCGCAGGCTGCCCGCGCTTCTGGAGTTGCTGCGGCGCGGCAAGAGCGTGCGCTTCTTATTCGACAAGACGGCCATCGACCCGTGGTTTTTGGCGCAACTCAAGGAGATCGTCGAGGCCGAAAGGGAGATCACGGCGCTCGGTAGCCCTGAGGCGTGGAACTGGGAGACGTGGCGCGAAGTCAAACGGTTCGGCTTCGCGGACGCGGACATCGCGGCGCTCACCGAACGGGACGTAAGCGACGTGCGGCGGTGGCGGCTCGCGCACCACAGCGCCCCCGTGTACAAAACCGTCGACACCTGCGCCGCCGAGTTCGAGGCGTACACCCCGTACCACTACTCGACCTACGAGTGGGAGGACGAGGTCGAAAGCTCGGACCGGCCCAAGGTGATTATTCTAGGCTCGGGGCCGAACCGCATCGGGCAGGGCGTCGAGTTCGACTACGCCACCGTCCACGCGGTCTGGGCGCTGAAAGAGGCGGGCTATGAGACCATCATGGTCAACTCGAACCCGGAAACGGTCTCGACCGACTACGACACCGCCGACCGGCTCTACTTCGAGCCGCTGACCTTTGAGGATGTGCTCAACATCGCCCAGCGCGAAAAACCGGAGGGCGTCATCGTGCAGCTCGGCGGGCAGACGCCGCTGAAGCTGGCGGGGCCTCTCGAGAGCGCTGGGGTGCCGATCTGGGGCACGCCCGCGCGGGCCATTTTCGAGGCTGAGGACCGCGACAGCTTTCACAAACTCTGCGAACGCTTAGGGATTCCGCAACCCGCCGGGGGCGTCGCGCAGAGACCGGCTGAGGCCGCTAAACTGGCCGCCGAGATCGGCTATCCGGTGATGGTGAGGCCGTCGTTCGTGCTGGGTGGGCGGGCGATGCAGGTCGTTCACGACGAAGCCGAGTTGAAAAACTACTTGAACGTGGTCTACGCCGAACTACCTGGAAACCCCTCTATCCTAGTAGATGACTTTATTGCCGGGGCGCAGGAGGTTGACGTAGACGCGCTTGCCGACGGCGAACGGGTCGTGGTCGCGGGCATCATGGAGCACATCGAGGGCGCGGGCGTACATTCCGGCGACTCGGCGTGCATCACCCCACCTATAAATTTAACCGATGAGGTCGTGCGGACACTCCACACCTATAGCGTCAAGCTGGCGCAGGCCATCGGCGTGCGCGGGCTTATCAACATCCAGTACGTCATTAAGGACGGCGTGGTACTCGTCATCGAGGCGAACCCGCGCGCGAGCCGCACGGTGCCGTACTTATCGAAAGCCATCGGCCACCCGCTCGCCAAGTACGCGGCGCTGATCGCCGCCGGGAAGACCCTGACCGAACTCAGCTTTACCGAGACGCCCAAGCCCAAGTTTTACAGCGCCAAAGAGGTCGTGCTGCCGTTTCTCAAATTCAAGAACGTCTTGCCCGTTCTGGGGCCGGAGATGCGCTCGACCGGCGAGAGCATGGGCGTTGACCCGGACCCCTACATGGCCTACGCCAAAGCCCTGTTGGGCGCGAACGTCAAGCTGCCGGAGGACGGAACCGCGCTGGTTTTGGGTGACGGTTTGGAGGACGTAAAGGCTGGGCTGAGCGCGCTTGGATTTACCGTCAGCAGCGGGATCCCAGACGGCGAACCTGACTACGGAGTGCCCCTTGGGTATGCGCTGCTGATCGACACCGCGCACACGCCGGAACTGCGGCGGGCGCTCGAGGCCGGTATCCCCTACGTGACCACCCACGACGCCGCCCGCTGGCTCGTCAAAGCTTTAGGCGCGCTTAGAGAAAAACCGCTGACCGTTCACGCGCTGCAAGACCTAGCGATCACCTCGGCCTAACGCACCCTCACCAATACCGTCGCTCGAGCCTGCACATGATTGGGCGCGAGCCCTTCGCTGGTCTTAAACCCCACCCCAACGCGCCCCGGCGGCAACCTTAGTAGGTTTTCCAGCGCCCTAACGATGTCGGCGCGGTACGGCCCCAGCCGGGGCGTGTCGAGCGTAACGACCAGGGCCGCGTTGACGAGTTCGGCCCCGCGCGAGTGCAGCGTGCCGAGGCAGCGCGATAGAATCTCGCGGCTGTCCATATTCTCGAACGCCGGGTCCGAAGGCGGATAGTAGACGCCGATGTCCCCTAACGCGAGGCTCGACAGCAGCGCGTCGGCGAGCGCGTGCAGCGGCGCGTCCCCGTCCGAGTGCGCCGCCGCCCCACGCAGGCTCGGCACCTCGACCCCACCCAACACCAGACGCCGGTCCGGTACCAGCGCGTGCGCGTCCTCGCCAAAACCAACCCGTAACCCGTCCAAGACACTCATAAGCCGATTGTAAAACCTCCACCCCGAAACGTGACGCGCACCTGTCCAGGCGCGTGCGACAATCGCCCTTATGGTTCGCCCCGCCGCTCTGGCTATCCTCACGCTCGTCATCATCACCCTTATCTGGGGGAGCACCTTTGTCATTGTCAAGGAAACCGTGGAGAGCGTCCCGCCGTCCCTACTGCTGGCCCTACGGTTTTCGGTCGCGGCGCTGCTCTTCGGGTGGGTACGACCCAGCCGGGCGGCGCTTTTACCCGGCCTGGTGCTCGGAATGCTGTCGTTCGCGGGTTTTGCGACCCAGACGCTCGGCTTGGTGAGCACCACCGCCTCCAAGGCTGCCTTTATAACCGGCCTCAGCGTGATCCTGACGCCGCTCTTTAGCGCGCTGTGGTTCCAGCACAGCGTTCCGGCGCGGGCATATGGGGCGGCGGCGGTGGCGCTTTTAGGGCTCGGGCTGATGAGCCTTACAGGTCCGGTCGGTGTGAGTTCAGGTGACCTGTGGGTGCTGGGAACAGCGGTGTTCTACGCGTTTTACGTCCTCTATCTGGGTGAAGTTGCGCCCAAACACGGGGCGCTCGAGCTCTCCGCCGTGCAGTTCTGGCCGATGGCCCTTCTAGCGTGGCTGTGGGCGATTCCACAGCTCGGGCAGGTGGGCGGCTTAAGCGTAGCGTCGGTTTCGTCCATCGTTTATTTGGGCGCTATCGCAGCGGCTTTGGTATCGGTATTACAGGTGCGGGCGCAGCGGGTCGTGAGCGCGCACGTAGCGGCGCTGATTTTTGTCTTAGAGCCCGTTTTCGCGGCGCTGTTCGCTTATGCTCTGCTCGGTGAGTCGCTCGGCGTGTGGGGTTGGGTCGGTGCCGGACTGGTCGGCGCGGCGATGCTGCTGAGCGAGCTGAGGCTGGGTGGCAAGAAGGGGCTCGAGGCTGCCCCAACCACACCGCACTAAACTCCCCCACTAAACCCTCTGAAAACGCCCCGCGTGAGGGAGCAGGGCGGCGAGCGTCACCACCTCGCCCTGCCCTAAGATGACCTGTGTGTCGAGCGCCCCGTCCTGAATCTGCCGCATGAATTCGCGGCAGCGTCCACACGGCGCGAGCACCGAAACAGCCCCGTTTTCGTCCCGCCACACCGCCACGATGCGAGCGATACAGTTCTCTCCCGCCGTCAGCATAGCGGCAATCGCGCTGTGTTCGGCA
>CADCWP010000024.1:9141-25270 GCA_902806425.1 uncultured Truepera sp.
CGGCACAGAAACCGATGCCGCAGCTTACGTCCACACAGACGCCCGTGTAGACGGCCCCGCTCTCTGAGACGAGCGCGCACCCCACGTCGCCGACGAGGTAGTCCCCGATGTGGCGGGCGTTGACGACGGAAACGGCGCGTTCGATCAGCTCTTGGTTGGTAAGTGACATGCGCTTATTGTGACGGGTTTTGAGATGGGAGGCTCGAGGCTGCTCCACCTACACCACACTAGGCCTTATACTGACCATGCTAGGAGGGCCGTTATGCCAGAGAGCAGCACACTACTATTGTTTACGCTCACCTCGTTAGCGCTTATTGCTGTACCGGGACCCGCAGTTCTTTATGTGGTGGCGAGGAGCCTCGAGCAGGGCCGTTTGGCGGGTCTCGCTTCGGTACTAGGTGTTGGGGTGGGTGCCCTCATCCACTTTCTAGCGGCAGCACTCGGCCTCTCTGCCCTCCTCACGAGTTCAGCACTGGCTTTTTCTGTCGTCAAATACGTTGGCGCTGCCTATCTCATCTCGCTGGGTCTTTACACGCTGCTAAAGCGCCGAGAGAAGCACGAACCGGAGGCACTGGCCCCGCGCCCGCTCGGCAGCGTTTTTGCGCAGGGCGTTGTGGTCAACCTCCTGAGTCCCAAAATGGCGCTTTTCGCCCTTGCATTCTTGCCGCAGTTTCTGGACCCTGTGCGTGGCTCCGTGGCGGCGCAAGCCCTTGTGCTGGGCTGTATTTTTGTGGGCATCGCTTTTTTGAGCGACGGGCTCTACGCCCTCCTGGCCGGAGGCTTAGGAAACTGGCTGCGACATCATGCCGGGTTCCTTCGGGTGCAGCGCTACGTCTCCGGCAGCGTTTACCTGGCGCTGGGGGTAGCGACGGCGTTTACGGGCTCGGGCAGGAAGTAGCGACCGTGCAGGGCGCTACGCCAACTGTCTACAAGTACATGGCCTAATTACTTACTCACTCCCGGCTGCATAAGCTTCTCCACCACACTCCTGTCCTCCAAGGTGCTGATGTCCCCCGCCGCCTCTTCCCCCGCCGCGACGTTCCGCAAAAGCCGCCGCATGATCTTGCCGCTTCTCGTTTTGGGCAGGGCGTCGGCAAAGCGAATCTCGTCGGGCCGCGCGATTGCGCCGATCTCTTTAGAGACGTGTTTGCAGAGTTCGGTAAACAATTCGTCCGAGCCTTCACGAGCGCCCTCTAGCGTCACGAACGCCACGATGCCCTGCCCCTTGACCTCGTCGGGTCGTCCGACGACCGCTGCCTCGGCGACCGCCGGGTGCGACACCAGCGCCGATTCGACCTCGGCTGTGCCCAAGCGGTGCCCTGAAACGTTGACCACGTCGTCCACGCGCCCCATGATCCAGAAGTAGCCGTCACTGTCCCGGCGCGCCCCGTCCCCGGCGAAGTACACGTGCGGAATCTCCGTCCAGTACTGCGCCCGGTAGCGGTCGTCGTCGCCGTAAACGGTGCGGAGCATACTCGGCCAGGGCCGTTTGAGGGTCAAAAGACCGCCACCGTCCTCTACCTCGTTACCCTGATGGTCCATGATGGCCGCTTCGACGCCGAAAAAGGGCACCCCCGCCGCCCCCGGTTTGGTGTCGTGGACTCCCGGCAGCGTCGTGATCATGATCCCGCCCGTCTCGGTCTGCCACCAGGTGTCGACAATCGGGCAGCGCTGCCCGCCGATGACGCGGTGATACCACATCCACGCCTCGGGGTTGATGGGCTCGCCGACCGTGCCGAGAAGCCGCAACGACGACAGGTCGTGCTGGTTTGGGTGCCCCTCGCCCGCCTTCATAAAGGCGCGGATGGCGGTGGGCGCGTAGTAGTAGATGCTCACGCCGTAGCGCTCGATCATCTCCCAGTGACGCGTCGGGGACGGGTGCATCGGTGTGCCTTCGTAGAGTAGCTCGGTCGCGCCGTTTAGGAGCGGCCCGTAGACCACGTACGAGTGCCCGGTAATCCAACCCACGTCGGCGGGGCACCAGTAGAGGTCGCCCGGTTTTAGATCAAAGATGTACTTGACCGTCAGGTAGGTATAGGTCTGGTAACCACCGACGGTGTGCAACACACCTTTGGGTTTGCCCGTCGAGCCCGAGGTGTAGAGGATGAAGAGGGGGTCCTCGGCGTCCATCGGCTCGGCAGGACACTCCGGCGAGGCGGTAGCCATCAGCTCGTGGTACCAACTGTCGCGGCCCTCCACCATCGTCACCTCGTTCCCTCCACGCCGCACGACGATGATGCGCGCCAGACTCGGGCACCGCTGCGCCGCCTCGTCGACCAGAGGCTTGAGGGCGAACACGCTCCCGCGCCGGTAGCCACCGTCCGCCGTGACGACGAGTTTGGCCGAGGCGTCGTTTATGCGGTCGGCTAAGGCCGCCGCGCTAAAGCCCCCGAACACGACGCTGTGCACCGCGCCGATACGCGCGCAGGCCAGCATCGCCACCACCGCTTCCGGAATGAGCGGCATATACACCGCCACCACGTCACCCTTTTCGACGCCCTGTGCTTTAAGGACGTTGGCGAACCCTGAAACCTCGCTCAGCAGCTCGCTGTAGGTAAAGGTGCGGGTGTCGCCCGGTTCGCCCTCCCACATGAGCGCCGTTTTCTCGCCGCGTCCCCCCTCGATCTGGAAATCCAGGCAGTTGTAGGCGATATTCGTTTTCCCCCCAACAAACCACCGGGCGAACGGCTCGTTCCACTCCATCACCTTGTCCCACGGCCTAAACCAGTGCAGCTCCCCTGCGACCTCACTCCAAAAGGTTTCGGGGTCGTCTAGGGACTGGCGGTAGAGACGCTCGTACTCGGCGGCGTCACCGAGTTTGGCTCCCGCTCTAAACGCTTCACTCGGGCGAAAGCGGCGCTCTTCATGCATCACGGACTCGATACGGTCGGCCACGGCAGCTCCTTTACGCTTTCGGCGGCCCTTCTCCGGGCCTCATCAGGTTAGACCGCGTCTATCCTAGCAGGCCGGGAGAGCTGGACGGCGCTCTTTAGCTATATATCTGCCGTGCTTGACGCAACCCAGGCAGGACGATAAGCTGCTACCGTATAAATATAGCCTAGCGGTTGGGAGGGAGCTGGATAGGTACGGCGAAGCTCGGAGGACTTTCTGCGGAGCAGGCTATGACTTTGCCGCCGGGAGCGGTAAGACGTACCACTGCGTGGTTGGGGAAACCAAGCTGGTTCAAGCCGAGTTCGTCCGGACGCGCGACAAAGGCGTAGAGACCGCCGCGCCTAACCCTAAACGCTCGAGCCCCAAGCCCGCCTACCCCACTGAAGCCGCCCATCTCCCCTCACAAAGGAGCCCCCATGGCACAGCGCGTCACCGTCACCCCACAGCCCGCTCAGGTCAGCCCCGGCGAGGAGCGCAGGGTCATCTTCGCGTCGTCTCTCGGTACTGTCTTTGAGTGGTACGACTTTTACCTTTACGGGACGCTGGCCGTCTTTTTCGGTGGTCTATTTTTCCCTTCAGGCAACGAAACCGCCTCATTTCTGGCGAGCTTGGCGACCTTCGGCGCGGGCTTCGCGGTACGGCCCTTTGGGGCGCTCGTCTTTGGCCGCCTGGGTGACCTTTTAGGCCGCAAGTACACCTTCCTCATCACCATCGTGCTGATGGGGGTAGCTACCGCCGGGGTCGGTTTGCTGCCGACCTACGGACAGATAGGTGTTGCCGCGCCGATTCTGCTGGTAACGCTCCGGCTGGTTCAGGGTCTGGCGCTCGGCGGCGAGTACGGCGGAGCCGCCACCTACGTCGCCGAACACGCCCCCGGTCGTCGGCGCGGGTACAACACGAGCTGGATTCAAACAACCGCCACGCTGGGCTTCTTTTTGTCGCTGATCGTGATCTTGGTGTGCCGTCAGTTCACCGGTGACGACGCCTTTGCCGTGTGGGGCTGGCGGATTCCGTTTCTGATCTCGGTCATACTTTTGGGCATATCGGTCTATATTCGCCTCCGCTTGCAAGAGTCGCCCGCGTTCGTACGGATGAAAAGTGAGGGTAAAGGGGCCAAGAATCCCCTCCGCGAAAGCTTCGGTAACGCGCAGAACCTGCGCCTGGTGCTCCTGTCGCTTTTCGGGGCGACGGCGGGGCAGGCAGTCGTCTGGTACACCGGTCAGTTTTACGCGCTCTTTTTCCTCCAGAACACGCTCAAGGTCAACTACATCACCGCCTACATCATGATCGCGGTCGCGCTGGCCCTGGCAACGCCATTTTTTGTTTTTTTCGGCTGGCTCTCGGACCGTATCGGGCGCAAATACATCATCCTGGCCGGGTGTCTGCTGGCCGCTGTGACGTACATCCCGCTCTTTCACCAACTGACCCGGGCCGCCAACCCGGCGCTCGCGGCTTTTAACGAAACCAGCCTGGTCACCGTTACGGCCAACGACTGCACGCTGCGCGTCTTTAACACAAGGCCCGCGACGACCTCATGCGATCAGGTCAAGGGATACCTCACCACCCGGGGCATCTCATACCGCTCGAGCGACGGGGGTAGCGGCGCGGCGCTCACCACGGTCGGCGACACCGAGCTTAGAGGCTTCGACGAGGCGCAGTTTGACGAGGCGCTGGCGGCGGCGAACTATCCGGTCGCCGCCGACCCGGGTCAGATCAACTATGTGCGGGTCGTACTGATTCTCTTCGTGCTGGTTTTTTACGTGACGATGGTCTACGGGCCGATAGCGGCGTATCTGGTCGAACTCTTCCCGACGCGCATCCGCTACACCTCAATGTCGCTGCCCTACCATATCGGCAACGGTTGGTTCGGCGGCTTTTTGCCCTATCTGGCGTCCGCTATCGTGGTCGCTACCGGAAACATCTACGCGGGGCTCTACTATCCGATTGTGATTGCGGTGATGACGCTGATTGTGGGAACATTTTTGCTCCCGGAGACCAAGGGCAGGATTACCGACGACTTTACCGACGCGACCGGGGCGCACGACTAGGCTCGGTCAAGGTTCGGAAATAAGGTACAAAACCCGGTGGGAGAGGTTTGGAACCTCACTGATCTACCGCTGGTTTTATACTGCCAGACATGCGTCACCGCTTCGTCAAGGTCGCGCTTTGGTCGGTTGGTAGTGGTCTCTTGCTGCTCACGCTCTGGCTCGCTTTCTACCTGCTGAGCAGCACCACGCTGGAGGTCGATGTAGGCGGTAGAAAGGCCTCAGCAGAGGCGGGCGTCGGCACTTTAGCGTGCCGCAAAACGCTCTCGGGAACCCCTCCTTTTTTCACGCTGACGTGTCGGGACAAGCGCTGACCCGTGAGCTGTAGGCGCACGTAACCGCGTTACACAAGAGGTCTGCGGAGCCCTCAAGCTCGCGCCACAGCTAAATGGAGCAGCTAAATGTGATAGTTTAGGCGGTGCCGCTCTACAAACTAGCTCATGCACATTGGGCGTGGGTGTGACGCCGCTCGAGCGCCCCCTGCCCCGGCGCAAGGGTGTGCGCACACCGTCCCCGGCCAAGGTCATCGCGCTGTCGTTTTTTAGCGCCATCCTGGTAGGGGCGTTTTTACTCTGGGTGCCGTGGAGTCACGCGCCGGGCACCACAGTAACCCCCCTCGACGCGCTGTTTACCGCCACGAGCGCCATCTGCGTCACCGGGCTTACCGTCGTCGATACTGAAACCGCTTGGAGCAGTTTTGGGCGCGTCATCATCATGCTGCTGATCCAGGTGGGGGGCTTGGGGATCGTCACGCTCGGCACCCTGGTCGCGCTGCTGCTCGGGCGGCGGGTGGGCTTTCGGGAGCGGTTGCAGGCCGCCGCACAGGTCAATACCCTGGAGACGGGCGGCGTTTTGCGGCTGATCCGCACCATCTTTCTTATCTCGCTCGGCTTCGAGACGGTCGGAGCGATGCTCCTCTACCCGACCTTCGCCGCGTTGCACGGCCCCGGCCAGGGGCTTTTTTACGCCTTCTTTCACAGCGTCAGCGCCTTTAACAACGCCGGTTTCGCGCTCTATTCGGACAATCTCGTAGGGTTCGCGGGCAACCCGGTGGTGATCCTGGTGCTGAGCGCCCTTTTTATCATCGGTGGGCTGGGGTTTATCGTGCATCTGAACCTCTGGGCCCATGTGCGCGGCGGGCGGCGGTTTCCGCTGACGCTGCACAGCCGGGTGGTGCTCCTCACGACGTTGCTGCTCTGCGCGGTGGGCACGCTCGCCGTGCTCGTGCTCGAGTGGTCCAACCCGCAGACCTTGGGCGCGCTGCCCTGGCACGGCAAGCTCTTGAACGGGTTTTTTCAGGGTGTGACGCCGCGTACCGCCGGGTTTAACAGCGTCGATTACACGCTCATGCGCGAGCCGACCCTGCTGCTGAGCATGCTGCTGATGTTTATCGGCGGCAGCCCGGCCTCAACCGCCGGTGGCGTTAAGACCGTCACGTTTTTTGTGTTGGTTGCCAGCGCCTGGAGCATGGTGCGCGGACGCGGTGAACTGCTCGCCTTCGGGCGGCGCGTCTCGAGCGCGACCGTCGTCAAGGCCGGGTCGGTCGCGCTCCTTAGCACCGGCCTGGTTATGAGCGCCCTTTTTCTGCTGAGTGTAAGCGAATCCTTGCCGCTTTTGCCGGTTATGTTCGAGGCGTTCTCGGCGTTCGCTACCGTGGGCTTGTCGATGAGCGCGACCTTCGACCTAAGTGAGCCGGGGCGACTTATCATCATCGTGCTGATGTATCTGGGCCGCATCGGCCCGCTGACCTTTGCGCTGGCGCTCCTGCAAGAGCCGCGCGGGGGTGGCCTCAAGTATCCCGACGAGGGTGTTTTAATCGGTTAGAAGGGACCAACGGCAACATGAAAGAAGCGCTATGAAAGCAAAGCAGTATCTCGTTATCGGGGCGGGGCGTTTCGGGTCGGCGCTAGCGACTACGCTCTACGACCTCGGTCACGAAGTCGTCATCGTCGACAGCAACGAAGAGCGCATCGAAGAGGTGATGGACCGGGTGACGCACGCCGTCATCTTAGACGCGACCGAAGAGGACGCCCTCGGCAAGCTCGGTTTAGAGGGCTTTGATCAGGTGGTCGTGGCGATTGGCAACAACCTCGAGGCGAGCATCTTGACCATCGTGGCGGCCAAAAACCAGGGGGCGAAAACCGTCCTCAGCAAGGCGACGAGCGAGACCGCCGCGCGGGTGATGCTCAAGGTCGGGGCCGATGAGGTGGTGCGCCCGGAGCACGACATGGGCGTGCGGGTTGCCAAAAGTATTGCAACGCCAACTATTGTCGACGCCTTTAAGTTGGGTGAGAACTACGAGGTCGTCGAATACACCGCGCAGCGCAAACTGTGCGGCAGACTTCAAGACCTCAAGCTCTCCCGGTTCGGCGTTCAGGTCATCGCGGTCAACCGCCAGGGCAAGCTCGAGCTCAGCCCCACACCCGACTTCGTCATCGCCCCGGGGGATAACGTCGTCATCATCGGTGAGACGCGCGCCGTCGAGCGGCTGCGCGACCACTTCGCCCGCGTCAGCGAGTAGCCGTTCAGGTCGATAGCCAGTGCCGGGCTCGCGTTTAACTCAGGCGAACGCCCCTTTAGCACGCACTTTGGGTAATGCTGTTGGCGAGCTGGTTCAACTACCTGAGCGAAGCGATTTCCGCCAGCAAAAATCCAATCTGGGTCACGCGGTAATTGCGCTCAAATGCCGCATAAAGGTTTTCAACCTTAATCGTAATTCTTATTTAACCATAACGCTTCTGACACAGCTTTTCGGACTTCGACTGGCAGCTGAATTATGCCTGGACGAACCGGAATTTAGCGACCCTCTAGAAGGTGCAGCGACACCCCCCAAAGCCGGTCGGCGGCTTCAGGGTCGAGGGCATAGTCGCGCACCCCGCGGATACCCACGAGCTCCGGCACGACCTCGGCCTCGTTGCAGTCCTCGAAATAGCGCCCGCTGACGCTCTCAACGAGTGGGGAGGCGGCCAGGAGCACCGAGGTCGCCGCGCCCTGCTCGGGCGTCTTCATGTGGAAAACGCCAGCCTCTTCGGCCAGCCGGGCCTGCTCCTCGTTGGCGGCGCGCTTCTCCGCGCTCCAGTAGCGTTGTAGGGGCGTCCAGATGCCGCCCGGCATCAGCGAGTTGGCGAGGATGCCGTCCTCGGCCCACCGCCGGCTGACCCCGACGGCGAAGAGCGCGTTGGCGGTCTTGGACTGGCCGTAGGCACGCGATGGGTTGTAGGGCCGGCGCTCGAAGTTTATGTCCTCGAAAACGACCGGGGAGGCCCCGTGACCGCTGGAGCTTACGGACACGATCCGGGCACCGCCCGCTACGGCCAGCGCGTCGTGCAGGCCCAACGTGAGCGCGAAGTGGCCCATGTGGTTGGTAGCGAACTGCAACTCCCACCCTTCCGGGCTGCGCGTGAGCTCGGGCAGGTCCATAAGCCCGGCGTTGTTGATGAGCGCGTGCAGCGGACCTTCCCAAGCGGCGACGAAGGCTGCAACGGAGCTCTGGTCGGCGAGGTCGAGCGGCGCGACGCGCACCCGCCGGTTACCGGTCGTCTGCGTGATGTCGGCGGCGGTGTCCCGGCCAGCCTCGATGTTTCTCACGGCCAGCGTCACCTCCGCCCCGGCACCGGCGAGCGCCCGGGCGGTCTCGACCCCGATGCCCGAGGACGCACCCGTAACAATCATTCGCTTTCCCGAAAGGTCAACCTCCGCCAAAACCTCTTGGGCGGTGGACTCGGCCCCGAAAGGCGTGGTGATGCGGTTCGTGTGATGAATCATCTGTGGCTCCTTTCCCCAAACTTTGAAGTAAACAAACTAGTTTGTTACGAACACGCTATCAGGATCCCGCCTTGATGTCAACTAACTGGTTTGTTTATAGTGGTAGGATGTCCGAAAAGCACCCAACCAAGCGCCGGTTACTCGACGCCGCTACCGCCGAGTTCGCCGCCTACGGGATCGCCGGGGCGAGGGTGGACCGCATCGCCGCCGCCGCAGGTGTGAATAAAGCGCAGATGTACGCCTACTACGGCAGTAAGGACGGGCTTTTCGACGCCGTTTTCCGAGAACATAACGAAGAGATCTTGGACGTTGTGCCGTTCACCGTCGATGATCTGCCCGGGTATGCAGCACGGCTTTACGACGCTTATGTCAACGATCCGAAGCTTGTCAGGCTGGCAACCTGGAACCGGCTAGAGCGCATCCCGCCCGGAGACCTGTTGGCAGACATGGCGGTGCACACCGCCAAAAAGTACGAAGCGATTGCCAAAGCGCAGAGGGCGGGACAGCTCGATCCTGCGATCAACCCGGCCGACATCTACTCGCTCGTCATCGCCCTTTCGCTGACGTGGGGGCCATCAAGCGTCACCTACGCCGTGAGCCACAAGGACAGCGAGGCCGATCACGCCTATCGCCGCGCCGTGCTCGGGAAGGTCGTGGCTCGGGCGTTCGCCTACCCGATACGCGACGAAACGTAAAGTACATACGCCGAGCGAGGACGGCGGGGCCGTGCCAGGGACCGGTGCCGCTGGACAGGTGCGCGACGTTTTGGTCCCGCGTCGGCTTGCCCATTAGCGTTACGCGTTCGCCACCAGCTCCCTTTCCCTATGCTGCCTCCTCGAGGCTGTCACCCACCGGACACCGCTTAGGCGATGAAACGGCCCAAGAAACGCATAACCCAAAGCTTCCTAAGCCCTCTGTTGTCTCGTCCTCGCAGTAGAGGGCTGGTTTGGCCGCAGCGATAAGGTCCGCACGGCTGCTCGAGCAGCCGTGCGGCTTTTGTGACGTTGGCAACGCCCAAGCACCCTACCTCTTGGGCTGCTTTTGAGTTCGCCAACAGTGTCTTAGGTGATACCTGCGTTGAGTAAGCTCGGTATGTGCGAGCACCGCTCTAGGAACGGTCGCCATAGTTTGAAGTGGAGTACCCACAGCTGCCGAGCAGCAAGCGGACGAGGCACAGGTTCTAGGAAAACGCCACGCCGCCCAGAATCCGCCGCCTGAGCGCAACGACGACGACCACGTAGAGCAGCAGCCAGACGATGAGCAGGTCGCCGAAGCGGATATAAGGTGTGATACCCGAGCGCTCACCGTAGCGCACCGTGAGCGCGCCCCGCTCGCCGCGCGGCAGCTCCGAACGGGTACGCCCAAGCGGGTCGACGAGCGCCGTGACGCCGTCGTTGCCCGCCCGCAAGAGGTAGCGGCGCGTCTCGACAGCGCGGAGCGTGCCCATGTAAAAGTGCTGCCGCGCGCCCCCTCCGGAGCCGAACCAGGCGTCGTTCGAGATGTTGACTAAAACCTGCGCGCCGCGCGCGGTCATGGTGCGGGCAACCTGCGGGAAGACCGATTCGTAGCAGATGTAGGCGGCGACGCGCGTACCAGGCAGCTCGAGCGGCACCGTACTCGCGCCCGGCGTACGACCTTGAGAAAAGTCAAAGCCGAACCAGCCGAAAACCAACCTATAGACGGGGCGCAAAACCGAGGTTGCGGGAAAGTACTCGCCAAAAGGGACTAGATAGCGTTTGTCGTAGCGGCTCAGCACCTGAGCGTCACTGAGGCTGTAGACGCTGTTGAAGTATTCATCCGTCGCTTCGTCGTAGGCCGCCGCGCCTGTGATCAACGACGCCGTGCCCGCACTCCGCTGAACCTCCTGTTCACGTCCCTGACCACGTCCCAAACTGGCGTCCAAAACGACACCTTCAGGCCACACCACCAGCTCAGGCGGCGTAGCAAGCTCACGCAGCACCCCGGAAGTCAGGTTTTCATAAAGCGAAATCTCGCGGTCGACAGCCTCGAGGCTGTTCGCCCGCGCGTACGGGTCGGTACTCCCTTGCACCAGCACCGCCGTCTCCGGAGCCGCGAGCGTCAGCGTCCGCAGCCGAAACACCCCGTACCCGAGCCACGACGCGACGACCAAAAGCGCGCAGAACCAGGCGAAGCGGGGCGTAAACCGCTCGAACGGGTGATACACCAGCGGCGACACCCCCAGCGAAATGACGGCGAGGGTTAGCAGGCTGAGGCCGTACACCCCGGCCACGTCGGCGGCCTGTGCGAGCGGCGTCCCGACCCACACGTAGCCCAAAACGCCCCAAGGAAAGGCGAACACGCCCTGCGTCCGCGCCCACTCCATAACGACCCAGAGCGCCGGTAACAGCCACAGCGCCCCCACCCCGCGACCTCCCAAAAACCGCGCCGCGAAGGTGACGACACCCCAGAACACCCCCAGCACCGCCAGGAGCGGCGGGTAGAGCAGCCAGAAGAGGCCGCCGGAATAGGGTCCGAAACTCTGCGGCAACCATAGCAGGTGCAGCGCGAAAAAGCCTATGCTAAAGAAAAATCCCGGCCAGAACGCCTCGCGGGGGCGGGAGCTGTTGACGGTCAACAAGATAAGTGGGGCCAGCGCGAGCGCGAGCGGCCACACCCCGATAGGGGGAAAGGCAAGACTGAGGAGCGCCCCGCACAGGAGCGCCAGCCCCGCACGCGCGACAAACACGCCCGTCACCGGCCCACGACTAACGTCACGAAACGCTGAGGAGCGCGGCCAAGAGCGCCACGCGTTCCAGGGTCTCGCGGAGGCGTATGTGTTCGTGGCGGGCGTGCGGCCCCTCCCCCACCGCGCCCAGCCCATCGAGCGTAGGAATACCGATGGCCGAGGTGAAGTTGCCGTCCGACGCGCCCCCGACGACCGCCCCTTCACGGGTACAGCCAAGCGAGCGTGCCTCCTCGAAAAGCGCGAGGTTGGCCTCGGTAGGCTCGAGCGGGGGCCGGTTGAGCCCACCCTCGACCGTCACCAGCACCCGGTCGTCCTCAGGCGCGTAACCCCGCACCGCCCCCTCGACCCGCGCCGCTTCCGCCAGCGTCAGCACCCGCAGGTCCACAGAGGCCGTCGCCGACTCCGCGATGACGTTGCCGACACTTCCCCCATGCGCGACGGTCAGGTTGACGCTGGTACCGGCCTCAGCGTCATTAAGACCCTCAACAAAAAGCAGAAAGTGCGCGAGCTCGCGCAGCGCCGACGCGCCGAGTTCGGGGCTGTTGCCTGCGTGCGCGCTGCGGCCCAAAAACGACACCTGAAAGTCGCCGACGCCTTTGCGCCCGACCTTTATGGCCCCGTCGTCACGGCCCGGTTCCAGAACGAACACGCGGTCGTGCGCCCGCGCCAAATCTTCGATAAGTGCCCGTGAGTGGCGGCTACCCGCCTCCTCGTCCGAAGAGACTAGCAGCGTGACGGGGCCGCGCAGGGTGTGACCGCTCCCCTCGACCAGCACAACAGCCGAGAGCGCCGTGGCGATCCCCGCTTTCATATCGAGCACGCCGGGGCCGTAGATCTTGTCGCCCTCACGCCGAAAGGGCATCTCGGAGAGCGTCCCCTGCGGCCAGACGGTGTCACAGTGGGTCAAGAGCAGGCTTGAGACGCCCCTCCCGCTCCCCTTACGGGCGACCAGCACATCCCCGACCCGCGCGCGCGCGTGGCGCTCCACCAGCCAGCCGTATTCGTGTAAAAGCGTTTCTAAGTGTGTGACCAAAAGGTCAACCAGCGGTTTTTCGGGGGTGGGGGACTCGAGCCTTACCAGCGCCTCCAGCAGCGCTAGGTAGCGGGGCTCGAGGGCGTAAGCGGCGTCGCTCAGTGCTTGTACCGTGGCCTGCGTCATGGCCGCTATGCTATCACCCGGAAGTTGTGACGCGGTGTCCAGAACCGAGCCGCAAGCTCTAGGCAACAGGGTCTGCGACCAACATTCGACCCTTAGGTTCGGGGGGTGGCTGATCGAGCACCGATGGCTTGGGAAATGGTCACGGAAGTTTTCGAGATACACGTTTGCATCGTTGTTCGTTTTTATGGCGTGATTGTTTAACGTCTGGCAAACGGGGTACCACCGACCCTTTATGTACCGAATCAAGGGGCAGATGACCGGGACCGCTGACGCGACTTGTAAAGGGTCTACTCACGGAGTTTGGCGTTTCGAAACTGCAACTACTCCTGTTTTCGGTGTAAGGCTTGGCAGTAGCTGCTGTCACATCCTAGGTAACTGTTCGCTACATTAGGTTCGCCAAAAGGAACCTTTGGCCGTAAAAGCACAGACAAAAAGCGTTTACAGGTAGAAGCTTCAGCGCGCGCCGTGTTCAGGCTGGGCGTCCCTTGCCGCCAGGTGCTGCTGCCACAGCGTTTCAGCGATCCCCCGTACCCCCGGTTCAGCGCTCGTACGGGCGTACGAGTAACCTAGGCGCAGATCGTGAAGCGCCGCTTGGGCGCCCTTGTCAACAGCCAGGCCGTAACGCGCCAAGTAGACGTGCGCTAAGAGCACGTCGCGCTGGCGCTGGGGTTTGACCGCGTGCAGGTCGCGCAGGGCGTCGGCGTAAGCTTGGAGCGCTTCACGCCGATTTCCGGCCTCGGCGAGCGCTCTGCCGCGCCGAAGGTGCCCGCCCGCGTTGTAGAGAAGTTCACGCACCGCTCTCCTAACGTTAGGGACGAGTATAACGCGCGCTGCCGTGTCCGGCGCAGACAGAGAACAGCAGCGTAACGACCGCTGCTGTTCGTCGAGTTACTCGGTTAAGGGGGCCACGCGGCACGGTTTAGGTCGGCCCCAGACTGATTTAAGGCTCTCCGGCCTTGACTTTAGTTGGATAGACGCTTGATCGCCCGGTTGAAAAACCGCCGTTTCGCAGACCTTTGGTGTTACCGGGAAGATTACGACCGCCTGCTATGCTGAAGGCAACCCGTACACCGGGTCGTTACCCAGCAACCTTACGTTTTCTCCAATCTAGTCGTCGCCCGAGCCTCCTCGCGCAGCGCCCCGGAGATCTTCACACCGCCTCACCGGGCGGGAAAGGAGACCGTCCCCGTGCCTCACGAGACCTCTCTGGTCGCCACTATCGCCGTTGGCCTAGCGTTGGCCTTTGTAGGCGGCCTCATCGCCAACCGCCTGCACCTTCCGCCACTCGTCGGCTATCTGTTAGCTGGCCTAGCGGTTGGTCCCTTTACCCCAGGCTTCGTCGCCGACGCCGAGATTGCCGCTGAACTCGCCGAGGTCGGGGTCATCTTGCTGATGTTCGGCGTCGGCATCCACTTTTCTTTTCAGGACTTGTTAGCGGTTCGCAACGTCGCCGTTCCGGGCGCACTCGGGCGGATTTTGGTCGCTACCTTGCTTGGTATAGGACTTACCGCGCTCTGGGGCTGGAGTTTGGGCGCGGGCATTGTTTTCGGTCTCGCGCTCTCGGTCGCCAGCACTGTGGTGCTGCTTAAAGCCCTCGAGGACCACGACGCCATCGACTCGAACGATGGCCGCGTCGCGGTGGGTTGGGTGATTGTTGAAGATTTAGTGATGGTGCTCGCGCTGGTGTTGCTTCCGGCCCTAGCGGGGCCGCTCGGGGGTAATCCGCCCCCTGGCAGCGCCGAAAGCGGCCTGCTTCTAACCCTTGGAATAACGCTCGGCAAAGTCGCCCTCTTCATCGCCCTGATGTTGGTCGTCGGGGCACGAGTTATCCCCTGGCTGCTCTCTCGAGTCGAGCGCACCGGCTCGCGCGAACTCTTTACGCTCGGGGTTCTCGCTATCGCCCTCGGCGTCGCGTTCGGCTCAGCAGAGCTTTTTGACGTGTCATTCGCCTTGGGGGCCTTTTTCGCCGGTGTCATCGTCAACGGCTCCGACCTCAGCCACCGCGCGGCCGAGGAGGCCCTCCCACTGCAAGACGCCTTCGCCGTGTTGTTCTTTGTTTCGGTCGGGATGCTCTTCGACCCGGCCATCATCGTCGAGGAACCCTTGCGGGTTTTAGCCACGCTCACGATTATTATCGTCGGCAAATCGGCGGCGGCCGCACTTATCGTGCTGATTTTCGGCTACCCCGTACAGACAGCGCTTAGGATTTCGGTCAGTCTGGCGCAGATAGGAGAGTTTTCGTTTATCTTGACCGGGCTTGGACTCTCCTTAGGCTTGTTGCCCCAGGAGGGGCAAAGCCTCATCCTCGCGGGCGCTCTGCTGTCGATTGTAATAAATCCGCTTCTTTTTAGGGCCGTCAACCCACTTGTGATGCGGTTGCGCGCCGCATCGTAGCTACGAGGCTAATCTGTCACGCCATTCTTAGACACTGGCCGGTCGTTAGAGCATGATAAAAGCACGATGTTCGACCCTTACCTCGCCCACTGGCAGCTCACGCCGGACGGCGAACCCATTGTGACCGCTTGCAGCTGGCTACTCCCGGTGCGCTACGACGGCGAACCCGCCATGCTCAAAATTGCAGGCGAAGCCGAAGAGAAGCTGGGCGGCCTGATGATGACGTATTGGAACGGAAAGGGTGCAGCGCAGGTGCTCGCCTATGAGGGTGACGCCCTACTTTTGGAACGCGCTGACGATAACGGCAAACTTATCAGGATGGCGACGGCGGGCCGGGACGACGAGGCCAGCCGCATCATCTGCGCGGTAGCGTCCAAACTCCACGCGCCGAGGGTTGAACCGCCGCCCGAGCTGTTGCCCTTAGCTGAGTGGTTTCGGGAACTCGAGCCCGCCGCCGCGACCTACGGGGGCATTCTAGTGGAATCCGCCGCTACGTCTCGAGAGCTGCTAGCCGAGCCACAGGAGGTTGTCCCTCTGCACGGCGACCTCCATCACGGCAACGTCTTGGATTTCGGGCCTCGCGGTTGGCTCGCCATCGACCCGAAACGCTTGCTGGGTGAACGCGGTTTTGAGTTCGCCAACATCTTCTGTAATCCCGATGCAGGTAGTCCCGACCTCGAGATCGCTACAGCGCCCGGACGGTTGGCGCAGCAGTCGTCCATCGTCGCTGAGGCGGCAGGTTTGGAACGCACGCGGCTGCTGAAGTGGATTCTGGCCTATGCCGGACTCTCGGCGGCTTGGTGGCTTGGGGACGGGATAAAACCTACCCTGAACTTTGCCGTAGCCGAGCTGGCCGCGGCGGAACTCGCCGGGTCCTGAGCACCTCGAGGATTGTGAGAACACCCCCGCCGATTCTGCTGGGGTGCGACTTTTGCCGGTTGAAAGTCCGCGGATGACTCCTCTACAGTTGATGCGTTTGCCGGTTCCGAGCAGCGTCTAGTAGAATTTGGTTATGACGATGCGCGCGAGCGGACCCTTTAAAGTAACCATGGAACCTCAAACTCAAGGAGCCTCCGAGGGTCCAGTTCCCGGCAAGCTGCTACTCGACAAACACTTTCACGGCGACCTCAGTCCGCTTGAAGGTCAAGCCCTTTAGGGTTGCAACAG
>CADCWP010000024.1:25280-29713 GCA_902806425.1 uncultured Truepera sp.
CCTATAAGATATACCGTTTCCAAAATAAGCTGAAAGTATTTGAGCTGGCTAAGAGGAAGCTCATGTCATCCAGGTGTCTAGAGCGGATTAGTGAACAGCCTCCACCTTATTTGGTTGCGCTACGCTCTCCCTGATGGTCGAACATATGCTTTACATCCTTACAGGCATGTCATTTGCGGGCAAGTCCGTGTTGGCTAAGGCCATAAGCGAGCGTAAAGGAATCGCAATTATCGACCCTGACACGGTAAGGATTGAGATGGGCCTAGGGCTCGATGGCGAATTTCTACCAGCTGAGCAGTGGGCGACTATCCACGCTGAGGCCGAAGATAGAGCAAGGTCCATCCTCAAAGAAGGGCGAAGCCTTATCTACGATACGACCGCGTTTGATAAAAACCAGCGAGATGAGCTGCGTGACTTGGCGTGCCAGTGTGGAGCGTTGCCTGTAGTTATTGCCGTCAAGATAGACCGTGAAGAAGCCTACAGGCGTTGGAGGAGGAATAACGAGACGCTAGAGCGGTTTACAGTTCACCTCGACGATTTCAACATGTGCGCCGAGGCCTTCGAGTACCCCCACGGGGAGACGCACCTGACCTATAAGGCGGGGCAGAACCTGAACGCGTGGATTACGAATAACATCTGACCCGCCATAGATTAAGAGATGCAGCATCTAAAACACGGCTGAATTTGAAAACGTATCTGTAAGACTCGGTTGCGACGCGCTCAAGCGCCCAGCCTGTTACTCGCGCCCTGCTCGCCCACTCATCAGTTCCCATAGACCTTTACGCCCTGCCTAACGCAGTGGGTAACGGCGGAGCGGAACGAGCGCTAGCAGAAAAAAGCCCGCTGACGCGCCGCCCACGAGCCACCGCACCCCAGCGACGGCGCGCGCAGCCTGTAGGGGCGCGGCAGCGTCGTAGCCGCTCAGCTCGAGCACCCCGCCGCCGAGCGCCGCCGAGAGCGCAAAAGCCGCCGTCTGAAAAAGCGTAAAGAGCGCGTAGAGGAGGCCGTCCCGCCGCCTGCCGGTGGTCTCTGCGTCTAGCTCGACCACATCCGGCAGCAGCGCCCACGGGAACAGCAGCACCGCCCCGACGCCCGCACCGACGAGCAAAGTGCAGACGACTAGAGGAGCCGAAAGCGCCCCCGGCGGGGCGGCGAGCACCAGCGCGGGTAAACTCACGCCGAGCAGCGCCAACCCGACCGCGAACGCCCATTTTTTACCGACCCTTTTAGAAAGGCCTGTCCACAAGGGCACCGTCAACGCTGCCACGATAAATAGAAGCGCCAGCAGCGCCGTCTGCACACCCGCCGCGAGACGCAGATAGCTCCCCAGAAAAAACGGCAGGATGGACGAGAGTGTCCCCATACCTAGCGTCACCCCCACAAAGAGCAGCAGGAGCTGTGGGTAACCCCGTGCCCGCAAAGCCGCCCGCGCCTCCTCCCAAAAGCCACCGGAGCGCAGCGACGAGGGACGCAGCGGCTCACGCACGGTTTTTACCGTGACCAGATACGACGCGCTCATAAGGAGGCCGAACATCACGCCCATCACCCCCCAGCCGAGGCGCGCCTCGGCGGGAAGTCCGGCCAGGGCATTGACCTGAGCGGCGAGTAGAGGGGGCGCGGCGGCGGCCAGCAGCGAGGCCGCCGTCGCAAACACGACCCGGTACCCGCTTAAAACGGTGCGCGCCTCGTACGCCGGAGCCAGTTCCGGCGTGAGGGCCAGGTATGAAGTCTGTACCAGCGTAAAGATACAGGCGTGTATGCTGAGCGCCCCCGCCGCCAGCCAGAACGTCCCCCGCCCATCCGGCAAAAGCCAGAGCAGCGCGAAGGAGAACCCGAAGGGCACCGCACCCCAGAAGATGAGTGGGCTTCTCCGGCCCCAACGCGCTTTGAAAGCGTCGCTAAGCCGCCCCATCGCCGGGTCGACAAAGGCGTCGAGCGCACGTCCGGTGAGGAGCACTGCACCGGCCAGCCCCGGCCTCAAGCCGGCAGTTTCGATCAAGAAAAAGAGCAGAAAGAAGTTGATGGTGTTGTACGAAAGCGACGCGCCGACCTCGGCGACGCCGTAGCCGAGTGCGCGGCGGCGGGAGATCATGGGCCAAGGTAACATGTGGCTGAGCACCCTTCTTCGGGAGTACGTCCGCACCTTGATGGTTATCGCTTACGCCGAGTCAGCAGCGCCGCTAAACTGTGGCATGAACACGTCCGTCTTGTTAGGACCACCGCCGGACACCCTCGAGCTACTCCTTGACGACCCCGCCGAACACGACTTCGGGTCCGCCGAACGTCTGCTAGCGGGTCTTTCCGGCGAACAGGCGCTTACCGTACCGCCCGGGCTGCCCTACTCCGTGGCAGCGATTCTCTCACACATGCACACCAACGTCCGTTTCAACCTCCATTTGGTCCGTGGTCAATCCTCCGTTCACGATAAAGTGTGGGGTGAGAGCTGGCCCGCGATCATCGCCGAAGCGTGGCCCGAGCTGGTAACGGCATTTCTGGCAGACATGGCCGAGCTGGGGCGCGTCGCGCGGGGAGGGGACGACTTAGACCGAATCGTCTACCCTGCTACCAAAACCGAACCCGCCTGGACCGTCGGGTATAAGCTGGCCACAAGCGTCGCCAAACATAACGCCTATCATTTTGGACAGATCGTGCTACTGCGAAGGCTTATAGGCGCTTGGCCGTGAGCGGTTAACCGGACCACCCCGGTGTAGGGTATAGTGCGCCGTTTTACACGGGCACCGGGGGCTTTACAACCTTGAACTCACTGTCTTCTCACTATGACGTTGAACTTACTTAAACAGACTCTAGGTAACCGTGCGGGAGCCGGACGCGGCTCGATTCTCACCTTCGGCCTCAGGATCGGCTCGACCGGCCTTGCCTTCGTCACCATCGTCCTTTTGGGGCGGCTGCTAAGTTTGGAGGGTTACGGGGTTTACGCTTCAGTGCTCGAGTGGCTCAACTTTTTAGCCATTCCAACCGCCCTCGGGATGGACCGCCTGATGGTCCGCGAGGTCGCCGTCTACCGCGCACGTGGCGCGTGGGCTAAAGTTCATGGGTTTTTGCGCTGGGGCAACGCGGCAGTGCTGATAACGTCGCTCGTCGTGGGGGCCTTGGGCGCGGCTGTAGTTACGCTGGTCGTCAAAGATCATGACGGGCTGCGCCTCAGCTTTTACCTGGCCCTCGCGTCGCTGCCGTTAATGTCGCTGACGAGCGTGAGGCAGGCCGCCATGCGCGGGTTCGACCATATCGTCGGCGGGCAGTGGCCCGAGTTGGTTCTAAGGCCACTCCTAGTCATCGCCCTGAGTCTGCTAGCGTGGTGGCTGCTGCCCCAGTTCGGTCTACAGTTCAGCGCGCCGTGGGCCGTCGGAGCCGCTACAGCGGCCACCTTTATCGCCTTTTTAGTGGGCGCGTATCTGCTCGCCGGGGTGCTACGCCGGGAGGCCAAAGCTGCCAAACCCAGCTATGAGCCGGTCTCCTGGTTCCGCTCAGCCCTTCCCTTTATCGTGATCAGCGGGATGTACGTCATCAACGTCCGCACAAGCGCGCTTATGCTGCTCGCCCTTGCGGGTCCGACGGCGGTCGGCCTTTACCAACCGGCTTCACGCGGAAGCGACCTCATCGCGCTCGTGCTCTTGGCCGTCAACACCGCGGTCGCGCCGACGCTGGCGAGGCTTTTCGCGGAGCACAAAACGCGGCAGCTCGAGCACACCGTCGCGCGCAGCACCCGCATGATTACGCTGGTCTCACTGCCCGTTGCGCTCGCGTTTATTCTCTTCGGTAACGTGTTTTTGGCCGTTATCGGTCCCGAGTTCGCGGCGGCGCGCACGGCCCTTGCCATCCTGAGCGTCGGCCAACTCGTCAACGCCGCGACCGGCACGGTCGGGACACTTCTCAACATGACCGGGCATGAACGCGACGTCGCTCGGGCCGTCGGGGTTAGCGCAGTCTTAAACGTCGCCTTAAATGCCCTTTTCATCCCGCGCTTCGGGCTCGAGGGGGCCGCGCTCGCCACCGCCTTGGGCACGCTTGTATGGAACGTTTTGCTCTCCTACTCCGTCTATCAGCGGCTGGGGTTCTACTCGCTTCTAGGCATCTTTACCCTAAGAAAATCCAGTTGACGCTCGGTTATAGTGGTGCTAAGACCATGACCCTTACTACCGACCGACTTATCCTCCGAAACCCCGCCGAAACCGACGTTGAGGCGGTCTTCAGCATCCACAGCGATCCCAGAACCAACATGCATAACCCCGCAGGCCCAATGCAGCACCACGCCGACGCAACCGAGCTTTTCAAGACTTGGGACGCGCACTGGCGTGAACATGGGTATGGTTATTGGACGGTCCGCACGTTAGACGCACCCGGGCAGGTTATCGGGTTCGGCGGTGTGATGAAAAAGCACATCGCAGCCGACTTGTGCGACAACAACCTCTACT
>CADCWP010000024.1:29723-31909 GCA_902806425.1 uncultured Truepera sp.
ATTTTCCCCCAAGGCTTGGGGACGAGGCTACGCCAGCGAGACCGTAGCGGCGGCCCTCGAGCACACCTTTAACGTGGCCCAGCAAACCCGCGTCTTGGGTATCACCCGACCTCACAACACGGCTTCACGCAAGATGATGGAGAGGGCTGGTTTTAAGCAGATAGCCGTAGTTGACGATGTGAGCGGCGCAACCCCGAGTGTCCTGTACGCGCTGGAACGGGAGGCGTATCTAACGCGCACCCCGCTAGGAAGAGCGTAGTTGACGTATGGCATCGCCCACACAACGGCTTAAAAAACAGTTTTACGGCTGGCGCTTCCGGGCTGAGGTGCGGGCCGCCGGACGCCGCACCGACGTGCCGGGGCTTATGCCGGACTTTTTGGGTATCGGGACTGCCCGTTCGGCGAGCACCTGGCTCTACTCGAGGCTCTCAGGGCACCCGGACGTGTTTTTGCCCGAGCTTAAAGAGCTGCACTTCTTTAACGAACGGCGCGACCACAGGCCCTGCGACGTCTCCGGCGCGACCTGGACGCGGCCCCTGTACTTCGATATGGACAACCCCGCGCACTGGCGCTGGTACAGTTCTCAGTTCGCGCCCGGCGCGGGCAAGGTCAGAGGCGAGATCACCCCGGACTACTCGACGCTCTCTCGTGCGCGCGTCGGCGAAGTTAAAAAGCACCTTCCCGAAGTTAAGATCATCCTGCTGATCCGCAACCCCATCGACCGCGCCTGGTCGGGTTTGCGCTACTCGTGGAAGCGGCACCTGGGCGAGGCGCTTAGACCCGGCGACGTCGACAAGCTCATGCGCGCCGCGCTCCACCCCGAGCGCCTGTTGCGCGGAGACTACCCGATGACCATCAGCAACTGGGAGGCACACTTTCCGGCCCCTCAGCGGCTCTACCTCTTTTACGACGACATCGTCCACAGCCCGAGCGCCGAGTTGGGCCGGGTCGCCGCCTTTTTGGACGTCGACGACGCCGCGCTGCCGTGCCGAGACGAGGACGCCCGCCGCGTGAACGACGCCCCCAGCGAGAGCATCCCGCCTGAAATCCGCGAACGGCTCCGCGCCCACTACGAGCCGCAGATAGCGTGGCTGCAAACTCGCTTCAACCGCGACCTGTCGGGTTGGCTCGAGCCCACGCTAGGAAACCTACTCAACACGGCGGAAAAGACGGTAGAGACATCCCTATGACCCAACCACGCAAACCCAACTTCTTTATCGTCGGCGCGCCCAAGTGCGGCACCACAGCCATGAACGACTACCTCGAGAAACACCCCGAAATATTCATACCCGAGATTAAAGAGGTACATTTTTTCGGCTCCGACCTGCACTTCACCAAGGGCGCGCTGCGCGACCCGGACGCGTATTTGGCTCTTTTTCAGGGTGCCCGCGAGTCGCGCTTAGGCGAAGCGTCGGTGTGGTACCTCTACTCGCGCAGCGCCGCCACCGAGATTCACGCCTTTAACCCGGACGCCAAGATCATCGTGATGCTCCGAGACCCGGTCGACATGCTCTACTCGCAGCACTCACAGTTTTTATACAACGGCAACGAAGACATCTTGGACTTCCGGGAAGCGCTCGCCGCCGAGGGTGAGCGCAAAGCGGGCCGCCGCATCCCGGCGACCGCGCACCTTACCGACGGGCTTTTCTACTCCGAGACCGTCAAATACGCCGAGCAGGTGGGGCGCTACTTCAAGACCTTCGGCCGCGACAATGTTCACGTCATCTTGTACGACGACTTTCGCGCCGACCTGCCCGGGACCTACCGGGAGACGTTGCGGTTTTTAGGCGTGCGTGAAGGCTTTGCCCCCGAGTTCGCCGTCGTCAACCCCAACAAACGTGCCCGCAGCAAGACCCTCCGAAATTTCGTGCAGGAGCCGCCGGAGGGCGTCAAACGCTTGGGTCGGCTTTTTTTTCCCCGCAGTGTCCGGCAACGGGTGATGAAAAGGCTTGACCAGGCCAACATCCGTTATGAGGCGCGGGCACCGCTCGACCCGGCTCTGAGGGCCGAACTCAGGCACCGCTTCGCCCCCGAAGTCGAGAAGCTGAGCCGTCTACTAGGCCGCGAACTGCCCTGGTCGCTACTTCAAAACCAGGCCGAGGCGGTCCATGCACCCTAACTTGTTCTTAGTCGGTGCGCCCAAATGCGGGACCACGGCGCTCCACGACTACCTGGCGCAGCACCCG
>CADCWP010000024.1:31919-43440 GCA_902806425.1 uncultured Truepera sp.
ACGTGTTTATGTCCGAGCCTAAGGAGCCGCACCACTTCTGCACCGACCTAGACGCACCCTTTGCTATCCGTGAGCGGGGGCCGTACGGGGCAATCTTTCAGGCTGCGAGGACGCCCGTCGTGGGGGAGTCGTCGGCGACGTACCTCTATTCAAGGGTCGCGGCGCAAGGCATTCGGGAGACGTATCCTGACGCCCGTATCATCGCCATGCTGAGAAACCCGCTCGAGATGCTGCCGTCGCTCCACTCACAAAAGCGCGTCAACGGGACTGAGGAGTTTGCGACGTTCGCCGAGGCGCTGGGGGCTGAGAAAAAACGCAAAGCCGGTGAGCTGGAGGCCAGGGGCGCGTTTCCTTACTACTACGACGCGGCCCTGTATACAGAGCAGCTGACGCGCTATCTGGACCTATTTCCCGCCGGTCAAGTCCACGTCATCGTCTTCGACGATTTTAAGCGGGATGTGGGGGCGGTGTACGCGGACGTGCTGAAATTTCTAGACCTGTCACCCTTTACACCCAACTTCAAGATTGTCAACCGCAACAAACGCATCCGCATCCGCGCGCTGCACAACACCCTGCAAAACCCGGGGTCGTTTATCAACCGGCTGCCGAGACCGCTGAACAAGCTCAGCTATAAGGTGCTCGACAAGCTTAACTCGGCGGTCGAGACTCGAGTGCCCCTGGACGCAAGCGTCACCGAAAAGCTCAGGCGCGACTTCACCCCCGAGGTCGAACGCCTGGGCGCGCTTTTGGGACGCGACCTGCGGGGATGGGTCGCCGACGTGCGGCCCCGTTAGATGCGGCCTAGTTAGATGCACCCTGCCGAGTACGGGCCGAGCCTATACAGGACTGCACCGTGCGCGTGACGTTCGTGCTGCCGGGGTCGGGGCATCTGCCGGTAGGCGGCTTCAAGGTCGTCTACGAGTACGCGAACCGCTTGACCGCGCGCGGCCACCCCGTAACGGTCGTGCATACGGCGCAGTTCGACCGCGACGCGTCGGCTTCGGCGCGGCTGAAAACCCGCGTCCGTTTCGTCCAGCGCCGCTGGGACCGGAGTTACCGCCCCGCGTGGTTTCCGCTAAACCCGGAAGTCACGCTGCTCTGGCGCGCCTCCCCGGCGGTGAGCGGCGTTCCCGACGCCGACGTGGTCGTCGCTACGGCGTGGCAGACTGCGGAATGGGTCGCGGACTACCCCTCCCAAAAGGGCCGGAAGTTCTATCTCGTCCAGCATCATGAGACCTGGAGTGGCCCCGAGACGAGGGTGAACGCGACGTTCAGGCTGGGGCTGCGTAACCTAGCCGTCGCGCACTGGCTTCAGGAGGTCGTGCGGGCGCAGGGGGCCGACGCCGACTACCTGCCCAACGGTCTCGATCTGGCGGCGTTCGGCACCGACATTCCGCCCATGGTTCGCGGCCCTCACGCCATGATGCTCTACCACGACGCCGCCTGGAAGGGTTCGGCGGATGGGTTGGCAGCCCTTGACCAGGTCAAGGCGGACTTTCCGGACCTCCGGGCTACGCTCTTCGGCACACCCGCCGCGCCCGCCGGTCTCCCGGACTGGATTCGCTACCAGAGAAAGCCACCACCCACGGTGTTACGCCGCCTTTACAACGAGAGCGCCGTCTTTCTGGCGACGTCGTGGACCGAAGGCTGGGGCCTGCCGGGGTGCGAGGCGCTGCTGTGCGGTTGCGCGCTCGCCGCGACCGACGTGGGCGGACACCGCGAGTTCGCACGGCACGGCGAGACAGCGCTACTGAGCCCGCCTAAGGACCCGGCGGCGTTGGCCCGGAATGTAACAAGACTTCTGCGGGACAGCACCCTCCGGCTTCACCTAGCCGAGCAGGGGCGCGCGTACGTGCAGCGCTTTACTTGGGAGCGGGCGACGGAGAGGCTTGAGCAGATACTTACCAAAGGTGAATGAACACACAAATGCTGTCAAGCCTACAGTTGTCGTTTTTCGGCGTTGCTACCTTGAAAGCTATGAAAAATCTTACGAAGTACCTCATGATCGTCCTGGTCCTAGGGTTTGGGTTGGCTGCTTGCGAGCCTAACGAAACTGAAGATGCTGTTGAGGACGCTGGCACCGCGGTGGAAGACACCGTCGAAGATGCGGGCAGTACGCTTGAAGGTGCCGCGGAGGATGCCGGAGACGCCACTGAAGATGCCGCCGAAGACGCTACCGACGGCAACTGATGGTTCTATAGCGGCCGTATCCTTTGTCCAAAGTAGTCTGGATTGAGCCGCTCCGCTAGCAACGGTTCAGCTCGTATGTTCCGTTACGGAATCTATTAATAGCTCAATGTTTTGTAAGAATCTTAGTCAGCTTAAAAGTCGCCCGCGGGCGACTTTTAAGCTGTGGCAACGTATTTTTCATTTTATGTTGAGTGCTTCTGAAGCTTCGGATAGATAAGCTAAAGCTTCACAAACTGTGCACAAAAATACAAATGGGAGACCTGTCACATTCCGTTTTCACTAGGCGCTGCTACGCTACAGATAGTATGAGAAATCTAGCGAAGTTCCTTGTAGCTGTCCCCTTTTTGACCTTCGGGTTGGTTGCTTGCCAGCCCGACGACGGTGACGCTGCCGCCCAAGCGGTTCAAGCGGTCGCCGCCGCCTCTCAAGCTGTCGAGGAGGCCCAGGCCGCTGCCCAAGCTGCCGAAGCCGCTGCCGAAGCCGCTGAAGCTGCCGCCCAAGCCGCTGAGGAGGCCGCTCTGACGGCAGCGCAACCTGCCGAGACCGCCCAACCTACCGAAGCCGCTCAACCTGCCCAAGCTGCTGCGCCCGCCGAGAGCGAAACTGCTGCGGTTCCGGCCGAAGGTGACGCCGCCGCTCCAGCTGGAGGTGAAGCTCAGGGAGCTGCTGCCCCTGCCCAGGGCGAAGCCGCTGCTCCGGCTCAAGGAGGCGTCGCGCCCACCGGCGGCGACGCCCAGAACGCCGCTCCCAGCGAGGGGGGCGACGCTGCCGCCGCTCCGACGGCCCAGGCAACGGCGCAAGCTGCTACCCCGGTCGTCGAAGGCGCTACACCGCCTGACAACACACCCACCGAGGGTCCGTGCACGGGTGCGACTGTCAGCTACGATACGAGTGACGGCCAAAATGCCGCCGCCGACGCTATGGAGGCTACCGCTTCGGGCGAAGAGGTGCCTGCCGGGTGCCCTACTCCCGGTGGCGTTGCTGCGACTCCGGCTGAAGGTGGAGCTCAAGAGGCCGCCGCGCCCGCTGAGGGCGCTGCCCAACCCGCTGAAGCGGCACCGGCGGCTGAAGCTGCCACGCCCGCACCCGCCGAAGGTCAAGCTGCTCCGGCTGAAGGCGAGGCTGCTGCTGCACCTGCCGGGGGCGGCTCGGGTGATTCAGAGGCGGGTAGGGCGCTCTTTGTCGGCAAGTTGGGGTGTTATGGCTGTCACGGTCAAGCCGGTGGCGGTGGCATGGGGCCGAGCTTAGCGGACACAACCTGGATCTACGGCGGTGATGAAGCCACAATTACCGAAACATTGCAAAATGGTCGTCCCGGTGGGATGCCCGCTTTCGGCGGCCAAGCGACCCCAGACGAAATTGCCGACGTCGTCGCCTACGTTATGTCGCTCTCGAAGTAGCTTCCGTTTTAACATCTGTGCTGAGCGCCCACAAAAGGTCGCTCAGCATTTTTTAGGCACAGGACAACTGAACTCGCGTACAAACCAGCGCCCAAAGCGATCACTCACGGGTTACCGTTTCGTGGAGTCGTGTAGGCAGGTGACGCCTTATAGTCGTGAGATAAACCAGACTGACTATACTCAGCTCACGATAGAAAATGCCGCCGAACTCGAGTTAGTTCCCCTAATACACTGGACAAGCCCATAAGGGTTACTTGGAGGCCCTGAACGCATTTCACGACGCGGTGCGCGCCAAAAGCTGGCCCGAGGATGACCTACGCCCGGTCGAGGATACCCGACGCACCTACGGCAACTCAAAGACGTTTAAGAACGTCACCTTTTACGGCTTCTGCCTATGTGACGGCGGGCATATAGCTGGCCAGGGGTTGGAGGCGAGCACAAACCAGCTCGAGATGGCCGCGCTGGACCGGAACCTGCTCCGCCGCTGGCAGGCGGACGCGCCTGTGGAGACTTTCGAGCTGGGATTTTTAACAGGACAGTTCCCCGCGGAGGAAGAGAAGCAACTACGCCCTCGGGTTTAGGCTGCAAATGGCCGAAGTCGCGTGCCAGGTGGAGGGGATCAAACTGCACGCGCATCTACAACAGCGGACGCAACCAACCTGAGTCAGAGGTCTCACCAACAGTGAAATGCTTACTCGTTGACCCGTTTGTGTTCTAGTGCCAACGCCCACCCAGCGTTAATGATAAGGATGCCCGAAGAACGGTGGGGCAGCATATTCTTAGCTGACCGAAGCGCTGAGTATAACCTGACTCGAGGTGATTTTGAGTTCGGGTTGACCGGCTATACACCGCTGACGCTCAACCTTTCGTCCGGTTCGTCTCGTAGAGTGCGACTGCCACCGCCACCGCCAAGTTTAGAGACTCTACGGCGCTGCTCTGCGGAATCATCAGCGGCTCACCTACTGCGGCATATTCAGGTGGCAAACCAGCCCCTTCCGTCCCGAAGGTGAGGGTATACGGCACGCGAAACACCACCTCACCGAGCTTTGTAGGTGCGCCCAGCATAAAGGGATAGAGCGCGTGCGGGAACCTATCGCGGTACGCCTCCAAGCGGTCGAAGTACGCGAACCTGAGCGCGAAGGTTGCCCCCATTGACGCGCGCACCACATGCGGATTAAAGATATCTACCGCAGGCGAGATGAGCGCGACGTCCCGGACCCCAAACGCCAGCATCGTCCGGGCGATGGTTCCCAAATTGCCATTGTCGCTCGGGTTGACCAGGAGCAGATGGTTGGCCGAGTCGGAAAGAGGCGCGTCATACTTTCCAAGCACTCCGAACACGTAGACGTTGCCCTTGTGCGAAAGCCGCTCGACAGCGCGGTCGTTCAGCTCAAACGGGATACCGTGCGCCGCGCAGAGGGTTTTAATCTTTCCGAGCCCGCCGCTCCTCTCAGCTCTGCTGTGCGCGACGACCCGCAGCACGTGCTCCGGGCGGTGGGCAAGAAGCTCCAGGGTCGGAAAGACGCCGAAGCTGTACGAGTGCGGGGACGCCTTCTGATACCGCTTGAGCTGTGCTCCCTTAAGCTGCGTCACGTTATGTGTACTGAAGCAGCGTCACGACGCGACACCTTCAAAGGGAACCGTCAGCCCGATTTGCGCGGTCTCTTTAGCATCCGGCGGCACCCAGCCTAAGGCCAACACGCCTCGGTAGGCGCGCATCGCACCCGCGCGGTCACCGGTCAGGTCGCGGAGCTGTCCGAGCCGGGTGAGCAGGTAACCCGGCAGATAGTAGGGCGCGCTGAAGTCGCCGCGCACGGCCCCCTCTAACACCTCCAGCGCCTCGGCGAGATGGCCGTGGCTCAGGAGCAAGTTGGCCTCGTGAAAGCGGGCTTCGGCACCGGGAAGCTCGCGGAGCTGCGTGATTAGGCGACCGGGATCGGCGGCGTCACCGCGAAAGGCGACGTCCAAAAGCGCCCGCTCTCGCACCCGGTCGTTAGTAGGAGCCTCGTGCGGGGTTTGGAGCCCTTCATCCCCTAACGCTTCCCTTAAAAACGGCACTTGTTCGGCGCTCGCCAGCACCGTGACGCGGGTTTCAGGAAGCGCCCGGATGCGCTCGGCTAGCTTGCAAATACGTTCGCGCCACCAATCGGTGCCGGGGCCGTCGCCGAAGGCCGCTTCGCGTTCATGTTGATACGCTGCTAGGAGCGGCACCACCTCCGCCCAGATGCGCGGCAACGTGAGAGGTTGCGGCAAAAGCTCGTCCAAGGGCCTCAGCTGCGCGTCGAGGGCCGCCAGCAGGTCACGGGTCGGCGGGTAAAAGGCGGTGTAACGCCGGAAGTCGGCCTCGGCGTCCGGGTCGGGGCTTGGAACCACGCCCCCCTCGAGCCGCACGCCCCGCCGCCGCGCCCACGGCACCACGCTGAGCGGCAACACGATTTCAGGTGTTTCCTGCCACCTCGGGTCGGCCATCGCACCGGGCGGCAGCGGCGCGAGCACCAGCACCTCGGGATCGGTAGCGCGGATGAGCTCGAGCACGCTCTCGGCGTTGTAGGTCGGATAACGCAGATGCCACGCACCCAAAAGCGGGAGCAGCGTGGTGCGCTTCACGCTTTCCCCCGTGCCCGGGCACGTTCGGAACGCCGCCGCTCCTCGGCTTCAGCCTCCTCAGCGCGGCGAGCGTCGGCTTCGCGCCGTCCCCAGGCTTCGGTGCGGATGCGCCTTAGCAGCAGTTCACCGGGTCGCGGGTCGGGTAGTTCAGGTTGCTTCGTTTCCCGCCGCTCGGCACGCCGCTTCGCCTGACGGGAGCGCTTTTTACTCTTTTTCGGCATGTCCTACTCTACCCAAACGCCTCGTTCCAGCACGCGTCAGGGGGCTACCGTATGCTTTACTACGGTGACGCGGGCGGGCTAATCAATAATTAAGCAGGGCCGAAACGTACGCAAGGTGACTTTTGGCCGGTAGCGGGCGCTTTGTAAAGGGGGCGAAATGGACGACGCGGATAATTACAGCTCCGGCGGGCGCACACAAAACGAGCCGGGAGCTGAGAGAACCGTTAAGAGCGCGGCTCAGGACGTAACACAAGACGCGCGTAGACGCGCGCAAGAGGTCATCACCAAGGTAGCGCACGAGGCGCAGGGGGTTGCTGGAAACTTCAGGGACCAGGCCGGTAGCGCGTTCGGTGAGGGCAAAACACAACTTGTCGCCCAGATCGGTGGGGTGGCGCGCGCACTTAAAGCCAGCAGTGCTCAGCTCCGGGAGGACGACCTAGCAGGCCTCGCCAGCTTTAGCGACACCTTGGCCGGACAGGTCGAGGCCGTTCACAGCTATTTGGACGAGAGGAGCGGCGAAGACTTACTGACCGATGTTCAGACCTTCGCGCGCCGCCGCCGGGGGCTCTTTATCGGCAGCCTGCTCGCCGCCGGGCTTATCGCGGTACGTTTTGGGCGAAGCAGCACCCCCGCTCCTAACCGCGGCGCACCCGTGCGTCCGGTCACGGTGCGTCCGGCGACCGTCGTCTCGCGGGGAGGGGTAAGGACGTACCCGAGGGAGCGCTCGTGACCGAAGGCTATGGGAACGACTCGCGCCACGACTTCGACGGTAAAAGCCCTGAGGAGCTCGAGGCTGACATCGTCAGGACGCGGGAGCGGCTGAGCCGCAACGTCGACGACCTGAGCTTTAAGTTGAGTCCGGAAGGCCTCAGCCGGGACGCCCAAAGTGCGCTCGGCGACACCCAACAGCTCACCTTCGGAGCCATTGAAGACCTGGGCAAAAGGTTGTCAGAGCGCGGCGTGGGTTGGGGGACCGGGACGGCTGCTTTTGTCCGGCGCAATCCCGTGCCGACTACGCTCTTAGGCATCGGGCTGGCGTGGCTCGTGATGCGCTCGAGGGGTCAGCATTAGGCCCTAAGTTTGGTAGACTCCGGTTTGGCTTTAGGAGAGTCTATGTAATCAAAGTTGCGCTATGGGGGCGCTCAACACGTAAACTGCACAAGACCCGAGGTGAGGGTAACGCTCACCTTAGTAAGGTTAGAATTCATTTCAGGGAGAGACTTATGTCCAGAACCGACCGAGTTATCGTCAATAGTGACCCTACGCTGGATGGTCGCCCCGTCCGCCGCACCTCTTGGGGCGCCGTCTTCGCCGGAGCCCTTGCGGCCCTGATGCTGACTCTGCTCCTCAACCTGCTCTTCGCCGGAATCGGCCTGAGCAACTTTGACCCGGCTACGAGCAACAACCCGCTCGAGGGTTTCGGCACCGGCGGTATCATCGCGCTTGTCGTTACGAATATCTTGGCGCTCTTTTTGGGCGGCTACATCGCGGGCCGTTTAGGTGGTTCGCCGCGCCGGGGTGACGCAGTTATTCACGGCATTCTGACCTGGGGCGTCCTGACTTTAGGAACCATCCTGCTGCTTTCGACGGCCTTGGGGCGCATTGTCGGTGGGGTCGCGGGCATCGTAGGTAACACGGTTTCGACCGTTACCCAGAGTGCCGCCGCCGCCGCCCCGGCAGCTACCGACGCCGCGCAGGAGTCGGGACTCAGCGTCGCTAACGTTCAGGACCGTGTCAACCAGTTTTTGACCGACGCGGGCGTTCAAAACCCCGAGCAGAGCAGCCAAGAACTCGTGCAGCTGGTAACAGCGCGCGTTCAAAACGGCGAGAGTTTGACCTCGCCCGAAGCTCAGGAAGAACTCACCAGCTTTTTGGCGGAAAACTCCGAACTGAGTGAGCAGGAGATCGATACGCAGGTTCAGGAATTTACACAACAGGCGCAAGAGACCACCGATCAGGTTGTTGAGACCACCGAGGAAGCCTCGAACATCGCCGGGACCACAGCCCTTGCTCTTTTCGGCGCACTGCTCGTAGGCGCGCTTATCGCCATCTTCGGCGCAATTTCGGGTTCCCCGAAAGACGCTTACGACGCACGCGCGTAGGATAGCGCAGCATCCCCTCAGGGCGACTTCGGTCGCCCTTTTTTCTTGGCCACCACGGGTCGGCCTACACACCCATTCTCAGCCATAGCCGATGATGAGAAGATGACTGAGGATTTGGACATTATTGTCGTAGGCGCAGGGGTGGCCGGACTCAGCGCGGCGCGCACGCTCGCCCAGGCGGGGGTGCGGGTAGAGGTTTTGGAGAAGAGCCGTGGTTTGGGTGGCCGCGCCGCCAGCAGACGCCTACCCGGTACGGTCGCGGACCACGGCGCGCAGTACTTCACCGCTAGAGACCCGCGCTTGCAGGCGCAAGTGGCCGAGTGGCAAGGGACCGGAGACGTTCAGGTTTGGGCAAAGGGTTTTCATACGCTCTCGGCGCAGGGTCTTCAGGAACCCGGTGAGAGCTATCCACGCTATACCTTTGCGGGCGGCATGAATACTATCGGCAAGCTTCTCGGCGACGGGTTGAACATCCGGCGTTCGGTTAAGGTGACGGAGGTGTCACGTTCGGGGGCGGGGTGGCAGCTGTGGCTAGAGGACGGCACTCGCTACCACGCCGAGCGCGTCTTGCTTAACCTACCCGCGCCACAAGCACTGGCGCTCGGCGCTGACTTCAGCGCTCGGACAAAAGCCGTTCTCAACTCGGTCACGTTCGCACCTTGTCTGGCGCTAATTGCGGGTTACGCTCAGGCGGCCCCCGTGTGGCGCGGTGTCCAGGTCAAGGACGAAACCAATCCGCTGTCGTGGCTCGCGTGCGACAGCAGCAAACGTAGCGACCCGAACGAAACGGTTTTGGTTCTGCACGGCAGCCCAAGCTTTTCTAAAACGTACCTCGAGACCCCCGAAGCGGCCCACCCGCATATGCTCCGCGTAGCCGAATCGTTGGGCTTTGCCGAGCCGCGCTGGAGCGACCTGCACCGCTGGCGCTACTCAAAGGTCACTGAGCCCTATAAAGCACCCTATTTACAGGACGGCACCCTCTTCTTCTGCGGCGACTGGTGCGGCGGGGCGAAGCTCGAGGCCGCGTACGTGTCCGGCCTCGAGGTCGCTAAAGCTATGCTGGGCGGTCAGTAACCGAAATTCGTTGGCGAGCAGCGACGTGGCAAGACAGCTCTCTTTCCCCTTCTCTTTATATGCAGCCTTTGATTAAAGCGCTGCAAAGGTGTCGCAGGCGCTCGGGTCGCCCGTCTCAAAGCCGCGGCTAAACCAGCTCACACGCTGCTCCGATGAGCCGTGCGTGAACGCCTCGGGGTTGACCCGTCCCGTCGCCCGCTCCTGCAAGGCGTCGTCGCCAATAGCGGCAGCGGCGGTGATCCCCTCTTGGAAATCGGCTTGGGTAATCGACGCTACCCGCGAACTCGACTGCTGTGCCCTCGTCTGTTCGCCTCCCCAGACCCCGGCGAAGCAGTCGGCTTGCAACTCCAGGGCCACCGACAGCTGATTCGCCTGCGCCGGATTTGTCTGCTGCTGTTGTCGTACGTCGGTAGCCGTACCCAAAAGGTTCTGGATATGGTGCCCCATCTCGTGTGCGATCACGTAGGCTTGGGCAAAGTCGCCGGACGCACCGTACTGGTTTTGCAGGGCGTCGTAAAAGGCAAAGTTGAGGTAGATGGTCTCGTTGAGTGGGCAGTAAAACGGCCCCGCCGCCTCCGGAACCACGCCGCACGCCGACTGCACGTCGCCGTCCTCGAGCACCAGCTGCGCCTCGTCGTAAGCGATACCGTTCTCTTCAAAGATGCCCGCCCAGGTAGCCTGCGAATCGTCGAGCACCGAAGAGACGAAGGCAACCATCTCGTCGTCACTGGCGTTTGCACCCGGCACGGTGACGCCGGTTGATGTGTCTGCGCCTAAGCCGCCCCCGCTCAGCGGCGAATTGACCCCTAGCAAGCTGAACAAATCCACACCGAACACGAGGCTGAGCACCAGCACGATCAAAAACCCGCCGACGCCGAGTGACGCCATCCCACCGCCGACGCTGCCACCTCTGCCCCGCCCCCGATTATCGGTGACGTTACGGCTCTGCCCTCTGTTTTCCCACTTCATCCCCTACCCCCTAAAGTGTTTTCCGCCAAACTGCCCGTTCGCCAAGCTTAGCAAGAATACTGCAAGCTCACGGCTATGCGGATGTAAAATTCGCCCTACCCCTCTTGAACGATGCGCGCCGTTACCAAAAGCTGTCCGACGTGCCGCGTCGTGTGTTCGGCGGCGTGTACGAGCAGGCCCAGCACGGTCGAGGGAAGGTGCGCCCGACCGACACCTCTAGGCTCTAGGAGCGTCCCTTCGTCCGTGTGTCGGAGTTGCGCCAGGGTCCGCTCCACCTGCACCTCAAACGCCGCGACCAGCTCGCGCACATTTTCTTCTCCCTGCCCTTCGCGGGCTAGGGCGGCAAGTTGAGATTCGCTCAGTTTTTCGGCCCTTGCGTAGGTCGAGAGCCTGTCCAAAACGCCCGTCAGGTGTTGCAGGTGAAACCCTACCGACGCGACGCCCGCTGGTCTTTCCCATACCCGCGCGTCCGGAAACCCGTCCATCAGCGCCACCACCTCTTCGCGGGCCTGCATCAGGGCGTGCGCGACGGGTTGCAGCAGCGGAGGGGTGTCAGGGAGCGGTCCCCGCAACCAAACCTCTAGCTCAGCCATGCTCATCTCCTACTCTAGGGGTGCTAAAAACGCTAAGCAACCAAAACATGAGCAAGTGTATCAGGCTTTCGCTTGACCGCCGCTTGACATAGCCGCAGCTGGCGCAGTAGACTTATTTTTGCTGCGCCGCGGGGTGGAGCAGTCTGGTAGCTCGTCGGGCTCATAACCCGAAGGTCATTGGTTCAAATCCAGTCCCCGCAACCAATAGAAAAAGCCTCGGTTAAAGCCGGGGCTTTTCTCTTGTAAGAGAGAACTATATAGATGATTCGCTTGAGAAACGCAACTCCCAAGAAGGTGATTCAGAAACGGTGGTGTTCGCTTCATACTTGCGGAGGTAAATCGTCGAGGCGCGCTCCACTTCGTTA
>CADCWP010000025.1 GCA_902806425.1 uncultured Truepera sp.
AATATAAGGTGAAAGGAGTTCCGCTCCACGGTATCGTTCCACCTTCGTCGTGAACGAATACAAGAACCCGCAGCCCTGTCTTTGATGCGCTTCGGGACAGTGAGGTTTAACCACCTATGATTGACGCTTCAGGGCAACCGTCACGTCGGGACACCGTACCTTTGAACTCTCTAAACTCTAAGTAAGTGCCGACACCTCGCGCCCGTCTACGAGAGCTAGGACAAATGCAGTAACCTGCACCTACAACGATTCTCTCACGATTCCAACCAAACAACGACACCCCGTGCTTGCTATAAAAGCATCAGCACTTCTTTTTCATGTCAGTTAGGTGCACTTGTAAATAGCTCGGTGAGCAGCGCGCCACCCAATCCAAAAAGTTGTTGTTGCCGAAGGACATAATACACGTTCTTTCCCCTCTGGTCGGCGGTAATCAGCTCGGCATCGCGCAGGATACCGAGGTGGTACGACACCGTGGGTTGGGGCAGGTTGAGCAGGTCCCCCAGGTCGCAGACGCAGCGTTCCCCCTGCGCGAGGTGCCGCACGAGGTCGTAGCGAATCTCGTGCGCTAAGGCTTTGACTTGATCGAGTACCGTGACGGCGGATCGTGTGGTCATCTATCCATTCTAATCGGGGCAAAGGGATTCTCTTACTGTGTGCATTTGAAAAAGCGCCGCTGCTAGACCTAAACTTCGTACCCAACCGTAGTATGGCCGGCCTCAGCGTAGTGCTACGCGCCCTCATTCGATCAGCTTGTCCACTTGAGCTTTGGCCTTATCGCTGGCGCGTTTATTTTTCGCACGTAGGGAAACTGTCGTCCACAGTTCTTCCATTAGTGACGCTGTTTGCCGTTGCGGATAAGTTCATTTCTAAGAAGCTGCTTACTTTGACAAGCAACGAACTTTGGCTTGGATGAGGCTTAGATCACTACGTGTGGGGCACTACCAGGTACCTCCAGGGGTTTGAGATGGGCTTCGATGTCGGCGCGGCGACCCTCTAAAAAAGGCGGCAGCGACAGCCGCTGACCCAAAGTTTCACGCGGTTCGTCGGCGGTGAAGCCGGGGCCGTCGGTGGCTAGCTCTAAGAGCACCCCGTTCGGCTCGCGGTAGTAGATGCTCCTGAAATAGTAGCGCTCGACTTCACCGCTCGTCCCAAGCCCGAGCCCGGTCAAGTGGTCGTCCCACGCATGGTAATCCTCATCGCGTATACGGAAGGCCACGTGATGCACACCCCCCGCCCCGGGCCGGTAGGGCGGCAGCGACGGCTGTACAGACAAGTGCAGTTCACCGTGAGGACCCTCGGCGTCCATCTGAAAAACGTGTGTCTCCCCTTCCGGCCCCTCGTAGGTGCGACCTCTTTTCATGCCGTAGGCGCGCTCCAACACCTGATCGGTCGGGAAAAGTCCCGGCACGGTGAGCGTCACCGGCCCCAAACCCACGATCTGGTGCTCGGCTGGAACGGCGTTGTCCACCGGGTTTGCCGTCGCGCCTTCGTCTTCGACTAGACTCAGACGCTGCCCCTCTGGATCCTCAAAGTCGAGTACGACCCGTTCATCACGCGTCACAGGTCCGTCAGCCTTGACCCCTTTTTCTTTGAACCAGTCCGCCCACCACGTTACGCTGCCCCTCGGGATACGGAGGCCGGTGCGGGTGACGCTGTTGTTGCCACGCCGCTCTCGGGCGGCGGGCCAGTCGAAAAAGGTCAGATCGGAGCCGGGGCTCCCTGCGTCGTCTGCGTAGAAGAGGTGATAGGCGCGCACGTCGTCCTGATTGACGGTCTTTTTAACGAGCCGCAGGCCGAGCACGCCCCTGTAGAACGCCAAGTTTTCCGAAGCTTTAGCCGTAACTGCGGTGAGGTGGTGGATACCGTGGACTTGTAGACTCATGATGCCTCCCAAACTCTAACTAATATAGTACTAAATAGTATGTATTACAGTGGCGCATTTGAGAAGTAGAACCTTGAAGCACGCTATTTTCGCGGCGTCACCCCGATGTTGCAGGGGTAGCCTCGAGGCCAGCGCACAACATCCTCGCCGTCGGCTCATCGATGATCAGCTTTTTGAGGTACCCCCCCGCCAGGGCCGCCCGCAATCCCGCCACTTTGCCGCGTCCGGATACCACACAGACCGCATTCTCAGCCTGAGTAAAGAGGCTCAGGTCGGGGCCGCTCGCGCGGGCGTTGATGGGAATGTCCCGGTACGAGCCGTCCGCCCTGAAAAACACCGTGGCGATGTCGCCGACGACGCCCTCACGCTTGAGCTCGGTGAGGTCGGCGGGCTCGAGGTAGCCGCCGGTATAGACGTGGCTCGGCACCCCCGCCTCGAACGCGCCGATGCTGTAGAGGAGGATGTCGGCCCGCGCCTGCAAATCCAGGATACGCCGGACGCTGCGCTCGCGCCAGAGCGCCCCCTTGGTCTCGGGGAAGTCGAAAAACGTCGGCACCGGGAAGGTGTGCGTCCTCGCCCCGTACGCTTCGGAGAAATGCCGGAGGATTTCAGCCGAGTAGAGGAGCCCGGCGTCGTGGGTGTTGCCCGAGCCGTTGAGCTGCACGACCTGCACGTTTTTAAGCGGTTTGACGCCGAGGCGCTCGGAGATGGCGCTGACCGTCGTGCCCCAGGCGGTTGCCAAAATCGTTCCGTCGTGCATCAGGGTACTCAAGTAGGCAGCGGCGACGGTGGCGACGCGCTCGAGCCACTCCCGCTCCCCGGCTGTTTCGGGCACGTCGACGACGTGAACCTCGGGCACGCCGAAGTGCGCCCGGATGGCACCCTCGAGCGCGCTCGCCTGGGTGTTGGGGTCGATGACGCGGATTTCGACAAGCCCCTGCGCCTTGGCGAGCTTTAGCAGCCGCGACACCTTGGACCGCGATAGGCCCAGCTCGCTGGCGATCTCCTGCGTCGTGCGCTCTTGGTAGTAGTACATCCGCGCGACACGCACCGCGTCGCTCAAGGGATCAGTATGCTGAGACGGCCGCGCCAAGTGCACCACTCCCCTTCCCTAGACTCTCCCAGCCTGTTGTCGAAATAACGTTCACACGGGGTGAATAGATCACCGGCTAGACTCCTTTTTATGCACACTCTAAGGATATGTGAGCATCTGTGCAAGAGGCTTGACAAAACGTGCAGACGACGCGTATGGTTGCTCCAGCAACGCAGTTAAAGAATTAACCACCGGGCCGCGACTAGACCGGTTCCGGCGTGATATAGCTTCACGCACGTCTTTTTTAGGGAGCGTTTATGTATAAGAGCAGCTTGAGAGCGTCCGCGTGAAGCTCGAGCTTCAGGGCGTCAGCAAGAGGGTCGGGGCGGAAAGTTATCTCTACCCGCTCGAGCTGACTCTGACTACGGGGCTCAACGTCCTGCTCGGCCCGACGCTCGCAGGCAAGACTTCGCTGATGCGCCTTATAGCGGGGCTCGACAAACCCACCACCGGGCGCGTGGTGTTAAACGGCCAGGACGTGACCGGCGTGCGGGTGCAAAAGCGCAGCGTCGCCTTCGTCTATCAGCAGTTCATCAACTACCCGTCGCTGAGCGTTTTCGACAACATCGCCTCGCCGCTCCGGGTACGCGGCGGGCTCAGCCGCGCGCAGATTGCGGAGCGAGTGCAGAGGGCGGCCACGATGATGCGCATCGACCCGTTTTTAGGGCGGCTCCCGGCTGAACTCTCGGGTGGACAGCAGCAGCGCACCGCCATCGCCCGGGCTTTGGTCAAAGAGGCGGACGTGCTGCTCATGGACGAACCGCTCGTCAACTTGGACTACAAACTGCGTGAAGAGCTGCGGCTCGAGATGCGCAGTATCTTCAGTTCCCGCGACGCCATCGTTGTCTACGCCACCACCGAACCCTACGAGGCGCTCCTCTTGGGCGGCACCGTGAGCGTGCTCGACAAGGGCCAGGTGCTCCAGAGCGGCTCGACACTCGAGGTCTATCACCACCCTGACTCGCAGCGCGTCGGCGAGGTCTTTAGCGACCCGCCGATAAATCTGCTGGGCGCAACCGTGGAAGGCAGTCAGCTGAGACTCGAGTCCGGCGTCACCTTTCCCCTGCCCCGGCACATGCAAGCACTCGGCCCCGGTCCCTACCGCCTCGGGCTCCGCGCGGGCCACGCCGGGCTCTCTCCCGCCCACGGCGAAGTCGCGGTCCCGGCCACGGTCGAACTCGCCGAGATCAGCGGTTCCGAAACGTTTTTGCACCTTGGTATCGCAGGTGTTCCGGGCGTCGGGCAGGGAGCGCCGACGCATGTGGTCGCGCAGCTGGGGGGCGTTCACCCCTTTAGCGTCGGCCAGGACGTGACGCTGCACCTCAACCCGAAGCGGCTGTTCGCCTTCGACCCCGGTGGGCGGCTCCGGGCAGCCCCGGAGCGCGGCGTCGCCGCGCCCGCCTAGCGACGTGGCGCGCATCGAACTCAACAGTCTGGCGCACAGCTACGCGCCCAAAGTGCAGCGCCCCGGAGATTACGCGCTGCGCCCCATGAACCTGACCTGGCAAGATGGCGGCGCGTACGCGCTGTTGGGACCATCCGGGTGCGGCAAGACGACGCTTTTGAACATCATCTCCGGGCTCATCAAACCGAGCGAAGGACAAGTGCTCTTCGACGGCGCTGACGTGACGGCGCTCGCCCCCGAAGCGCGCAACATCGCGCAGGTCTTTCAGTTCCCGGTCATCTACGACACCATGAGCGTCTTTGACAATCTCGCGTTCCCGCTGCGCAACCGGGGCGTCAGGGGATCGGAAATCAAGAAGCGGGTGCAGCAGGTCGCCGAACTTTTAGACCTCACCCCCGACCTCAAATACCGCGCCAGCGGCCTCAGCGCCGACGCCAAACAAAAGGTTTCACTGGGGCGCGGGCTCGTGCGGAGCGACGTCGCCGCCATCCTCTTCGACGAACCGCTGACCGTCATCGACCCGCACCTCAAATGGATTTTGCGGAGCAAGCTCAAACAGATCCACCAGGAGTTCAAGCTGACGCTGATCTACGTCACGCACGATCAGGTCGAAGCGCTCACCTTCGCCGACCAGGTCGTGGTGATGGTGGACGGCAGCGTGGTGCAGATGGGCACGCCGCAGGCGCTTTTTGAGGACCCGGCGCACACTTTCGTGGGCTACTTTATCGGCTCACCCGGAATGAACCTGCTGCCCTGCCGGTTGGCGGGGAGCGCCGCGTATGTCGGGGATCACCCCGTGCCCCTGGGCGCAGAAACGCTCGCCCGGGCGCAACAGGCAGTTACGCCCGAGAGCCGGGTCGTGCTCGGCATCAGGCCGGAATTTTTGGGGTGCAGCGCCGAGGAGAATACACAAAGCGGCGGGGTTGCTGCCGACATCACCGCCGTCGAGGACTTAGGCAACTTTAAGATCGCTACGGCCACCTTGGGGGGGACGTCTGTCAAGGCCAAACTGTCCGAAGACGCCCTCCTCACCCCAGGTCGGGGCTGGCTGCGTTTTCCGCCGGAGCGCACAAAGCTCTACATCGACGACCGGGCCGTGTAGCCGTGAAACGAACTGTGAAACCCGCCCCTATGAAACCCAACAGGAGAGGAGAAACGTGAAGACGACCAACCATAGAGCGTGGCTACTGGTGCTGCCGGTCGTGATCTCGGTGGCTTTCAGCGCCATCTTGCCGCTGATCACGGTCATCAACTACTCGGTGCAGGACATCTTTGGGCCGTTTCAGCGCGTGTTCGTGGGCGGCGAGTGGTTCCGCGACACCCTCCGCGACAGTGAGCTGAGGGGGGCCTTTTTTAGAAACCTACTCTTTTCGGCGGAGGTGCTGCTGCTCGAGATCCCGCTAGGCGTCGCCGTAGCGCTCGCACTCCCCGCCAAGGGCTGGCGGGCGTCCCTAAGCCTCGTGCTGGTGGCGCTGCCGCTCCTGATCCCCTGGAACGTCGTCGGCACCATCTGGCAGATCTTCGGTCGCGCCGACATCGGGCTGGGAGGGTTTTTCCTCAACAACACCCTGGGCCTCAACTACAACTACACCAACGACCCCTTCGACGCCTGGATGACGGTCCTGGTGATGGACATCTGGCACTGGACGCCGCTGGTCGTGCTGCTCTGCTACGCCGGTCTGCGCGCCATTCCCGAAGCGTACTACCAAGCCGCCCGCATCGACGCAGCGAAACCTTGGGCGATCTTTCGCTATATCCAACTTCCCCGGCTGCGCGGCGTACTCCTAATCGCGCTGCTGCTGCGCTTTATGGACTCGTTTCTAATCTACACCGAGCCGTTCGTGGTCACCGGCGGTGGCCCCGGCAACGCCACCACCTTTCTCAGCATCTACCTCTCGAAGCTGGCGGTAGGACAGTTCGATCTGGGTCCGGCAGCGGCCTTCTCGCTGATCTACTTTCTGATCATCCAGATCTTCTGCTTCATCTTCTACACGATGATCCTTAACCTCGGCAAAGGACCGGCCCGGTGAGCAAGACTATCCCCCGCGCAACGGTAAGGAGTGCGCCCCGCACCCAGGTCCCACGAGGTCTCGGTCGACGCCTCTTCGTCGTCGTCTACTTTATGCTGCTGCTCCTGCCCATCTACTGGATGATCAACATGTCCCTGAAGCCCAACCGCGAGATTCTGGGAGGCCTCACCTTCTACCCGCACGAGCTGACCTTCGACAACTACCGCACCATCTTCACCGACCCGACCTGGTACATGGGTTACGTCAATTCACTCATCTACGTCGGCATGAACACGGTGATGTCGCTTCTGATCGCGCTGCCCGCCGCCTACGCCTTTTCACGGTTTCACTTTCTGGGCGCGAATCACCTGTTTTTTTGGCTGCTGACCAACCGCATGGCTCCGGCGGCGGTCTTTTTGCTGCCGTTTTTCCAGCTCTACCAGAACATCGGGCTCTACGACACCCACTTGGCCGTCGCGCTCGCGCACCTCTTGTTCAACGTGCCGCTGGCGGTGTGGATTCTAGAGGGCTTTATGTCAGGAGTGCCGCGCGAGATCGACGAGACGGCGGCGGTCGACGGCTACAGTTTCCCGAGGTTTTTCCTGACCATCTTTTTGCCGCTCATCCGCAGCGGAATCGGGGTCACGGCGTTTTTCTGCTTTATGTTCAGCTGGGTCGAGCTGCTGCTGGCGCGCACCTTGACGAGCGTCGCGGCGAAGCCGATCGCAGCGACCATGACCCGCACGGTGAGCGCCTCGGGGATGGACTGGGGTCTCTTGGCCGCAGCCGGTGTGCTGACTATCATTCCGGGCGCGCTGGTCATCTATTTCGTCCGCAACCATATCGCCAAAGGCTTTGCGCTGGGGCGCGTTTAGGAGGCTGAGGGTGCAGAGCCTAGCGGCAAGCTTCGAGTGGATGGCGTGGACGAGGCCGACGGCGATCTTTTTGCTGGGAATTGTTCTCCTGCTGGTGGTGATGACGGTGCTCGGGATTCGCTATCCGGCGGTCGCCCGCAAGGGGTTTTTGCCGATGGCGACGACGCGGGGCGACCGGCTCTATGTCGGGCTGCTGGGCGTGGCCGTCATCAATCTGGCGTGGCTCGGGGCGACCGAGCTGACGCAGGGGTGGGCCGTCGCCATCGCCGCGGTGTGGCTGATCGTGGTACTTCGCTGGGGCTAAGGCCGAAAGGTGCAGATAAGCCCCTGCGGCAGGACTCGAGGGCGTCTTAGGTCTCTTCCCCTAAGCGCGGCGGTACTCGGCAAGCGAGGAAGGAAAGGAGCCGGGCTGGTATGACAAGACAGGTTCGCACAAGGCTGCTCGTAGCCGCCGCACTCGCGCTGAGCATGAACGTTCAGGCGCAGGACGACGCGCAGTATCTAGAGGCCGCAGAGCGCTGGATCGACTCGGAGTTTCAGCCGAGCACGCTCTCCAAAGAGCAGCAGCTCGAGGAACTCCGGTGGTTTATCGAGGCTGCCCGCCCCTTTCGGGGTGAGACCATCAACGTGGTTTCCGAAACCATCACCACCCACGAGTACGAGTCGCAGGTGCTTGCCAAAGCGTTCACCGAAATCACCGGTATCAACCTCGTTCACGACCTCATCCAAGAGGGCGACGTGATCGAGAAACTCCAGACTCAGACCCAGTCCGGGCAGAACATCTACGACGCCTATGTGAACGACTCCGACCTCATCGGCACGCACTTCCGCTACGGGTTCGTGACGCCGCTGACCGACTGGATGGCGGGCGACGGCGAGGCCGTCACCTCGCCCACGCTCGACCTAGAGGACTTTATCGGCCTCAGCTTTACCACCGGCCCCGACGGCAAGGTCTACCAGCTCCCCGACCAGCAGTTCGCCAACCTCTACTGGTTTCGCTACGACTGGTTTTCCGACCCCGAGATTCAGGCGCAGTTTAGAGAAATCTACGGCTACGACCTGGGCGTCCCGGTCAACTGGTCGGCGTACGAGGACATCGCCAACTTCTTTACCAACGAGGTTAGCGGCGACGGCACCGTGGACGGTCAAAAGGTCTACGGCCACATGGACTACGGCAAAAAAGACCCCAGCCTGGGCTGGCGTTTTACCGACGCCTGGCTGTCGATGGCGGGCGCGGGCGATACAGGTATTCCCAATGGGCTGCCCGTCGACGAGTGGGGTATCCGCGTCGAGGAGTGCCGTCCGGTCGGCTCGTCGGTCACCCGCGGCGGCGACACCAACGGCCCCGCCGCCGTCTACGCGCTCACCAAATACATCGACTGGCTTAAAGCCTACGCGCCTCCCGAGGCTGCCGGAATGAACTTCTCCGAGTCCGGCCCGGTGCCCGCGCAGGGCAACGTGGCGCAGCAGATCTTCTGGTACACCGCCTTTACCGCCGACATGACCGCCGAGGGCTTGCCGGTCGTCAACGAGGACGGCACGCCGAAGTGGCGCATGGCCCCCTCGCCGCACGGCGCGTACTGGGAAGAGGGCATGAAGCTCGGTTATCAGGACACCGGCTCGTGGACGCTTTTGGAGAGCACGCCGGTTGAACGCCGTCAGGCCGCGTGGCTCTACGCGCAGTTCACCACCGCCAAAACCGTCAGCCTCAAAAAGACGCTCGTGGGCCTGACCCCGATCCGCGACTCCGACCTCAAGAGCCCGGAGATGCAGGAGGCCGCGCCGCAACTCGGTGGTCTGGTCGAGTTCTACAACAGCCCGGCCCGGGTGTCGTGGACGCCGACCGGCACGAACGTCCCGGACTACCCCAAGCTGGCGCAGCTCTGGTGGCAGAACGTCGCGCAGGCCGTGACCGGCGAGGTCAGCCCGCAGCAGGCGATGGACCAGCTTGCCGAGCAGCAAGACGATATCCTGGGGCGGCTCGAGCGCATCGGTATGTCGACCTGCGGCCCCGTCTTGAACGAAGAGCAGGACGCGCAGTACTGGTTCGACCAGCCCGGCGCGCCCAAACCACCGCTGGAAAACGAGAAGCCTCAGGGCGAAACCGTCCCCTACGACGAGCTTTTGCAGGCCTGGAAAGAGGGCCGCGTCCGCTAAACGTACCGTGGGGAAGGGAGATTCCCTTCCCCGTATCTTAGGGTTGAGAGATGGCTTTATCTATGCTTGTTCCACTATTTTGGGGCCGCTTAAAAGCTGCTTCACCCGACCTGCCAGCATGGTTTCAGAAATCGCAGACACGACCTGAGAAAGGTAGAGCTTGATGGAACGCGCAGCCCAGCTCGAGCGGCTCCGCCGGGAAAGCTTCGATGTCCTCGTCGTCGGCGGCGGCGCTACAGGTGCCGGAACCGCCCTCGACGCGGTCAGTCGGGGGCTCAAGACGGCGCTTTTGGAACGCGACGACTTTTCGGCGGGCACCAGCAGCCGCTCGACCAAGCTCATCCACGGCGGCGTACGCTACCTCGAGGGAGCCGTCAAACGGCTTGACCGGACGCAGTTCAACCTCGTCCGGGACGCCCTCGGGGAGCGCGCCACGCTGCTCCGTCTCGCCCCACACCTCGCCCACCCGCTGCCCATCCTGACGCCTCTATACAGCTGGTTTCAGATCCCCTATATGCTGACCGGCCTCAAGCTCTACGACGCCTTAGCAGGCCGCGCCAACCTCCGGGGCAGCCGCTTTGTAAGCCGCAAAGAGGCGTTGCGGCGGTTTCCCATGCTTAAAAAGGAGGGCTTGCGCGGCGGCGTCCTCTACTATGACGGGCAGTTCGACGACGCCCGGATGAACGTGGCGCTGGCCCTCACCGCAGCCGAGGAGGGCGCGGCGGTCGCCAATCATGTGGAGGTGACGGGTCTGCTCAAGGAAGTGGGGCGCGTCCGGGGTGCGGCGGTACGCGACACGCTCACAGGCGAAAGCTGGGACGTCCGAGCGAAAACGGTCGTCAATGCGACCGGCCCTTTCTCGGACGCCATCAGGAAGCTCGACGACGAGGCCGCCCCGCAGATGCTCACCGCCAGCTCGGGCGTGCACGTCGTTTTGGACGGACGCTTTTCACCGCCGGACACGGGCCTTTTGATTCCGCAGACCGACGACGGGCGGGTGCTCTTTTTACTACCGTGGCTCGGTTACACGCTCTTCGGCACGACCGACAACCCGGCCCGCATCGAAGCCAACCCCGAGGTCAGCGACGCCGACATCGACTACCTGCTCTCGCATTTAGACAAATACTTCGACGTGCCCGCGACCCGAGGCGACGTACTGGCGACCTGGTCCGGCCTGCGCCCGCTCGTCTCGAACCCCAAAGCCGCCGACACCGCGCGGCTCTCACGCGACCATGTCATCAACACCAGCATGTCCGGCCTCGTCACCATCGCGGGCGGTAAGTGGACGACCTACCGCAAGATGGCGCTCGACACCGTGGACGAGGCGATGAGGGTCGGCGGTTTACAGGCGGGCGCGTCGCGGACGGAGACACTGCCACTCGTCGGTGCGGCGGGCTTCAGGCCGGACGGGGCGGCGCGGCTGACGCGGGAGTTCGGCCTCGAGGCCGACGTGGCCGAGTATCTGAACCGCGCCTACGGCGATCAGGCCGGTAAAATCGCCGAGCTCTCCAAGACCTATCCCGAGCGTCTGGTGCCGGGGCACCCGCATTTGGGAGCCGAGGTCATTTACAGCGCCACCCATGAAGGGGCGTGTACCGTAACGGACTTTTTGGCGCGGCGGACTCGGCTGGCGTTTCTGGATCAGGGGGCGGCGTTGGGGGCCCTTCCCAAGGTTATAGCCTTGCTCGCCGAGACGCTGGCGTGGGATGAGGCGAGGCGTCAGGAGGAGCAGGCATACACCGAGACGTACCTACGAGGTCGCACCCGTGAAACACCTGTCACCGTAGGGGCTGACTCAGCAGGATGGGACGCGACATTACAGGGTCATTAACTAGGTTCTGTTGACAATTTCATGCTTAACGTTGCTAGAAAAGGGCATGACAGAGGTCAAGTTACGCAACGATCAGTGGCGCAAAATCAGAGGGTTTCTGAATGAGAACCCCA
>CADCWP010000026.1:0-9171 GCA_902806425.1 uncultured Truepera sp.
CCCTGAACTTCCCGTCCTTTATAACCAGTGAACGCCCCAACCAACGGTATGCAACAAGTCCTAAAGGGCGTCAGTGAAGATTTGCTGAAGGCGGTTGTTGACAACAAACCGGATGGATGCTTCCATAAGACCGCTATGTCGTGGTGTAGCTCTTGTTTACATGACCGAGGCATAAAAGGCATTATCAGGTGTGACTATGCCTTTATGGACACGCACGAAGCTCTTTTAGAAATGTAGCTTTTGAATACCTAAAGTACGACCGCTTTGAGTGCGGACGGGCTCTGCGACCGTATCGGCATCGTGGACGCAGGTCGCATCATCGCACTCGACACCCCAGCAAACCTTAAAAAGCTGATTCGGCAGCTTGACGTGGTGCAGCTCGAGCTAGACGCCTTCGACCCTGCGCTCGAGCCCACCCTGCGCGCCCTGCCCACCGTCGAGCAGCTTATCGTCACCGTGCAGGGCGGCACCACCACGCTGGCGCTCCACACCACCGACGGGCGCGGCACACTCCCCGGCCTCATCGACCTGCTGACCCGGAGCGGGAGCCGCTTGAGCCACGTCGGTGTCGCTGAACCGACCCTCGAGGACGTCTTCATCACCCTTACCGGCAAGGCGCTCAGGGAGTAGCGGATGCCGCCCACCCCCTTTCAGCCCTCGCCCATCTCGCAGCTCCGCGCCCTTCTGGCCGTGACCCGCAAAAACTGGATTATCTTCCTGCGCTACCCGAACTGGTTGGTGGTCTTTATCATCTGGCCGGTTTTGTTCCCGCTCGGCTACATCTTTACCGCCAAGGCGCTCGGAGGGCCGGAGGGCGGCGCGGTTGGCAACTTCAGCGCCCTCAGCGGAACCTCGGACTACCTCTCCTACATCGTTATCGGCAGCACCTTTTACATGTGGCTCAACCTGACCCTCTGGGACGTGGGCTTCCAGCTGCGGCAGGAGCAGCTGCGGGGGACGCTCGAGTCGAATTGGCTGGCCCCGGTGCCGCGCCTGTCGCTGCTCGTCGGTGGCAGCCTGTTGAGCCTCGGCACCTCGCTGTTTTTTCTCGCCGTTACCGCCGTAGGCTTTCGGCTTTTTTTCGGCGTGAACCTCGTTTCGGAGAACGTCGGCTTGCTGCTGCTGATCCTGGCGCTTTCGGTAGGCAGCATTTACGGGATCGGCTTCGCCTTCGCCAGCCTCGTCCTGCGCTTCCGCGAGGCGAACGCGCTCGTCTTCCTCGTGCGGGGCGTGTTCATGATCTTTTGCGGCGTCACCTACCCGCTCGAGGTCCTTCCCGGCTGGATGCAGAGCGTCGCTTCGGTGCTGCCGCTGACCTACGCCATCGGGGCGATTCGCGCGGTTACGCTTCACGGCGCGGGCTTCGCCGACATCGCGCCGAAGCTAATCCGACTCGCCGTTTTCGCCGCCGTTTTGCCCGTTCTGGGCGTCGCGGCCTTTTACCTTATGGAGCGGCGGGCGCGGCACACGGGCTCGCTGGGACATTTTTAGGAGGCAGAGTGAGAGGAAACTCGCCACAACGCACGCTCCGGTCGCAGCTCCGCGCGGTGCTCGCTATCGCCAAAAAGGACGCGCTGCACTTTTTGCGCTACCCGCTTAGCGCCGCTTTTCAGGTGCTCCAGCCCATCATCTGGCTGACGCCCGTCTACTTCATGGGCCGGAGTTTTGCCGGGGCGGGCGGTAGCGGCGGTTTCGCGGCCTACGCCGGTACAGGCGACTACATGTCGTTTATCATCGTCGGGGCGGTTCTATCGAGCTATGACAGCGCCGTCTTGTGGGGCATGGGCTACGCGCTCAAGACCGAGATGGACGCGGGCACATTGGAGAGCAACTGGCTGACGCCCGTACCGCGCCCTCTCTTTCTGGTCGGGCAAACGCTCGCCAGCCTCGCCCTCACCACCCTCACGAGTGCCGGGGTCGTGGCGCTCGGCTGGCTGCTCTTTGGCTTCCGCGTTACCGGGGACGTGTTCTTAGCCGCCCTAGTCACGCTGCCGCTACTCGTCGCGCTCTACGGGTTCGGCTTCGCCTTCGCGGGGCTTGTCCTCCTCTTAAAAGAGGCGAACACCCTCGTAGACGTCTCGAGCTTCGCCCTCCCGCTCCTTTCCGGGGCGCAGTTCCCGGTGCAGGTGCTGCCACCCCTGCTGCTGCCCCTGTCCCTGGCGCTCCCGCTCACCTACGGTTACGACGCCGTGCGCGGCCTTTTGCTGGGAACCAAGACGCTCGTGCCCATCGCCTATGAGGTCGGCATCTTGCTCGTCTTTATGGGGCTGATGGGGGTGCTCGGTTACACCGTGTTCAAGCGGGTGGAGCGGCGCTGCCAACGGTTGGGGACGATTGGGATGCACTGAAACCGTCCACTGGCCGCGGGTGCCAGACGGCCCCTGAATCTACATTCAGCCAGCCCAGGTCACAAGCTAGATGGGGCCGCTCCAGACCCCATGCTTGTAAAGCTCGAACCAGCGCCCCACCTGTTCTTCACTATAGATACCTAGGTGACGGGTGATCTCGCGGGTGAACTCGACGCTGCCGACGCCGCTCGCCGTGATGAGGTCGCCGTCGGTGACAGCCAACTCGGTGGTGTAAAACGCGCCGTCCTCATATGCGGGCACGACCGCCGCCAGATAGTCTTTGTCATTACTCGTGTGGCGTCGGCCCCTCGTAAGTCCGGCTCGCGCGACCTCAAACGTCGCCCCGCAGATGGCTGCGACGGGGACCCCGCGAGCCTCGAAGGTTTTAAGGAGCGCCCCGACACCCTCCGGCGAGCCCGCCTCCCACATCTCGCCACCCGGCAGGATGAGCATGGCCGCGTCGTCCGGGTTGATAGCCTCCAATGAGATGTCCGGGACCAGTTTAATCCCCGCCATCGTTGTGACCAGCGCGTCCGTAAACCCGACGGTAACCACCTGAAACTTGCCGGAGTTGTTAATTTCGCACAAAGCGAGCGGCGCTTCCCAGTCGGCCAGACCGTCGAAAACCAGCACGTAAACCTTTTTCATGGCTTGCTCCTTTTCTAAGCTGATTGTCTGCCGTCGATGTCGATAAACCTATATTCGCGGGCGAGGTCTCGAGTCCTGAGCGTCTGCCCGCTCTTCGTCATCACGTCGGCGTCGGTAGCGAGCGCCAAAACCGCGCGGCCAATGTATTCGGTCGATTCGGTCTGCTCGAGCTGAGCTTCTTGATGGAGCCCTTTGCGAAAGTTTTCAATCACGTCCTCGGTCCGCATCCATCCCGGCGCTACCCCGATCACCGCCACGTCGTAGCCGCCTCGGACGTGCAGGTCATGGGCCATTCCGAAGATCAGGTAGTTAATAGCGAGTTTTGAGGTTCGGTAGAAGAGGGCTTCGTCGTAAACCGTTGGCTCGATTTCTATCGTCGTGTTCACAATCAGACCGTGGTTCTGCCTCATCATTAGGGGCAGAGCCGTTCTCGTCGTTACCAGATGCGAGCGCACACCCGCCGAAAACATCCGGTCAAACCGCGCCATCGGTTCCACCCAAAAGGGTGCGCCGAAGGTGTCGCCCATCTCCTCATAGCCGCCCCAGGCATTGTTCACAAGCAGGTCGAGCCGACCTTGCTCGTCCCGGACACGTGCGAAGAGCGCTTCAATCCCCTCATCTTCCGTGTGGTCGGTGCGAACCGGAATCCCGACGCCGCCCCGCGCGGCCATCAACTCGGCGGTGTCCTCTAACGTCGTCCCCGTAAGTTCGCTCGTCTGCGCGCCCCGAACGCTGCGCCCGGTCAGATAGACCGTCGCCCCCGCCTCGCCCAGGACGAGCGCGATACCGCGCCCGGCTCCTCGGCTCGCGCCAGTAACCACAGCTACTTGGCCCTCGAGTGGTCTCAACCGACCAGCTCCTGCTGTTTGATTCTTTCAAAGTACCGACCCCAATGAGGCGTCGCCCCGCCTAAGTCGGTAAAGCCGTATTCGTCCGAGAGACCCCAGCTCGAGAACGCCTTACCCGACTTTTCGTGCACGTTCGGGTCTGAGGCCAGCGCGACCACCGCCCGACCGACGAAGTGCGGCGTCTCCGAAGCGATGAAGTTCGGGTCTTTCTTCGCGCCGTCCTGCCAGTTCGCCTCAGAAACGCCAAAGTGGTCGAGCATCTCTTCCGAACGCAGAAATCCAGGCGTCAGGGCCAGCGCGGTGATCTTCAGCTCTTGCTGGTCGAGTGCGATACCGGGATGCGTGACCATGCGCCCGTTTAGGTCACCCGCCATTCCCACCGCCAGCCGGATGACCGAGGTTTTGACCAGATCGTACAAGAAGTTGCCCCGGTACTCGAGGGTGCCCCCGTCGGTAATCTCAACGACTAGCCCCGAGCCTCGCGCCACCATCAGCGGCACCCCGTAGCGGCTCGTGACGATGTGACTGAACACCGCCCGCTCGATGAGTTTGGCCGCCGTTCCCAAGTCCTGTTCCCAAAACGGCTTCCCCCAGCTGATCAAAGACTCCCCGCCCCACACATCATTCACCAGCACGTCGAGCTGACCATTCTGTTCGGCTTCTACCCGCTCGAACAGCGCCTTGACCTCCTCCTCTTTGGTGTGGTCCGTCCGCACCGCGATACCTTGACCTCCGGCCTGCGTCACCAACTCGGCGGTCTTGTCGATGGTTTCGCTTCGGTTTAAGTCCGACGGCCTCCCGCGCACGCTGCGGCCCGTGCAGTAGACCGTCGCCCCCGCCGCCCCGAGTTCGACCGCGATACCACGCCCCGCACCCCGCGTCGCACCGGCTACGACCGCCACCTTACCTGCCAAAGGTTTCATATCGACCTCCACACTTAGCGTAAGCGAAGACTATGACACCCGTTGTCATAGATTTGGGGTAGTTTGAAGCGTGGAGGAACGATGCGCGCGGACCGTCTGCTGAGCCTGCTGCTGACGTTACAAGCCGAGGGCAAGGTCAAGGCCAAGGAACTAGCGCGGCGGCTCGAGGTTTCGCCGCGCACCATCTACCGCGACCTCGACGCGCTGACCGCCGCCGGGGTACCGGTCTACGCCGAACCGGGGCCGACGGGCGGCGTGGCGCTTATGGACGGGTACCAGACGCGGCTCACCGGAATGAGCAGCGCGGAGTTGCAGACGCTCTTTTTCGGCAAACCGACCGCGCTGTTGCAAGATTTGGGGTTGTCCGGGGTTGCCGACGCCGCGCTTCTCAAACTGCAAACCTCACTGCCCGCCTCACGGCAAGGGGCGAGCCGCGCGCGGCAGCACCTCTACATCGACACGACCGGCTGGGCTAAGAGTAGGGAGGCCGTGCCCCTTTTGCCGCTGCTTTACGAGGCGGTCTGGCAGGAACGCCGGGTGACGCTCCGCTACGCCCGGAGCGATAAAACCGTGACGCGCTTCGTCGATCCGCTCGGGCTGGTGGCGCGGGGCAGCACCTGGTATCTGATCGCGGCGGTCGAGGGCGAGCTGAGGACCTACCGGGTCTCGAGGGTGGAGGGGCTCGAGCTTACCGACGCGCCGTGCAGGCGACCCGACGGCTTCGACTTAGCCGCCTACTGGGAGGCGTCCAAAGCGGCGTTTCGGGAGGCGTTGCCGCGCTACCCGGTAACGGTGCGGGCTAGACCGGATGTTTTAGAGAGGATAGGCGTCTCGGGTCGGTACGCGCGGGTCGTCGCCGAAGCGCAGACGGCGGACGCGGGCGGCTGGGTAAGACTAAAGCTGCTTTTCGAGGTCGACTGGGAGGCGTGCGAATACCTGCTCTCGTTCGGGCCAGCGGTGGAGGTGTTGGAGCCGCCCCAACTTCGCCGCCAGATAGCTCAGCGGTCCGCGGAAACCGTGCGGCTTTATACTGGAGAACATGAATTATTGGGAGGGTGAACGGGTCCGGCTGCGGGCCATCGAACCGGGCGACGCCGCCTTCTTTTTTGAGTTACAAGGGGACACCGACCGCAACCGCCTGCTGGATTTCTTGCCGCCCCCGCTCTCACGGGCGGCGCTCGAGGCGTGGGTTTTGGAGCGGAGCAGGAGGGAGTTTGAAGACGACGCTTTTCAGTGGCTTATCGAAACGCTCACAGGTGAGCCCGTCGGCTCCATCGTCACGCACACCTGCAATCCGCGCAACGGCACCTTCAGCTACGCCCTTGATATCGCCCGCGACCAGCGGCGGCGGGGTTACGCAAGAGAGGCCATCCTTATCGTGCTCCGCTACTACTTTGAAGAGTTGCGCTACCAAAAGGTCCATGTGGCAACCCAGAGCGACAACGCGGCGACCATCGCCCTGCACCGCAGCCTCGGCTTCGCGCACGAAGGGACGCAGCGCCGTATGGTCTTCCAGGGGGGGCGCTATCTCGACCTTTTACTGTTCGGACTGACGGTAGACGAGTTCGCTGCTAGAACACCAGCACCAAACGCAAGTCGTTGACGTTCGTTAGCGTCGGGCCGGTGCGGACGAGGCCCCCAGCACGCTCGAAAAAGCCGTAAGCGTCGTTGTCGTCCAGATACCGGCGCGCTTCGGCGCGGCCCATTGAAACCAAAGTCTGCGGCGTGACCAGTGCTCCGGCGGCGTCGCCCTCCCCGTCGATGCCGTCGCTGTCGGCAGCGAGCGCGTAGACTCCCTCCAACCCGGCCAGTTCCAACGCCAGCGACAGCGCAAACTCACAGTTGCGCCCACCCCGGCCCTGCCCACGCACTGTCACAGTCGTCTCGCCGCCGGAGAGGAGCACGCACGGCGGTTTTACGGGTTGTGCATGCGTCCTTAGCTGCCGCGCTATCGCCGCGTGCATCTTGGCGACCTCGCGCGCTTCCCCCGTCACCGATTCGCTCAGGATGAGCGGCGCGACGCCCCGTTCACGGAAAAACGCCGAGGCCGCCTCCAGCATCCCCTGCGCCGAGGCGACCAGGCGGTTTTCGGCGCGCGCGAAGATGGGGTCGCCCGGTTTGGGAGTTTCGGCGGCAGCGTCCAGAAGATGTGCAGGGACGGTGAACCCGTAGCGCACGAGTACCGCCCTGGCCTCCTCGAGGGTGCTGGGGTCGGGAACGGTCGGCCCCGAGGCGATCACGCTGAGGTCGTCCCCGGCCACGTCGGACATGATGAGCGACACCACCCGCGCCGGAAACGCTGCCCGCGCCAGACCACCACCCTTGACCCGCGACAGGTGCTTGCGCACCGCGTTCATCTCCGCGATGTCCGCCCCGGAGCGGAGCAGGGCCTGAGTTAGGGCCGCCTTCTCTGCTAAGGTCACGCCGTCCGGCGCGCACAGAAGCGCCGAGCCGCCGCCGGAGATGAGGCACACGAGGAGGTCGTCGTCGCGGAGGCTTCGGGCGAGCTCGATCATCTCTTCTGTCGCTGCCACGCCCGCCGCGTCGGGAACGGGATGAGACGCCTCGGCCACCCGAATCCGCTCGGTCGGGACGCCGTGACCATAGCGGGTGACGACTAAACCCTCGAGCCGCACGTCCGGGTAGCGCTCTTTGTAAAACGCTTCAGCCGCCGCCGCCATCGCCGCCGCCGCCTTGCCCGCGCCCACCACGCAGAGGCGTCCTTTGGGCGAGGCGGGCAGATGCGCGCCCAAGATTTTTGTCGAGTCTGCGGCTGCAAGAGCACGCTCCAGAGCGGAGCGGAGCAGGCCGAGGGCGTCTTCATTGTGGGACATATCCTCACGACTATACGACTGCGATCTCCCGCATATCGCCGAGCAGCAGAAGCAGGTTCGGCGTTTGCCAAACCTGCTCTCATAGCCGTGATGGTCGGCTGCACGCTGTGTTCAATACGGGGTTAGGTTACGAGGCCCGGCACCTTTACCCTACGGTCAACAGCGTATCGCCACGACCTCCAGATACTCGGACTCGAGTGAAGTCGTTCCGTCCCCCGCGCGGTTATGCGCTGAGAAAACCCCTTCTAGGTCGCCGCGCAACGCTTCCTGAGCGCCTTCGTCAAGCGCTGCAAAGGCGCGCTGGGTAGGCCCGTAGTTCTGGCGGAAGAACTCGACAACTTGGGGAACGGCGAAGGGATAGTCGAACTTGGGATAGACGCGCCGGGTCAGCTTGAGGTCACAGACACCGTCATGCAGCCGCTCACGGACCGTGGCCTCGTCGCCCCACAGCACCGCGGGCGGCACGCCGGGCGGCGGGGGCACGTGCTTGGCGATGGCCTTAAACATCTTCCCGACAAAACCGTTCGGCGTCCAGTTGACCATGAGCATGCGCCCGCCCGGACGGCACACGCGCACCAGCTCGGCGGCCACGCGCTCGGGGCGCGGGGCGAACATCGCGCCTACGAGACTTACCACGGTGTCGAACGACGCGTCGGGGTAGGATAAGTCCTCGGCGTCGCCTTCATCGAACTGAACGTTCAACCCTTCAGCGTCGGCTCGAGCGCGGGCCTGCTCGAGCGAGTTCGTGGCGATGTCCACGCCGGTCGCGTGGACCCCGGCACGGGCCGCCGGGATCGTGATCTGCCCCGCGCCGCAGCCCACGTCGAGCACCTTTGTGCCGGGCGGAATCTTCCAGCCTGCTAGGATCTCGAGCGCGCCCGGTTCCATATATTTGGCAAAGGTGCCGTAGTCCCCGGCCATCCAGGTGGCTTTCAGGCGGGCTTTGAGGGCGTCCATGTCGGGTGTCGTAGTCGCTGTCGGTGTCGTAGTCATTATCATCTCCTTTGGTTTGGTAGGCGGTTAGGATGGGTCGAAGAAATGTCCGCCTAGGCGTTCTATATTCCTGACTGCCGCCCTTTATTCAGCTCTTCATCGCATCGAGCATGTGGTCCATGACTTGGGTGTGCTCGAGCTGAGGGCTAAACAAGATGACCTCGGCATCCCCCAGCACCCGCACGCTGTGGCCGGGGGGCCAGTAGAAAAGATCGTTCTGGGTGCAGGTGTCGACGTTTCCGTCCGTGTAGGTGACGACAATTTCACCCGAGATCATGTAGCCCCAGTGCGGCGAGTGGCAAGCGTCGCCAGGGAGGCCCTTTAGGAGCGGCGCGATGTCCGTGCCAGCGCCTAGGGAGAAATATTCGCCCGCCATCTTTGCGTAACCGGTCGCGTCACCAAAGTCGGCAGCCTGACGCGCGACCGCGCCGGGAACGTTGATCTTGGCGGAAATCTGACCCTTGGAAATCTTCATACATGCCCTCTTTCTGCGCCCCTACAGGCGCGGTTTTTAATGGCGTTTCGCGGCCTAGTTCGTCGTGAACCTCATGTCCCCCAGCGTGAACGTGCTCGTGTA
>CADCWP010000026.1:9181-11135 GCA_902806425.1 uncultured Truepera sp.
AGTACGGGACGGTTACGGTCCCGTATATGTCGTTATTAGACCAGCCGCCGTCGTCCTCCCACCACGTAAACGAGACGTTGCTCGAACTCGGCGTACTGCCGATATAACGGTTGACGGTGTAGACAACATCTTCCCAATTGACGTTCGTAAAGCCCGACTGATAGGTGAGGCCCGGTGCTGTCGCCGAATAAGATGAGACAGCGGTAAGCATGATTTCGGGGTCTCCACTCGTCCACGGCTCGTAGTCGTCGAACAGCGCGATAGACCTTGTATAAACACTGTAGTAAGCCGTGCTGCTGAGCTGGGACGGCTTCAAGGTGCTCTCAGGCTTTATGGTCGCGGCGGTGTACGCGACGCGCAGCCTGCCCGTGTCGTCGGTGCGTTCGTTCTGGCTCAGGATGATGATGGGTTCTTTCGGCGGGGCGTGGGCGTCTAACAGATGCAGCTTGCCTTGGGCGTCGAAAGCGCGGATGTGTTTAAACCCTTTTTCGTCTATACCCGAGGGTGCGTAGCCCACCAGCGGCACATGGGTTCTGGCGTCCCACGCGTCAAAGTGTGCGGGGACAGCCACCTGAAGGCGCGGAACCATACCCGCAAGCCGGTCAAGTTCACCCGAGGTCGCCCCTTGAGCGAGTGTCTGGCGCAGGTTCGCGTCGCGCTCCGCCGTGAGCGTCCGGTAGAGGACGTTCGTATCCCCGTCGAAACGCTTGGCGACCTGCGTATGGATCTGCACCCGCACATCTGCGTCGGTAACGGCTTCGGCGAAAAGCTTGGAGAGCGCCTCGAGCGAGGCGTTGACCGTTGCGGAACCGCCACCCACCGTAGGTACTGAGCTGGGGTTCAGGGTTCCACAGGCGCTCAGCACCAGGGCGAGAAGTGGAGCGACGACTTTAGCTGGCTTAGCGTGACCTTTGCAGTACATCTTGACTTCCTTTCTTTACTCCTAGAGACGGTGAACCTTGACTTTCCTACTCGACTCGGCGCTTATCTGTTCCTTTTCAGGCTCAGCCTCCTACCGGCGTCCGACTGCGAATTCGCCGTGAGCTGACGACACGATGCTCGAGCTACCGCCACAACACCGCCACAGGGGTGCCACAGAGTTGTGCTGAAGGTCTACAATGCCCGCATGAAGTTGAGAACGTTGGGCGGACTCGAGCTTTTGGGCGCGCGCTTCACCCAGCCCAAACCGCTGCTGCTGCTCGTGTACCTGGCGCTCGAGGGCCCCAAGCCGAGGCGACACCTGGCCGAACTCTTCTGGACAGGCCACCGCATGAAGAGCCTGTCCATGACCCTGACGCGCTTAAGGCAAGGTGCGGGTGAGGTCATCCAAGAGGACGACAAGCGAGTTTGGACAACGCTTACAAACGACGCCAAAGCGCTCCTGGGGGCGCTCGACAAAAGCGACTGGGCCGGGGCGAGCGACCTCTATTCGGGCGCGTTTCTAGAGGGCGTGGTGCTCCCCGATTGGAGCAGCGAAGTAGAGGAGTGGGTCTACAGCACCCGGGAGTACTTGGCCGAGCGCGTCCAGCACGCCCTGCTCACGCTGGCCGAGGGGGCCGCCAAGAAGGGCGAGTTTCGCGCTGCCGCAGGGTTTGCCGAGCGCGCCTACACCTTGCCGGGACTCGGGGGAAGCGACGTCGCCGCGCTTAGACGGCTCTACCCACTTCTCTGCGCCGGGGACAGCTTGCTCGCGCCTGAGGTGAGAAAAGAGGCTGGGGGCTACGGCGTCACGCTCAGGCTCACCGCCGACAAAGCTCGAGCCCGGTATAAGGGAGACGTGGCCGCCCACCCCCTGCCCCTGCGCGGCACGTCGTTTATAGGCAGGGACCTTGAGCTGACGGAGCTGGCCACCTTACTGGGCAGGCCGCAGGTTTCACTACTCAGATCTTGCAGTTATGCAGAGGTTGCTGCAAAGGCCTTGAGCGACGGTCTTCAATAGGGAATGAACACAACT
>CADCWP010000027.1 GCA_902806425.1 uncultured Truepera sp.
AAGGCCTCGCGCACAACCTTGGGAATATCGTTGACGTGCTTGACCAGATAGTTGTGTTTGGTGATCGGTAGGGTGATGCCGAAGACGTCGGCCTCTTGAAAGGCGTCGGTACCGATAAGCAACGAGGGGACGTTGCCCGTCACCGCGACTACCGCCGATGAGTCCATGTGCGCCGTCGCCAGACCTGTGACGAGATTTGTCGCCCCCGGCCCCGAGGTCGCGAAACAGACCCCGACGCGGCCCGAGGCGCGGTAGTAGGCGTCGGCGGCGTGCGCGCCCGCCTGTTCGTGGCGCACCAGGATGTGTTTGATGGGCGAATCGTAAAGGGCGTCGTAGGTCGGCATGATGGCCCCGCCGGGGTGACCGAAGACGATCTCGACGCCTTCTAGCTCGAGAGCGTAGAGAAGCGCCGCCGCACCGTTTAGCTTTTCCGGACGCGCTCTCGGCGTGCGCTGGGTTTGGGTCTGCCCCGTACGTTCGGTTTTTACCTGCTGCATACCACTCCCCTACCTTAGACTTCAATTAAAAACCCCCGCCTGAACCTTTGGCGGGGGCAAGTCTGTTCGTCTGTTGCGACTAGACGACGCCCCACTGATCTACAATTAGTAGACCCTTCAGCAAAACCGTATTTCCGGTATGGGGTACGCGCATCTAAGCCGGAGTATATAAAGGCTGCTCACGACTGTCAAGTCGAGGACGTAATTTTATACGCTGGCCTATGCATTAAGTACTGATGTATAAAAATACCCAAAGAATCACGAACATTTGCGGCGCGGTCCGGAAGGGCTGACTATGGCTTTTTTCTCAGCCACCGGCTACTATTACCGGAACCGTTGATAGCGGGGTAACGTGAGCACTCAGGAGGGGTACGCTATCGAAACGCTACGTGTCTCGGGAACTTCCCGGCCCAACTCCGTCGCCGGTGCTATCGCCGCGCTTTTGCGCAGCGAACGTGAGGTCGAGGTTCAGGCCATCGGTCCGCAGGCGGTCAATCAGGCCGTCAAGGCCATCGCCATCGCTCGCAGCTACATCGAACTCGACGGCCTCGATCTGAGCGCGCAACCCTCTTTCGTCAAGCTCGAGCTGCAAGAAGAGGAGCGCACGGCGGTGCGGTTTAACATTAGAGCGTTGCAGCTCGAGGCCCAGTAAACCGCTCTCGGAACCTTCACACCTCGAAGTTCTCTACACAGTTAACAAACCTGAGTACAACCCACTCAGGTTCAGCGTGCTAAAATTTCTTCCATAGACGGGGCCACTACCCCACGGGTTAGTTCCAGAGGCCGCCGTATTTAGGAGTAAAACTATGATCATAGGTCCAGGATTGGGTGGCTACTATCTCATCGGTATTGTCGCCTTCGTGGTTTCGTTAGCGGTCAGCGGTTGGCTCCGCTCGACCTACAGCCGCTGGGCAAAGGTCGCCAACTCGTCAGGCTTAACGGGCGCGCAAACCGCCGAGGCCATCTTAAGGGCAAACAACATCACCAACGTGCGCGTCGAGGCGACGCGGGGTCAGCTGACCGACCACTACGACCCGCGCACCCGAGTCGTGCGGCTTTCGCAGGGCATCTACGACCAGGCCAGCGTCGCCGGTACAGCGGTCGCTGCCCACGAAGTCGGGCACGCCATCCAGCACGCGCGCTCCTACGCGCCCCTCCAGTGGCGGAGCGCGCTCGCTCCGGTTGCCGGGATCGGCTCGCAGTTCGGTATCTTTGCCGCTATGATCGGCCTGATGTTAGGTGCGGGTGGCCTTTTACAGATCGGCATCGTCCTCTTCTCGGCTGCCGTGGTTTTTCAGGTCATCACGCTGCCGGTCGAGTTCGACGCGAGCCGCCGCGCGCTCGTTCAGCTTAATCAGCTCAGCTTAGTCTCGAACCAGGACAGCGCCGGGGCGAGGAGCGTGTTGTCCGCCGCCGCCATGACCTATATCGCCGCCGCCGCCACCTCGATTGCCTACCTCTTATACTTCATCTCGGCCAGCCGCGACTAAGATAACCGCCAGAGACACCGCCCTAGGGATTTTGCGCCGCGTTCACCGCGGCGCATTTTCTGCGCCCGCGCTGGCCTCGGCGCTGGGGCAAAGTGCCTTGAGCGAGCAGGACAGAGGCTTTGTGACGGCGCTCGTCTACGGCGCGCTGCGTTTTGAGCTAGCTCTAGACGCGCAGCTAAAACCGCTGCTCAAGCGCCCGGACAAGCTTCCACCGGAGGTCGTAGAAGCCCTCAGGCTCGGCGCGTTCGAGCTTCTCTACCGGGCGACGCCGAGGCACGCCGCCGTTAGCGCCTGGGTTGAGGTCGTTAAAGGTCACCACAAAAGGCTAGCCGGACTCGCCAACGCGGTGCTCCGGCGTGTTCAGAGGCTCGAGCTGCCCCCAGGAACCGCCGCAGGCATCCCGGAGTGGCTTTATGGGGAGTGGGAGGCGCGTTTCGGGAAGACTCGAGCCCAAGACGTCGCCGACGGAATGAATGAACACGACCCGCTCTGGCTGCTGACGTACCACCCGCAGGCGACGCACGCGCTCCTCGCCGACGGTTGTGAGGTGCAGCTCGGGCCGATTGAGGGCACGCTTTCGGTACGCTTGGGACGCCCCCTCACCGAATTGCAGGCGTACCGAGACGGCTGGGTACAACCACAGAACCCAGCCTCGACGCTGCCGGTGCGACTTTTAGAACCTGAACAGGGCGAGCGGATCTACGACCTGGCGAGCGGGGGCGGCGTCAAGGCGGCGCAGCTGGCCGCCGCCGGGGCTGAGGTCATAAGCGTCGAACTTCACGCCGGAAAGCTCAGACGCGCCGAGGCGAACCTTAGACGCCTCGGCTTAAGCGCTACCGGAATGGTTCACGACCTCCGCACCCCCCCCGACCTCCCCCCTGCCCCAAAGGTGCTGCTCGACGCGCCGTGCAGCGGCACCGGTACCCTGCGCGGCAACCCCGAACTGCGCGGGCGTGTTACCCAGGACGACGTGGCCTCACTTGCCGCGCTGCAACGCGAACTGCTGAGGACCGCTGCCGCCCTGACCGCTCCGGGCGGGCTGCTGGTCTACGCGGTGTGCGCGCTGACTAAAGCTGAAGGACCGGAGATGGGAAGGTGGTTTTTAGCGCAGTTCCCGGAATTTGAAGCCGAACCGTTTTTGTTCGACCTGCCTGCCGACAATGCGCCGGAGGGCTCTACGGTCCTGCCGCTCGGCGGACTCGACGGCTTTTTTATCTCGAGGTTCCGGCGGGCGGAACCCTAGGCGGTAGACTCGAGCATGGCGCACGAGATGGTGAGGCTCAGCGAACACGTCTACTACTTGCCGGGTTCGGTCAACACTACGCTCATCGTCGGGGTGGAACAGGCCGTTATCGTCGATACGGGTGGGGATAAGGATGCCGGACGGCGACTTAAACGGGCGTGCGAAAGCTTGCAGGTTACACCCGTCGCCGTTATCAACACCCACGCTCACGCCGACCACTACGGCGGCAACGATTTTTTGGTTCGTAACCTAGGTTTGCCGGTGTACGCGCCACCCTTCGAGGCAAGCATCCTCGAGAACCCGTACTTTGAACCCGTCTATCTCTTTAACGGGGCCAAACCGCCCACCGAACTCCTGAGCAAGTGGCTGATGGCTAAACCCTCTCCGGTGGCGCACATTTTAGCACCGGGGCGGCTCGAGCTAGCCGGGTTGGAGCTGGACATCATCGACACCTCGGGTCACGCTCACACGCATTACGCGGTCGGTGTTGGAGACGTGCTCATCGCAGCCGACGCGGTGTTCGGTAGCGTGGTGTTGGGCAGATATCCGCTGCCGTTTGGACAGGACATCGGGGCGCAGCTAGGGAGCACGGCGCGCGTTGCCGAGGTAGGGGCGCGGGTTATCCTACCCGGTCACGGAGAGCCGACCGAGGACGTGCAGGCGCTCGTACAGGCCAATCTCGATGCGTTCGCTCGAGCCGCTAGGGTGATCGAGACAGCCTGTACGGGCGTCAGTACTGAAGCTGTGCTCAAAGTTACGGCGGACACGCTCAACCTGGAGATGCGCGACCTACCACGTTACTACCTCAACCTCTGCGTGGTGGGTGCTTACCTGAGCTATTTGCGCGAAACGGGGCGGGTTGACCTAACGCTGGCGGAGAACCAGGTGCGCTGGACTCGAGCCTAACCCACCCGCAATTCAGCTACCGGCTCGCCCGTCAGAGATTTGAGGATAGCCTCGGCGACCGCTTGGGGCTCGAGCGCATCTTTGGGCGGCTTCCCGACACCCCGCCAAAAGTCCGTGTTTACGGCCCTGGGAAGCACCAGCGTCAGGGACGCTCGGTGCTTGTACTCCTGGGCGGCAACCTTGACGAGCGCCGCTACGCCCGCTTTGGCCGCCGCGTACGCGGCGAAGCCCCTAAACGTCACCAGCTCGGGCCGTGCGCCCAGCACGAACACGCGCGCGCCGAGGTTGAGTTTAGTGTCGGCGTATTTGAGAGTGTAGAAGAGCCCGGTCAGGTTGGCGTCCACGATCCGGTTCCAGGCGTCGGCAGTGGCAACTTTTAACAGTTCGGGTTGGATGTCGCCCGCAGCGTAGACGATGAGGTCCTGTGGCGGCAGGTTGGCGAACAGGGCCTGTACCTCGAGTTCGCTCGCCACATCGGTCGGTACGGCGTGACCGCTAAGCGCACTCAGCTTGCCCGCGTCACGTCCGACTAACGTCAGCGTGTGGGTATCCGGAGCGACGTTTAGAGCCCTGACGACCGCCGAACCGATGCCGCCCCCGGCTCCGATGATAAGCGCTTTCATGCCCGGAGCCTACTCAAAGCGTGTAGAAACTGCCGTAGGGCGCGCCGCTATGTCATCTTACAGGGGCGCTTTAGGAGCACCCAACCGGCCACGCCGGACGCTACCCTCGCGTCAGCCACCTTACGGTAAAAACGCCCCAGGTGCGGTTTACTGGTTCTCATGGAATGGGAACTGCCTGTAATTGCCCTACGCACCGTTGTGGTGCTGCCGCGCACGCTTGAAAACGTTGACGTCGGCCGTCCCAAGTCTAAACGCGCCCTCGAGGAGGCGCAAGCCTCGGACAACCGCGTGCTCCTACTCGCCCAGCGCGAACCGAGAGTCGACGACCCAACCGGCGACGACCTCTTTGCAGTCGGTACCTTAGGTATCGTCAAGCAAGTTATCCGGTTACCCGACGATACCCTACAGGTTTTGGTCGAAGGTAAAGAGCGCGCCCGCGTCGAGAGCTTTGTCCCCGGTGGGACCCTGCGCGCCCGCGTGCAAACGCTGCCCGAGACGACCACCGGCGACGAAGCCCGCACCCGCGCGATGATCGAACAGGTCAAGTCGGCCTTTGGCGACTACACCCAGCAGAACAAAAACTTGCGTCTCGACTCGTTTCATCTGGAAAACCTCCGCAGCCTTAAAGAGGCGGGGGCTTTGGCCGACCTGGTCGCCAAGTACAGCACCTGGGAGGTAACCGACAAGCAAAACGTCTTGGAGGAAGCCGACGCCGGACAACGCTTGGAACTCGTCTACGGCCTCCTGTCGCGCGACCTCGACCGCTTCGACACCGAAAAGCAGGTCTCGGCCCGCGTCAAGCAGCAGATGGACGCCAATCAGCGCGAATACTATCTGCGCGAACAGATGAAGGCCATCCAGAAAGAACTCGGCGGCGGTGAGGAGACGCTTTCCGAGATCGAAGATCTCAAAAAGCGCGTTGCGGACAAGAACATGCCCGAAGAGGCCGAGAAGCGGGCGCTTAAAGAGATCGAGCGGCTTGAAAAGATGCCCGGCGGAAGTCCCGAAGCGACCGTTGTGCGCACCTACCTGGACACACTTCTAGACCTCCCCTGGTCGGAAGCGGACGACGAACACCTGGACATCGCCCACACCGAAAAGATTCTGAACGACGACCACTACGCGCTCGAGGAGCCTAAAGAGCGCATCCTGGAATTTTTAGCGGTCCGGCAGCTTACCAAGGACATTGAGGGTAACGACTACCGCGCCCCGATCCTCTGCCTTGTCGGGCCTCCCGGCGTCGGTAAGACGAGCCTGGGCAAGTCGATTGCAGGCAGCCTCAACCGCGCCTTCGTGCGTATGAGCTTGGGTGGCGTCCGCGACGAAGCCGAAATCCGCGGCCACCGCCGCACCTACATCGGCTCGCTGCCCGGTCGCATCATTCAGGGGATGAAAACTGCCGGTAAGGTCAACCCAATTTTTCTTTTGGACGAGATTGACAAGATGACCGCCGACTTTCGCGGCGACCCCTCGTCGGCGCTTTTAGAGGTCTTGGACCCCGAGCAGAACAACACCTTTGCCGACCACTACCTGGAGCTTCCTTACGACCTCTCGAAGGTCATGTTTATAACCACCGCCAACTCGCTCGCCACCATTCCCCGGCCGCTTTTAGACCGCATGGAAGTCATTCAGATTCCGGGCTATACGCTCGATGAAAAGGTAGAGATCGCCAAGCGCTACCGCATCCCGCGCCAGCTTAAAGCGCACGGCCTAGACGGCAAGCTCAAGCTGACCGACAGCGCGGTGCGCCGCACCATCACCGAGTACACCCGCGAGGCCGGGGTACGCAACCTCGACCGGACGCTTGCCAAGTTGGCGCGCAAGTCGGCGAAGGAGTATCTCGACACGCCTTGGGGGGACGAGCGCACGCTCGACGAGAAATCGGTGCGGCAGCTTTTGGGCGTCCCCCCCTTCCGCGACGACCGGGCCGAGCGTCAGCCGCAGATCGGCGTTGCTCACGGTCTCGCCTACACCTCCGTCGGCGGCGTCACGCTCGACATCGAGGCGCTCAGCACCCCCGGCAAGGGCACGGTCACACTCACCGGTCAGCTCGGTGACGTGATGAAAGAGTCCGCGCAGGCCGGGATCGCGTACCTCCGCGCTCACGTAGGCGAGTTCAACATCCCCACTGACTTTCACGAAAAGCGTGACCTGCACGTACACGTCTTAGAGGGAGCCACGCCCAAGGACGGCCCCTCCGCCGGGATTGCGATGGCGACGGCTGTCGTCTCCGCGCTCACCGGGCGGCCTGCACGCGGCGACATCGCCATGACCGGCGAGATCACCCTACGCGGGCGGGTGCTCCCCATCGGCGGCGTCAAGGAGAAACTCTTGGCAGCGCACCAGGCCGGGATCAAGCACGTGATCATCCCTGAGGCCAACGAAGCGAACCTCGAGGACGTTCCCGATACCATCATGGCGGACCTGACGGTGACGCCCGTCAAAGACTTCAGCGAGGTCGTCAAGCTGATCCTTCTAGACGAGGTTGCCGAGAACACCTTTATCCCGCCCACGCCTGACGACGCGGCGTCCCCTTCAGTGCAGCTCTAACTAGACGCCGACACTGTGCTCCCCCCGGACAGTTGGACTGTCCGGGGGGTTTAGCATGGGGATATGAACCGTCTTTACATCAGCAGCGCCCTCGTCGTGTTGTCGAGTTGCTCGTTTGCGCCCATCACGATTCCGGTCGCCGACGTTGAGATCCCCGGCAACAGCAGCGCGGGTTTGGTCTGTTACACTCCGACGCCCATCACTGAGTCCGCGCCCGTCGGCTTTAACAGCGCCGACTACCGGGCGACCGCGACCTATACGTCTATAGGCACAGACACAGCGACGGTAACGGTTTACGGACGCACCACGCCGCCCGCCACCCCCTGCGTGTTGCCCTCAGCCGCCGACCTGCCGCTCTCAGGGCCGCTGACGCTTTCACCCGGCGTGCCCCAGGAAATCCTAGTAGGGGGTCCGGAGTACGGCGACACCCTCGCCGACCTCATCACTGAAACGAGCTACTACTTCGGCGCGTCGCTTTCAGGCGGCGTGCTGCTCAGCACCGAGGAGCGCATCCGCCTGACGGACGGTGAGATCAGCGTCTCCTATTAGAGGTGAGTGCCGAGCAACGAGCAATGAGTGAAACTTGCCCTCATTGCTCGTTGCTTTTTGCTTAAAAAGGCCAGACAAGCGGCGCTATCGACACCACCACGACGCCCATAAGGAGGTCTAGGGGAATGCCGAGCCGCAGGTAATCGGAGAACTTGTACCCGCCCGGGCCGTAAACCATCAGGTTGGTCTGATAGCCGATGGGCGTAGCGAACCCAAATGACGCGGCGACCATCATTGCGGTAATAAACGGCATGTAGGAGACGTCTAAACTGCCCGCAGTCGCCAGCGCTATCGGAAACATCAGCACCGCCGCACCGTTGTTGCTCAGGATTTCAGTAAACACCATCGTGACCAGGTAGATAACAGCCAGACTCGCCCAAGGACTGCCGCCGACGAGCCCGACCAAGCTGCTCGCTATCGCCGCCGCCGCGCCCGTTACGTCCATCGCCTGACCGAGCCCGAACGACGCAGCGATTACGATCAGTACCTGCCAGTCGACGCTGCTGCGAGCGACCGCGCCGGTGAGGCAACGGGTCACGAGCATAAGGCCAGCGGCCAGAAGCGCCCCCTCGAGCATCGTCAGCCAGCCAAGCGTCACCACCGTAATCATACCGATCAAGATAGCGAGCGCGATAAAGGCACGTTCGTGGCGGGGTGGGGTGGACCCCTCAACTTGACTGATTAGATAGAAGTCGCGGGAGTTGCGTTGCTGTACGGCGAAGCTGGGACGCGCCTCTAAAAGGAGCGTGTCACCCGGTTGCAGCACGATGTCGCCAATTTTTTTCATCACCCGGCGGCCCCCACGCGCGACCGCCAGCACCACCGCGTTATAGACCGAGCGGAACTCCCCCGCACGGATGCTCTTCCCGACTAACGGGCCGCTGTCCGAAACCACCGCCTGAATCAGCGTGCGGTCCGTACGTGGTCCGTCCAGCTTGAAGACCTGATTGGTCGCAGGCAGGAGTCCCCGGATACGCCGCAGTTCAACTACCGAATCGACGATGCCGACGAACACGAGCTGATCGCCCTCTTCGAGCACCTCCTCCGGAGCTACAGCTGAGATAGCTCGTCCCTGGCGCTCGATCTCGGCCAAGAACAGATTGGGTAGATTGCGCAGCCCCGCCTCCTCGATGGATTTACCGATGAGCGGGCCGCCGGGTTCCAAGGTCATCTCGATGGTGTATTCACGCGGGTCGCCCGTTTCACTCAGGACGGGGCGGCGGTCAGGCAGCAGCCAGCGGCTCACCAGCAAGATAAACGCTATACCGACGACCGTACAGGGGATGCCCAACCAGGCGATCTCGAAAAAGCCCAGCCGCGTCCCGGTTTCAGAGACCAGCAGGCCGCTTACGACCAGGTTTGTGCTCGTGCCGATCAGCGAGATCGTACCACCCAAAATGGCGCTGTACGAAAGCGGCAGCATAAACTTCGAGACCGGGAACCGCTGCCGTTTGGCCCAGTCGTTGACGGCCGGAATCATCATGGCGACCAGCGGGGTGTTGTTTAAAAAGGTGCTGAGAGCGGCGATGGGGGCCATTAAGCGCAGTTGCCCGACCGCTAACGATCTAGGTCTTCCGAACAGGCTGCGGCCGATCCAGTCCACCCCTCCCGTCTCCCGCAACCCGGCCACGATGACGTACATGACGCCGACCGTAATCATTCCCTCGTTAGCCATTCCCGAGAGCGCCTCCTCGGGGGTCAGGATTCCGACCAGCAGCAGCATGGCGACGCCCGACACCATCACGATGTCGGGCGCGAGACGGGTAAACATCAGAAGTAAAATGTCGAGCAGTACGACCGCGACGGCAAACCAAGCTTCCCAACTCATAGACGCCTTTCATAAGGTAATCTGTTCGCCCGTAGGGGGCCTAGGGGAGCAGTTCAGACCCCGGCCAGCACGTCATCCTAACAGTCGGGCCGGAGCCCAGAGGGTACCGCTGGGCGTGCCGGAGCTTTCAGCGCAAGGCGCGCACGACTTCAGCCCCGTTGCGGGCCAACTGGTGCAAAAAGAGCAGATGGTAGAGGTCACCGGGATGGTCGGGCGCGTCCCACGTCTGAGCGCAGCTTTCAGGGACGATAACGCGCTGCCCTAGACCGAGCGCCAAGTTTCGCACCTGCACGTGCAGAGCCAGCGTGTAGAGGCAGAGGTCGGTAACGTCGCCGATGGTGATGAGGGTGTCGACCTGCTGCGCCTCCAACCACGCCGTAAACTCAGGGCTGGTGTGGCTGGCGATGCTGTTCTTTTGGAAGTGCTGGTACTGGCTCCAGTTCGGCAGCGCCTGAAGCTCATGCACGGCCTCGGCCTCTTCGGTGCCTTTGATGCAGTGCGGCGGATACGCCGCAAACTCCTGCGCGTCTTCAGGATGGGCGTCCTGCACGAAAGCGATTTGCGTGACCGGGACACCTAAGTCGGTTAAACGTCCCAGCAGGGCTACGATGCTCGGGATGATGGCGGTGACGCGGGGGCTCGCCAAAGCCCCTTGGCGGGTAAAACCTTCGATGACGTCGACGCTGATGAGGGCGGTACGATGGGGCTCGAGCGTTCCTAAGTCTAGCTCCGGCAGCCCTGCATACCAGCGGCCTAGAAGCTCAGCGTGTGCGGTCGCCTGCGCGTGCAGGGTAACGGTATCCATACAGAAAGCTTACCGTAGGAACCCGCTCAGGGCCGCTATGACCTGACGTTCGGCAGCGGCGCGGGTCACGCTCGGCAAGCCGTCGCCCCGCTGCGGCCCGTAGCGCCCGAAAAAGCTGTGGACCGCGCCCTCTATTACAGTCAGTCGGGAAGTGTCAGGCAGCCGCGCCAGCCCAGAACGCACCTCCTCCAGCGTCGCCAAGCCGTCGTGTTCGGCGGCGAGGACGAGCACGTCCAGGGGCAAAGGACTTAAATCATCGTTGTCCGCACTAAAGGCTCCCATCAGTACCAGACCCGTCACCGCGTCCGGGTGACGCGTCACATACCGCGCCGCCATCGCCCCGCCGAGCGAATGACCGCCCAGCACTATCCGTTTGCCGTCCCCAAGAGCCAGCAGCTTTTCGGCACGGTCGGGCGCGATCACGGCCAAGTCAAAAGGGAAAACTGGAATCAGCGTGCGGACGCCGTACGGCGCGAGCGCCACGCCGAGCCATTCGTACGCCTGCGGGCGCACCAGACCACCGGAGTAAAAGATAAACAACGTGTCGAAGCCTCCCTGCGGTGCAACGTCGATAAGACCGCCCAAATCCGGGTTGTGGGAGACTGAAACCCTCGCGGGGTCAACGTCTGC
>CADCWP010000028.1 GCA_902806425.1 uncultured Truepera sp.
TGAGAACGTGGTCGTGATCGTCCCTGTACTTGAACTTTACGTCCTTAAATTCTACATTTCCCTGAACGTGTGCAGGTTCAACAGCGTCTGCCGAGTCCCGGATGTCCGGCTCAACCTCCAGCATCTCCATAAACCGGTCGAACCCGGTGACGCCCTCCTGATACAACCTGACGAAGTTGAGCGCGGTACGAATGGGCTCGACGAGGATGCCGATGTATAACAGGTAGGTCACGAGATCAGCCAAGCCCAAGGAACCCTCCACGATGCTTGCTCCGCCGAAGACGATCACGGCGACGGTCAAGAGTTGCGTACAGGCGACCATCCCGTTGTAGAAGTAGGCGTCACTCTTATGGGCCTCGTTCATGCTCTGTACAAAACGGTTGTTCTGGGTGGCAAACTTCTCTACTTCGAGGTCCTCGTTGGAGAACGACTTGACGACTCTAATGCCTGAGAGTGCGTCCTCAACCTGCGCGTTGATGTCGCCGATTCGGTCCTTGCTCGCCCTTAGCGCCCGGTTCATCTTCCCGTTGAAATAGAACGCATAAGTACCCATAACGGGCAAAAAGAGAAAGACGATGAGCGTAAGCGGCACATTGATCGTCATCAGGATGGCAAAGGTGCCGAAAAACTTAAGGGTCGCCAGCACGATGTCTTCGGGGGCGTGATGATACAACTCGCCGAGCGCGTAGGTGTCGTTGGTAATTCGGTTCATAAGCTGACCGGTTTTTTGGTCGTCATAAAAACCAAACGACAATGTTTGAAAGTGCTCGAACAGCTCGGCGCGCATGTCGCGTTCCATCAGGGTGCCCATCATGTGACCCTGATAATCGACGAAGGTGTTGCACAGGGCGTAGATGACGACCAACGCGAGCATCACCACGCCCACGGTGTAGATTTGCTCCAGCGCGTTCGGGGCGGTGTTTTGTGAAACACCGCCCTCCAAGATATTTTTGGTGATGTACCGCGCGCCCAAAGGGAGCACGAGGGTAATGGCCGCTACGATAAAGGCGCAGGCTAGGTCTGCGACGAGCAAACCTCTATAGGGTTTGTAATAAGACAAAAACTTTTTGCCTCGAGCGTTCACAAATGCTCTCCTCCATGCGTCCAGAGGGTCAAACGAGGTTCACCCTCCAAACTCAAGCGGCTGCTCTAAACCGCCAGGTGAAATGACGGACGTTCACCCAAGACGTTTGGCTGCTGCGAACGTCTATTGATGACGAGCGGTATCGTCTCAGCTACGGCGTCGGTATTGACGTCAATATTTAAGTTATGCAGTGCGTCCCGTACCCGATCCGACAGCCCCGCCACGACGCTGAACAACTGAGTCGCTCAAGGGGAGCTGTCGGCGAGGACTTGCGCCAACGCGTGTGAGGTTTGGCGAATCATTCCGGGGTTGGTGTCCCAGTAGTAAGCCAGCGCCGACACGGACTGGTAGAGCGCCCAGCCGCGGCCACGCAACCATGACGCATCATCAACCCCGAGTTCGGTTCGGAACCGCAGGCGACTGTCGCCTATAAAGACGTTCCACGCAGGTTGGAGGTCACATGCTGGATCGCCCACGTTGAGGCCACCCCAGTCGATGACCGCCGACAGGCGACCGTCGATGACAAGCAGATTGCCCGGCAGCAAGTCGCCGTGCACCCAGACCTCTGGACCGTCCCATGCCGGGGCGTTAAGCGACTCCTTCCACGAGTGGAGAGTAGCGTCGCCATCGATTCGGTTGCCGAGCTGTTTGATCGATTGACGAACCTGCTCGTCGCCTTCTGCGAGTGGCCCACCTCGGCGATGAGGGGGGCGCAGAGGCGCCCCGGTGGTATCGACTTGACGAAGCGCCTTTATGAAGGTGGCGAGATCGACGGCGGCCTGATCCAAGTCGTTGATCGTGCCGTTGGCGTTTTCGCCAGGCAGCCACGTGTACACGGACCAGCTGAAAGGATAGCCCTCGGCTGGATGACCCATAGCTAGCTGTACTGGAAGCTCGAGCGGCAGGTGCGGCGCGAGCTTCGGCAGCCACTTCGCCTCCTTCGCTGCTTGGTCGGTGGCCCACTCAATGCGCGGCAGCCGAGCAACCAGCTCGTCACCGAGCCGATAGATGTGGTGATCGGTTCCGTACGAGGCGACCGGACTGATTGGCAGATCGGCCCATTGCGGAAACTGCACCCCGAGCAATCGGCGCACGAGAGCTGCGTCGGTGTCTACCTCGTCGGTGTGCATCTTTTTAGTTGACATGATGTCCTTTCGCGCTCGACCACCCCATGATGTGCATGAGGTACGCCTTGCGGTTGAGCGGATTGTGGTCCGTTCGCGGACGGGTCGGGAACGGACCGCGAACCGGTTCGTAGCGGCTGAAGGCGCACTCCAGCACGCCCTCGCCGTGCGTTAGCCCCGGCAGCTGTTGTTGAAACTCGTGGACCCTGACCGCTGGGACTTCACCCTCGAGCACGTACAACGAACCCGGCATGGCCGATGCTTGCGGAACGGCACGCAGCCGTGCCAGTGCGGCCAGGGTGGGTCCGAATGTGTCGTTTGGGAGCTCGAGGTGAAAGCGGTACAGCGGCTCGCACACCACCGTGCCCGCCTGCTTCAGCGCGCTCATCAGGACGAGCGGCGTTAACTTGCGGAAGTCGCTAGCGCTACTGTCCGGTGACACATAGCCGGAGTGTGTCAGGGTGACCGTGCAATCGGTAACTTCCCACCCGTAAAGGCCCTGGCGCAGCGTCTTCCGCACGGTGTCCTCAACGGCCCTGCGGAATTCCTCGACTGCCCTGTAGATAAAGAGCGGCATCGACCCTACATCGACCTCCAGCCGAAGTTCCACGCCGGTATCAATGGGAGCTGGCTCGACGCGGATCCCGACTGTTGCCAGAAACGGATTAGACGGCTCGCCGAGTGTCTCGACGGCTGCCCCGGTACCGGCTGGCCGTTCGGTGCAGATCGTGGTCGTTTCGCGGAAGGCGACCTCGAGGCCATAGTCGCCAGAAAGCGTTGCCTGGATTACCTCTTTTTGCACCTCGCCGTAGAGTGAGACAAATAGTTCTTGCCGCACATCGTCCTGCCGGAGGTCGATCAGGGGATCTTGCTCAGCAAGCTGGGAGAGGGCCGCGTGCAGGACACCTTTGTCAGCGGGGCGGTGGGGAACGACGACCGTTTCCAGGGTCGGTGGGGCGAAGTGGCAACGCTCTGAGGGTGTTTGTGATATGCCAAGCGTGTCGCCGATCTGAATCTCACCAAGGCCCCAGAGCTTGCCAATCTGGCCTGCGACGACTGAGGCGCGTTGGACAACCGAGCCCCGCTCGAAAACGCTGATCGCGGTGACTTTTGCTTCATAGCCCTGGCCGAATAGCACTCGATCTCGTATTCGTATGGTTCCGGAAAACATACGAACGTACGCAACCTTTTCTCCAGCCTGACCGCGTTCGATCTTGAAAACGGTTCCTGAAACGAGACCGTTGATGTCACCTTCAGCCGCAGGTAGCAACCCGGTGATATCAGCGATCAGCGAATTCACGCCCGCGCCGGTCACTGCCGAGCCGAAGAATACCGGATGTACCAGCGCCTGCCTGGTCTGTGCCGCAAGCGCGCTGCGAAGTTGGGAATACGAGACGGCCGTTTCGTCGTCTACGTACTCGGCCATGAATGCGTCGTCGTGGTCAGCGAGTAAATCGACGAGCCTAGAGGTAAAGTCGGCGTCGTCAGGACCGTATGGTGTATAGAGGGCGCTGTGGGCACCTAGCTCACTTGTTGAACCCATCGGGATGATGGCCGGGGTCAGTTTCTCGGAGATGCTCTCCAGCAAGCGTTCGTACTGTGCGCCGCGGCGGTCGATCTTATTAACGAAAATGAGGGTGGGAATGTTTAGCCGCTGAAGCGTCCGCATCAGCACACGGGTTTGCGCCTGCACGCCCTCTACGGCAGATATAACTAGCACAGCGCCGTCGAGCACATTCAGTACCCGCTCCACCTCGGCAATAAAATCGGGGTGACCAGGTGTGTCGATCAGGTTGACGTTGACACCGCCTATGACGAACGACACCACGGCGGACTTGATGGTAATGCCACGTTGCCGTTCTAAGGCTAAGGAATCTGTCTGGGTGCTGCCTTCATCGACACTGCCGATCTCGCCGATGACACCGGCGGCGTAGAGCAGCCGCTCGGTCAGGCTTGTCTTACCGGCGTCTACATGCGCCAGGATGCCCAGGTTTAGATGTGGGTTTAGATTCAAATGCCAAACCTTTCTCGTGCGATTTAGGGGTAGTGGAATTGAGTAATCGCATGAGTTGAGGCATCTGAATCTCTCCTGTTACTGTTAAGTATCTACCTGTTCCAGCTTAACGGCCTATCACCAAAGAATGCAACCGAATCATATGGCGGCAACCGACCTGATAGCTCCCGTTCAGTGCTGCGGCCCAACTACCGCAGAAGTCTGTATTACGTTCTCCAGCGACACCTCCGCTATACGCGCTGTTTAGGGTGCTGACGCCCGCTCCCTCACTCGAGTAAGCTCTTAGTATGCTCCCCCTTCAAGGCGTCATCCCCCCGGTTCCTACCCCTTTTAGCCAACAAGGCGACCTCGACACCGAGGCGCTCAAAATGCTGCTGCGGCAGCTCGAGCCCTTTGTTGACGGCTTTCTTATCCTGGGCAGCACCGGCGAGGCGGCCTTTTTGACCGAGGTCGAACGCAGACAGGTCTTTGAGGCGGCGAGAGAGGTCATCCCCGCGACCAAACCGCTGCTCGTCGGGACCGGCGGCGAGGCGACGCGCCTGGTCGCGGCGCGCAACGACGAAGCCTACGCCGTCGGCGCGGACGCGGCGCTCGTCTTGCCGCCGCACTACTACGTCGGGGCGATGACCGAGGCGGCGCTCCAAAAACACTACGAAACGCTCGCTGACCTCAGCCCGCTGCCACTGATGCTCTACAACTTTCCGGGTGTAACGTCGCTGGCACTCAGCCCGAGCCTCATCATCAAGCTGGCGCACCACGAGAACATCATCGGTATAAAAGACTCGTCGGGCAACGTCGCGGCACTCACCGAGACCATGCGGGGCGTACCGGAGGACTTTCAGGTGCTGACCGGAAACGCGTCGACGTTTTTGGCGGCGCTCGCACTCGGGGCGAGGGGCGGCATCCTGGCGGTCGCCAACGTCGCGGCGAGGCCCTACCGGCGGCTTTACGATGCGTTTAAGGCGGGTGATTTGGAGGCGGCGCGGGCGCTTCAGCTCAGCCTCAACCCTGTGGCGCAGGCCGTCACGACGCGCTTCGGCGTCCCCGGACTCAAGGCGGCGATGCGGCTTCGGGGGCTCGATGCTGGGTATCCACGGGCACCCCTTTTGGAATTGACCGACACAGCGGGCCTCGAGCCCCTCTTGCGGCCTCTTGAAGCGGACCTTACAGCCGCGCACTAAACGCAGGCGGTAAGGTCAGGGATGTTCACACGCCACCTGCCGCTGCTGAACGAAGTGTGGCGACTGGCGCTGCCGGTGATCTTGTCCAACCTGCTCGTCAGTTTGGTCAACATCGTCGACGTCTTTATGGCGGGGCGACTCGGGCCGCTGGCGATAGCGGCGGTCGGCATGGCTAGTGGCGTGCAGGTGCTCGTCTTGGTCGGCGTCATGTCGGTGACGTTCGGCGCGATGACGCTCGCGGCGCAGGCGTTCGGGGCTCAGGACGCCGCGCAGCTCAGCCACATCACCCGGCAGTCGCTCCTCCTGACTGTGCTCATGTCGCTCGTGCTGGGCGTCGTCGGCTGGCTCGCCGCCGAACCGCTCCTCTACGCGCTCGGCGGTGGTGAGGCGGCGGCTACGCAGGTGACGGAGATGGCTGTGGGTTACCTGCGGCTGCTGTTTGCCGGAACGGTATTTTTGGGCCTCAACCTGACCGTCAACAGCCTTTTGCAAGGCGTGGGCGACACGCTGACGCCTCTTTACATCACGGCGGCAGCAAACGTTCTTAACATCATCTTCAACTACCTGTTTATGTTCGGGCCGGGACCCCTGCCCGCCCTGGGCGTAACGGGCGCGGCGCTGGGAACGCTGGTCGCGCGCGCTGTCGCGTCGGGTCTCGGACTTATCGTCTTTTACCGTGGTCGCGGACCTATCCAGCTCTTACCGGGAAGCTACCGCCCCGACTGGGTGATGTTCGGTCGCCTGTTGTCGGTCGGCGTGCCGTCGGGGGTACAGGGGGTCGTGCGGAGTGGGGCGCAGCTGCTGCTTTTAGGCGTCATCTCCGCGACAGCGGCGGGGAGCTACGGCGTGGCGGCGCAGGCCATAGGTTTGCAGCTCGAGTCGCTAGCCTTTATGCCCGGTCTGGCCGTCAGCGTCGCGGCGACGAGCCTGGTAGGGCAGTCGCTGGGCGCGTGGCGGCCCGACGAGGCGCGTAGACGCGGGGACATGGCTATCATTCTGGGCGTCCTCGTGATGTCGGCCATCGCGCTGCCGATGCTCGCGTTTGCGCCGCAGCTTATCCGCGCCTTCGATCCGAGCGCACACCCGACCGTTATCTCAGCGGGCACATCGTACCTGCGGGTCAACGGGCTTTTTCTGCCGCTTCTGGCCGTAGCGATGGTTACCAACGGCACGCTGCGCGGGGCCGGGGACACCAGGCCGGGCATGATCGGCACCATCGTCGGGCGGGCGCTGATCGTCGTGCCGCTCGCGCAGCTTCTGGCGCTGCGCTTCGGCTTCGGCGTGGCGGGGGTGTGGTGGGCGCTCTGCACCGGCACGGCGATCCAGGCGGCGTGGGTCTACCTGCGCTGGCGGAGTGGCCGCTGGGTGCAGGTTGCGCTCCACGGCAGCCGCCTCTACCGGGAGCATTTGCAGGGGTTACCCGAACCCGTGTTGACCCGGTTTCTGGACGAGGTGCGAACCCCCGCGATGAAGCTGGGGGCCATGGAGCACGTCACCCCGGAGGGCGTTCACTACACCCTCGGGGGTGCCCGGCTGGACGTGCGTTTCGCGCAGGAGAGTTTTCAGCTCAGCGGCTCGCTGCCGGAGCCCGTAGCGGCTTCCGCGCCCGTCCCCGCGTACGCTTACGACTAGGAACCATTGACCTAAGAAAACCCGTGCAGGACGGGTTATTTTTTTGTCGGACGGGTGAGCCCGCACGCGTCCGGCGCGTGCTACGCTAAGCGTTAATGGAACTAGACGGTGCGCTCCGCCCACGCTCACTCGCTGATTACGTGGGCCAAAAAAAGCTTAAGGAAAAGCTCTCGGTCTACCTGAGCGCGGCCAAAGGTCGCAGCGAAGCGCTCGATCACGTGCTCCTCTACGGCCCGCCGGGGCTCGGCAAAACCACGCTGGCGCACATTATCGCCTACGAACTCGGCGTCAACATCCGCGTCACGAGCGGCCCAGCGATTGAGAAACCGGGCGACTTGGCGGCTATCCTGACCAACGCTCTTGACGACGGCGACGTGCTCTTTATCGATGAGATTCACCGGCTGGGCCGGGTCGCTGAAGAACACCTGTATCCGGCGATGGAGGACTTTAAGGTCGACATCATCCTGGGCCAAGGTCCGGCAGCGCGCACCATCCGTTTGGACCTACCGCGCTTTACGCTGGTCGGCGCGACGACCCGCTCGGGACTTATCACCGGGCCGATGCGGAGCCGTTTCGGCATTATCGAGCACCTGGAGTACTACACGACCCAAGAACTCGCTGCCGGAGTCGCCAGAGACGCTGATCTGCTCGGCTTTAAGATTGACTCGGAGGCTGCTACGGAGATCGGGCGGCGTGCGCGCGGCACCATGCGGATCGCTAAACGTCTCCTCCGGCGCGTTCGTGATTTTGCCGAGGTCTCCGGTGAAGATACAGTGAGTTTAGTCCGTGCTAGGTCAGCCCTCAACGAACTCGACATCGACGAGCTGGGTTTAGAAGCCCGTGACCGCGTGATCTTAGAGGCGCTCATCACCAAGTTTGCAGGGGGGCCGACCGGCGTCAACACGCTGGCTACTGCGGTAGGCGAGGACGGCAACACGCTCGAAGAGGTTTACGAACCCTTTTTAATTCAGAACGGTTTCTTGAGCCGCACCCCGCGCGGGCGCGTCGCTACCGAGCGCGCCTATGGGCACCTCGGGTACGCCTACACGCCGCCCGCTCAATCCGGATTGTTTGCGGACGACAACGAAAACAGCTCCGAAACTTCTGACCTAGCCCTTTAGAGGCGCGTATAAGCCTTATGACCTGCTGCTAACCCGGCAGGTTTAGTTTTCAACCGTGCTCAAGCTTCGTCAGCCCGTGGCCCAAACTCCTTGCAGCCGCGCGACAGGCTTGCTACAATCACGTCATCAAAACGGCTTAAACGCGTTAGGTCTCGAGCAGAGCACACTTCAGCGTGAGATACCTCTTGTGAGATACCTATACCCTGGGCCGTCTTGACGCGCACTCTAAAGGAGAGGTGAAAGATGAAGAAGTATCTGGCAGGACTGGCGTTAGCGTCAGCGGGGATGGCGTTCGCCCAGCAGGACGTCACGGTTACCTGGTTGACGGGCAACACCGCGACGGCGCTACAGTTTGGTAAAGACGCGGCGCAGCGGTACATGGACACGAACCCGCACACCATCGGCGACCAAGACTACAACGTCACCGTCGAGGTCACGCAGGGTCCGGAGTCCGCGACGGACAGGTACGCACTCTTGTTGCAGCTTTTTGAAGCGCAGTCCGGCGACGCCGACCTGATGGACATCGACGTCATCTGGCCCGGCGATTTGGCACAGCACCTTATCGACTTTTATCAGTACGAAGGAGTCGAGGAGGATATGCAGGCACACTTCCCGGCCATCGTTGAGAACAACACCGTCGACGGCAAACTCGTCGGTATCCCGATGTATACCGACGCGGGGCTCTTGTACTACCGCACCGACTTGTTAGAAGAGTACGGTTACGACGGCCCGCCCGCGACCTGGACCGAACTCCAAGAGATGGCGACGACCATCATGGAAGGTGAAGGTGCAAATAACCCCGACTTCACCGGCTTCGTCTGGCAGGGCGACGCTTACGAAGGTCTGACCTGTAACGCGCTCGAGTGGATCGCCTCGTTCGGTGGCGGCAACTTTATTAGCCCCGAGGGCGAAATCGAAGTCTTTAACGACCAGAACATCACAGCGTTAGAGAGCGCCGCAAGCTGGGTCGGCACCATTTCGCCGCAGGCCGTAACGGGCTTCCAAGAAGAAGATTCCCGTCAAATCTTCCAAAACGGCAACGCCGTCTTTATGCGGAACTGGCCCTACGCCTACTCGCTGGCAACCGCTGAAGACAGCGCCATTGCCGATTCGGTCGGTATCGCCCCCTTGCCCGCGGGTGAGGGTGACGGCTCGACTCCGGCAGCGACCTTGGGCGGTTGGCAGATGGGTGTAAACGCCTACAGCGAAAACCCCGACGTCGCAGTCGACGTCGCCCGCTTTTTAACCTCCGAAGAAGAACAGCTCCTACGCGCTCTCGAGGTTTCCAACCTTCCGACCATCGAGTCGGTCTACCAAAGCCAAGAACTGCTCGACTCGAACGTCGCTTGGTTTGCCGAACTCTTACCCGTTTTCCAAAACGCCGTCGCCCGTCCCTCGACGATCAGCGCACCTCGCTACAATGAGGCCTCGCGCCAGATTTTCGCCGCCGTTCACGACGTGTTGACCGGCGCGACCGATGCGGAGACCGCCATGAGTGAGCTGGAGATCGAACTCGAGGACCTTACCGGGTTGCCCATCGAAGGTGCGGACGCCGGTACGAACACCTCGTTCGCCAGCCGCTAACAGCTTTTGGCTGCCAGACCGACCCAAGCGGGTCGGTCTGGCCTTTTAGAAAGGAGTCACCGTGGCTCAAGCTACACCCGCCGCTCCCGTTAAACGGGCAGATAGCGTTTCAGAACTCGGTCGTTCAGAAGCGCGCACCGCCTTTTGGCTGCTCGCCCCGACGTTTACTATCTTGCTACTGTTAGCGATCTATCCGCTCGGTCAGGTGTTCTATCTTAGCTTTACGAACGCCCGCTTCGCCGACCCTAGCGCGACGACCGAGTTTGTCGGTTGGCAGAACTACCGCGACCTGCTCAGCTTCACCATCCGCGAACTCCCGCCCGAACTTGGCGACGATGGGCAGCAGGTCGTCGAGGACGGCGTGCCGCAGTTTGAAAGCGCCGTTCGTGTCCTGCGCGGCGATGGCGAAGGTCGCCGTTTCGGGGTCGTCCGCGAGTTCAGTTTTGGCGGTAACCGCTACGCGTTGGGTGCGGCGAACGCCGACTTTATCCGTTCGGTCGGCGACACGCTCTTCGTCGCCATTATCGCGGTCGCGCTCGAGGCGCTTCTGGGAATCGCCATTGCGCTCGTACTGGCCGCCAAGTTTTTCGGGCGGGGGGCTATGCGCGCCGCTATGTTGATACCGTGGGCCATCATCACGGTTGTCTCGACGCGCATCTGGGAGTGGATGCTCGCCTCAGACCGTAAGGGTTTATTTAATACGCTGCTCGACCGCCTGAACCTCGGCACCGGTTTTGTAGATTGGACCGGGAACCCGTCAACCCAGATCCCCGCCATCATCGCTATGGAGGTGTGGAAGACCACGCCCTTTATGGCGCTCCTGCTGCTCGCGGGTCTCTCTACCATTCCCAGTGACCTCTACGAAGCCGCTGAGATTGACGGGGCCAGCAAAGTACAGCAGTTTTTCTCGATGACCCTGCCGCTGCTCCTGCCAACGCTCGCGGTCGCGCTCGTGTTCCGCACGCTCGACTCGCTCCGTATCTTCGACGCGTTTCAGATCATGTACGGCGAGACGCGGCAGTCGATGGCGAGTTTCGCTTACTTTCAGCTCATAAGTGCTAGGGAGATGGGTTTCTCATCGGCGACGAGCGTCGTCATCTTTATCATCTTGTTCGTGTTTGCGTTTCTTTATATTCGCCTGCTTAAGGTGGACACCGAATGACC
>CADCWP010000029.1:0-10577 GCA_902806425.1 uncultured Truepera sp.
TGCCTCAAGAAGTGAACGTCATTCTGCACCCAGTCATCCTGTAGTCCACTTTCTGGCTCTGCGCTATCCCGCTAAAAGTGTAGACAGTACCATCACGGTGAACGAAAACTTTAGATGCTTCATCACTCCTTCTAACTACTAGGGTGCGTGGTTGATGGGAAGGGGGATCATCGTATTTGTTGCTAGAACAGGTCGCTTGACCGACAGTTTCGTAACGCCGCCCCTTCACTTTCTACTGAAGTTCGCCTTAAGGATGTGAACCTTTACACCGTTAGGTCAAGCTGTTTACATGCAACTGAAGTGCAACAGCTCGCCATCCGTTACACACATCGGTTGTGAGTGGAAGTTTCGCACAGCTCTATTTGTGCTCCCCTACCCCGGCTCAACCCCGCGCAGCACCGAGAGCTGGCCCGGTTGCAACACCAGGTTGCTTCCGGCGTAGAGGGGCCGCGTGCGCCGGGTGCGCCCCGGCTCGGTCGCCCACAGGCGCTGCCAGAGCCAGCCGGAATGGCTCGGCACGTCCGGCAGAATAAAACGTACCGGACGCTTGCCGTGAAAGAGCACCAAGTAGCTCTCATCCGAGCGCCGCTGCTGCCCCGAACGCGCGAGTTCCGACGACGCTTCGCCGCATAGGAGCATTCCGAGCGCACGCAATCTGGGGTTGTACCAGTCCCCCTGATTCATCTCGCGCCCGTCCGGGTGCAGCCAAGTCACGTCGCGGCAACCGTCTACTTCACGCCCGGTCAGAAAACCGCGCCGCCGGAAGATGGGGTGCGCTTGACGAAACGCGATAAGGTCCCTTGTAAAGTTTAAGAAACCCTGTTCACGCTCGTTCAGGTCCCAGTTAAACCAGCTGATGGGGTTATCTTGGCAATAGGCGTTGTTGTTGCCGCCCTGGGTGCGTGAGAGTTCGTCGCCGCCTAAAAGCATTGGCACCCCTTGGGAGAGCAGCAGCGTCGCCAAAAAGGTGCGTTTGCGCGTCTCGCGGCCCTTGAGCACTGCCGCGTCGTCGGTCTCGCCCTCGACCCCGCCGTTAAAGCTGTTGTTGTGGTCCTCGCCGTCACGGTTGCCCTCGAGGTTGGCGTCGTTGTGCTTGCCGTTATAGGCAACCAAATCTTGCAGCGTAAAGCCGTCGTGGGCGGTAATGAAGTTGATCGACGCGGATGGGTGGCGGCCCCCCTGAGCGTAGAGGTCGCTGCTGCCGGTGACGCGGGTAGCGAGTTCGGCGGTTAAGCCTTCGCCCCCGTGCCAGAACGACCGCACGGTGTCGCGGTAGCGCCCGTTCCATTCGGACCAGTTCCACGGAAAGCCGCCGACCTGATAGCCGTTCGGCCCCACGTCCCACGGTTCGGCGATGAGCTTGACCTGCGAAAGTACCGGGTCCTGCTCGATAGCCAGAAGCGCCACCGAACGCATGTCGATGTCGTCCAGACCGCGGGCGAGGCTCGAAGCCAGGTCGAAGCGGAACCCATCGACGTGCATCTCCTCGACCCAGTAGCGTAGAGAGTCGGTCACAAGCCGCGTTACAGCGCTCTGCGTGGCGTCCAAGGTGTTGCCCGTACCCGTATAGTCCATGTAAAAACGGCGGTCGTCGGGGTTGGTCTTATAGTAGCTGAGGTTGTCGACGCCCTTGTAAGAGAGCGTCGGCCCCATGCGGTTGCCCTCGCCGGTGTGGTTGTAGACGACGTCGATAATGACCTCTAAGCCCGCGTTATGAAGCGCCCGCACCATCGTCTTGAACTCGGGCACCGCCGTCTCGGGCCGGGTGGCGTAGGTGGGCTCGGGTGCAAAATAGTTCAGCGGATTGTAGCCCCAGTAGTTCGACAGGCCCTTCTCGACCAGATAGTGATCGTTGGTAAACGCCTGCACCGGCAGCAGCTCGACGGTCGTGACGCCGAGCGTGGTGAGGTGCTCCAAAATCGGCTCCGACGCCAGCCCCAGGTAGGTGCCGCGCACACTCTCGTCAACGTCCGGGTGAAGCCTGCTGATGCCCTTGACGTGCGCCTCGTAGATGATGGTGTTTTCCCACGGCACTTTAGGGTGACGGTCGTCGCCCCAAGCAAAAGCGTCCTCGACGACCATACCGAGCGGCGCAAAGGGCGCGCTGTCGGCGTCGCTGTAACTCAAGTCTTCGCCGGGGTCGCCGATAGCGTAGCCGAACAACGCGTTGTCCCACTCTAAGCTGCGGCCCAAGGCTTTGGCGTAAGGGTCTAGGAGCACCTTATGCGGGTTGAAGCGGTGGCCGTTTCCCGGCTCGAAAGGGCCGTGGACGCGGTAGCCGTACCTCTGTCCCGGATAGACGCCCGTCAGATAGCCGTGCCAAACAGGGCCGGTACGCTCTAGCAGGGTAAACGTCTGCGACGCTTCACGCGCGTCCAGCCCACTGAAGAAGAGCAGCTCGACCTTGTGTGCGTGCTGGCTGTAGAGGGCAAAGTTAACGCCGAGGCCGTCCCACGTGGCACCCAGCGGAAAGGGGGTTCCGGGTCTTATAGTCACGTCGCTACTGTAACGTCCTGGACGCGCCGCCAACTGTGGTAGCGCATCGTATGACGTACGGGGTCCGTATCTGCTTATGTTTCAGTAGAGAACGCGCCGCCCGGAGCGGTTGCGCGTCACGGCTTCACCGTCCGCCACCGCGACCGTACCGTGGTCAATCCATCCCTTCGGGCTGCGTTCCCCTACTTTTGCAGCTGTCCCCATACGACAGAAGCCCCCGCCGCCCCCCGGCAGATGTAGAGCGCGGGCTCGAGCCCGGTCGCCTCACGGTACTGCGCCGCGACCCGCTCGGAAAACCCCCCCACGTCCGCCTCCTGTACGAGCGCCACCGCGCAGCCCGCGAACCCCCCCCCGGTCATCCGAGCACCGTAGCAAGACGCTTGGGCCTGGGCCGCCCCCACCATCAAGTCGAGTTCGGGTGAGGAGATCTCGAAGTCGTCCCGCATACTCATGTGGCTCTCGCTCATAAGCTGGCCTAGAGCTTCAGCGTCATCCCGCCCCATCGCCTCGGCTGCCGCCTCGGTGCGGGCATTTTCAGAGACGACGTGGCGGGCGCGGCGGCGTGCGGGTTCTGCAAGTTCCCCCTCACGCGCCCCAAACGCCGCCATGCTCACGTCACGTAGGGCCGGGACGCCGAAAAAGGCGGCGGCCTCCTCGCACTGACGGCGGCGCTCGTTGTACTCGCCTCCGGCGTGCCGGTGACGGGTCGTGGTGTCCATCACCACAACGGCGGTGCCCTCCGGAACGGGAACGTTTTTGGTCTCTAAACTGCGGCAGTCGATCAGGAGGGCCGAACCCTCCTCGCCGCACGCCGAGATGAGCTGATCCATAATGCCGGTCATTGCCCCCACCCACTCGTTTTCGGCGCGTTGGGCAAGCCGCGCCATGCGTTTGGGATCCCAGGGAAAACCCGACACCACGGCGAACGCCTGCATGGTGGCGAGCTCTAACGCCGCCGACGATGACAACCCCGCCCCGGACGGCACGTCGCTGCTCAAGACGCCCTCCCAGCCCGAGAGCTTAAAACCATCTTGCTGAAGCGCCCAGGCGACGCCTTTAGGGTACTCAGCCCAGCCCTCACCCTTTTGGAGCGCGCTGAGGTCAAAGGTGGCTTCGCCCTTCTCGAGCGACACCGCCACCACCCTTTCGTCCGTCCGGCGGCGCAGCGCCAGATAGGTCGCGCGCTCCAGGGCCAGCGGCAGCACGAAGCCGTCGTTGTAGTCGGTGTGTTCACCGATTAAATTAACCCGGCCCGGTGCCTGCACGACGGTCTCAGGTTCGGCTCCGAAACGTTCCTTAAAGGCTGTGACAATCGCTGCTAAATCCATGCCGCCCACTCTACCCTCAATTTTAGCCCCAGTGAGCGCGCAAAAAGGCGAGTTTGGCCTGCGTCTGGTAACCCTCGCCGCCCTCATGGCGGTTAAAGGGCCATACCTCAAGCTGTTTTTCGCCCGCGTAGTGGTTAAAGGCTGCGTAGACCGTCGAGGGCGGGCAAACGTCGTCCATTAGGGCCACCGAAAAGAGCGCGGGCGCTTTCGCGTAGGCGGCGAAGTTCACGCCGTCGAAGTAGTCCAGCGTCCGAAAGACCGTCTCGACTTTATCGCGGTGCGTCTTGCAAAAGGCGCTGATTTCGCCGTAGGGGAGGGCGTCGGTGAGCTGTGTCGCGCGGCGGTAACCGCACAAAAAGGGAACATCGGGGAGGACGAGTTGAACGTCGGGAGCTGCGCCCATACCGGACATTCCCGCGACGGCGAGCGCCAAACCGCCGCCCTGACTTCCACCGGCTACCGCCAACCGGGCGGGGTCGATACGCCCGAAACTTGCCACGGCCTCTACGGCCCGCACCGCGTCGGTCATCAGGCGGCGGTAGTAGTACGTCTCCGGGTCCAGAATCCCGCGCGTCATAAACCCCGGCACACCCGGACCGGACACACCTTCATCGGGCGTGTCGCCCTGCCGCCACGCACTCCCCTGCCCGCGCGTGTCCATGACCAGGTGCGCGTGTCCCGCACTCGCGTAGACGAGCCAGTCGGTCGGGAAACCGCGCCCGCCGCCGTAGCCGATGTACTCGACGACGCAGGGCAGGGTCGTTTCGCCTGTTGTCTCACTGTTTAGTTCACCGTGCGGCACGAGCAGCCAACCCTTGACCGTCTGCCCGCCGAACCCAGCGAAGCTCACGTCAAAGACCTCCACGGTCTTGAGGCCAGCGTCAACGGGCACGAACTCGGCGTTTAGCGTGTGAGCGCGCGCCTCTGCAAGCGTCCTCTTCCAGAACACCGCGAAGTCTCCCGGTTCACGCCGCGCCGGACGGTACGCCTCCAACTGCTCCTGCGGCAGATCAAACAGCGCCATAAGGCTCCCTTCACAAGCCGCCAGCATAGCAAGGTGACCTCTAAACCTGTACGGGTTGCACTATATTGACCAGGTAGGCTTTAGAAAAGGAGGGCTCTATGGAGAAGTTGAGATGGGGTATTCTGGGAACTGCCCGCATCAACCGCAAGGTGATTCCGGCGCTGCAAGCCTCAAAGAATGGTGAGGTCGTCGGCGTAGCCAGCCGCGACGAAGCGAAAGCGAGAGAACAGGCCGAGAAGCACGGTCTGCCGGAGGCATTTTCCAGCTACGAAGACCTGTTAGCCTCACCCGACGTAAGCGCGGTCTATATCCCGCTGCCCAACACGATGCACCGGGAGTGGGCTATCAAGTCGCTCGAGGCGGGCAAGCACGTCTTGTGCGAAAAACCGCTGGCCGTATCGGCCCAAGAGTGTGAGGAGATCGGGCGCGTCGCCGCCGAACGGGGTCTCAAGGTTTTGGAGGGCTTTATGTACCGCTTCCATCCCCGTTTCGAGCTTTTACAAGACCTTATGCAAAAACACGTCGTCGGTGAGCTAAAGTTCATCCGGGTGGCGCACTCGTTCGCCGCTGAGGGCGAGGGCAACATCCGCTGGTTCAGTGCGCTCGGCGGCGGGGCGCTCCTCGACACGGGCTGCTACTGCGTGAACGTGAGCCGGATGATCGCCCGGGAGGAGCCGTTTAAAGTGTCGGCGTTCGCTAACTATGTAGACGCCGCCGACGAAGGCCGGGTCGATACCAGTATCGCCGGGCTCATGCGTTTTCCGGGCGGGGCGACGGCGCTGTTCGATTGCGGCGTGGACCTAGAGCGGCGGAACCTGCTCGAGGTCACGGGCACCCAGGGGCGGCTCTATCTGGAAAACCCTTTTAGCCTCATCGACGAGGACTCAGTTATCGAGGAGCACCACTTCGGTTACGACACCGTCATCCACGAGGTCGGAGGCCAAAACCACTTCGTCCGGATGGCCGAGCACTTCGCCGAGGGCGTCATGAACGGCACGCCGCTGCGCTACAGCGTCACGGACGCGGCGAACAACCTGCGGGTGCTCGAGGCCCTGGCCAAAGCCGCGGCGCGGGCTGAAACGGAGGCCACACGCTGAACCGGGAGGAGATTTTGGCGAAGGCGTCGGAGCTGGCCTGGGAATTCGCGGCGCGAGCGGGCGAGGCCGACCGCGACGGCAGGCTGCCCGAAGGGGACATCGCCGCGCTTAAACGCTCCGGCCTGCTGGCGCTGAGCGTGCCTAAAACCTACGGTGGTCTCGGCGCGGACCTGCGCCTCGCCACCGAGACCTTGCTGACCTTGGCGCAGGGCAGCACCTCGACGGCGCTGGTTGTGACGATGCAGACGAATCTGTTTGGTCACAGCTCGGAAACCGACGCCTGGGGCGAGCATACCGCCGAGTTTTGTCGGAGGGCCGTGGCAGGCGAAGTGTTCAACGCCGCCGCCAGCGAACCGCAGCTCGGTTCGCCGTCGCGGGGCGGGTTGCCACAGACCTATGTTGAACAGCGCGGCGACACCCTCATCCTGAACGGCCACAAAACTTGGGTGACAGGGGGCGAACACCTAGACCATCTGCTCCTGCGGGTGCGGCTGGGGAACGAGGCCAAAACGCTCCGGCTTCCCAACCGGCTGCCGGGGGTGCGCTGGGAACGGACCTGGGGCGGCGGCCTTAGCCTCCGGGGGAGCGGTTCGGACGACGTATATTTTGAGAACGTCGAGGTGCCCGCGACCCATCTTCTCAGCGACGGGCTAAAAGCCGCAAACGTCTGGTTTCCGCTTCTGGTCGGCGCGACCTATCTAGGAACGGCCCTCGCCGCCAGAGACGCTGCCGTCCGTTACGCCCGAGAACGCGTCCCTACCGCGCTCGGCAAAGCGATCTCCGCCCTGCCGACAATTCAGCGGCAGATGGGCGACATAGAGGTCAAGCTCATGGCGGCAAAAAGCCTGCTCCTGGAAACCGCCCACGCCTGGGACGGCTTGGGCCGCGAGGCGTTCTACCCCCGCGTCGTCGCCAGCAAACAGATCGCGGTCGAGACAGCGCTGGCCGTAACCGAAGCCGCGCTCAGGGTGGCGGGGGGCCCCAGCCTCTCCCCCGACCTGCCGCTGGAACGCCATTTCCGCGACGTGCGCGCCGGACTCATGCACCCGCCCTCGGGAGACGCGGCCCTGGAACTGGTCGGGCGTCACGCGCTGGGGGTTTAGAACTAACGCTCAGAATTAGACCGAATAGGCCCCGCGCAGGCCGTGATAAAGTGGCGGCAGCTCGAGGTCGCACCTTACAGCTATTTAGGTATGGAGGCACTATGAAGGCATCCCGTTTAGGTTCGGCGCTCCTCGCCGCGTCGCTCGTCTCCCTCTCTAGCGCGCAGAGCGGAAGCCTCACCATCGAGAGCTGGCGCAACGACGACCTCACCATCTGGCAAGAAACCCTCATCCCGGCCTTTAACGAACAGTACCCGGATATCGCGGTGACCTTCACGCCCTCGGCTCCCGCCGAATACAACGCGGCGCTAAACGCGAAGCTCGAGGCGGGCAGCGCGGGCGACCTCATCACCTGCCGTCCCTTCGACCTGTCTTTGGACCTCTTTAATGACGGCCACCTCGAGTCCTTAAACGACCTCCCCGGTATGGAGAACTTCAGCGACGTCGCCAAGGTCGCGTGGAGCACCGACGACGGCTCGGAGACCTTTTGCGTGCCGATGGCCTCGGTGATCCACGGCTTTATCTACAACGCCGACATCTTTAACGAGCTGGGGTTGGAAGAACCGGAGACGTACGAAGATTTTCTCGCCCTGCTGCAAACGATCCGCGAGGGCGGTGCCTACGAGCCGCTGGTGATGGGCACCGCCGACCAGTGGGAGGGCGCTACCATGGGTTACCAGAACATTGGGCCGAACTACTGGCAGGGTGAAGCGGGGCGCCAGGCACTCATCGACGGCACCGAGGGGTACAACACGGACGGCTTCGTGGCAGCGTTTGAAGCCTTGGCCGCGTGGCAGCCCTACCTACTGAACGGCTACGAAGCGACCGCCTACCCGGACGCGCAGGCGTTCTTTACTCTCGGCGGCGGAGCGATCTACCCGGCGGGCTCGTGGGACATCTCGGTCTTCCGCAGCCCCACCCAGGGCGCTGTCTTCGAGCTGGGCGCGTTTCCGCCGCCCCCACCCGCCGGTCAGGAAACGTGCTACATCAGCGACCACACCGATATCGGCATGGGTTTAAATGCCGCGAGCGAGAACAAGGAGGCGGCGCGGGTGTTTCTAGAGTGGATGACCACGCCCGAGTTCGCCGAACTCTACGCGAACGCGCTCCCCGGCTTTTTCCCACTCTCGGACGCACCCGTAGAGCTTGAAGACCCGCTCGCACAGGAGTTCCTGAGCTGGCGCGAGGACTGCGAGTCCACCATTCGCTCGTCGTACCAGATTCTGTCGCGCGGCGAGCCCAACAATGAGAACCAGCTCTGGAACGTCTCGGCGCGCCTCCTAAACGGCGAGATCAGCGCACAGGAAGCGGGCGATATCGTGCAGGAGGGGCTTGAAGCTTGGTACGAGCCGCAACAGGGCGACTAAACCGTAAACAGCACTTTTGGGGGTACACGCCGTACCCCCTATTTTTTTGAGGACCTCCCTATCTAAGGAACAACGATGAAACGACGCTTTCCTGTTCATATTCTGGTCTTTCTGGCTCCGGCGGTGCTCATCTACAGCATCTTTATGATCTACCCGCTTTTGGACTCGCTGCGCTTCAGCCTCTTCGCGCCTGTTGAGGGGGGCGGTCTACGCTTTGTAGGCTTGGGCAACTACCAAACGCTGCTGAACAGCCCGCAGTGGGCACCCCAACTCTGGAACGCCCTGTCGAACAACTTCGTCTTCTTTTTTATCCACATGCTGGTGCAGAACCCCATCGGCCTGCTGCTGGCGGCGCTGCTGAGTTCGCGACTCGTGCGGAGTAAAGCCGTCTACCGGGCGCTCATCTTTACGCCTACCGTCTTGTCGGTGGTGCTGGTCGGCTTTATCTGGCGGATGATCCTGAGCCCGCTGTGGGGCATCTCCGGTGACTTTCTGAACCTCATCGGTCTCGGCAGCCTGGATCAGCCCTGGCTCGGACAGGAGTCCACGGCGCTCGTGACCTTGGCGCTCGTGTCGGTGTGGCAAAACGTCGGCATCCCGATGATGCTCTTTTTAGCGGCCCTGATCGGCATTCCGGACGAGCTTTTGGAGGCGGCTCGAGTGGACGGTGCAACCGCCTGGAAGGTCTTCTGGCGGATTCAGTTCCCGCTCATCCTGCCGACGGTGGGCGTCGTCGCGGTGCTGACGTTTGTCGGCAACTTCAACGCCTTCGACCTGATCTACAGCACCCAAAAGGCTATCGCCGGACCCAACTTCTCGACCGACATCATGGGCACTTTTTTCTTCCGGACTTTCTTCGGCTTTCAGCTCCAACCGGGCAACCCCACGATGGGCGCGGCCATCGCCGGGGTGATGCTGCTGGTGATTCTCACGGGCGTGCTGATGTACTTTTTCGGGTATCAGCGCAGACTCCAGCGGATTGAACTGTGAGGCTCGAGCTGTGAGGCGTACCTCCGTGCAACGACCTGTCGCCACCCTCGCCGCGCACGCCGTCCTACTGAGCTACACCGCGCTGGCCCTATTTCCAGTGCTGTTGGTGCTGTTTAACTCCGTCAAGGCGCGGCTCGCCATCTTCCGCACCCCTTACGCCCTGCCGAACGCCGAAACTTTCGACCTGATCGGCTACGATACCGTGCTCGGCAGCGCGAACTTTCCACTCTACTTTCGCAACAGCCTCACCGTCACGCTGGTCTCGCTGGCCCTCATCCTGCTGGTGGGGTCGATGGCGGCTTTTGCCTTGTCCGAGTACCGCTTTCCTGGAAACGTGCTCCTGGGGCTCTACCTGGCGGTCGGGATCATGATCCCGATCCGTTTAGGCACCGTCAGCCTGCTGCGGATGATGGTCGCGCTCGGTCTTACCGACACGCTCTTGGCGCTGATTTTGGTCTATACCGCCTCGGGGGTCCCGCTGGCGGTCTTTATCCTGACCCAATTTATGAGCCAGGTACCGCGTGACCTCAAGGACGCCGCGCGTATTGACGGGGCGAGCGAGTACCGCGTGTACGCGCTCGTCTTGCCACTGGTCCGTCCGGCACTGGGGACGGTCGCGGTCTTCAATATGATCCCCATCTGGAACGACTTATGGTTTCCGCTGATCTTGGCGTCGTCTGAAAAGACCAAGACGGTGGTTTTGGGCGCACAGATTTTTCTGGGGCAGTATGTCAACGACTGGAACGCGGTGCTGGCATCGCTGACGCTCGCGGTGGTGCCGGTCGTGGTGCTGTACATCGTCTTTTCGCGTCAGCTCATCCGGGGGCTCACCTCGGGGTCGGTGAAGTAGCGTGAGACGCGGGAGGAAAACATAGTGGACAGACGCCTGAACCGAGACTGGGGACGCGAGGTCGTCCGCTACCCCGACCCGGCAGTTGAAGTTATCGACGACCGCTTCGGCAGGTACGTACTGGGTAACGCCGCCCTCGAGCGCCTCTACACGGGCTGCCGCTGGGCGGAAGGCCCGGTCTGGTTCGGTGACGGCCGTTACCTGCTCTGGAGCGACATCCCCAACGACCGAATCCTGCGCTGGCTGGAGGAAACCGGCGAGGTGAGCGTCTTCCGCACGCCGTCCGGTTACAGCAACGGCAACACCCGCGACCGCGAGGGCC
>CADCWP010000029.1:10587-10898 GCA_902806425.1 uncultured Truepera sp.
TAACGGCAGCGTCACGGTGCTGCTGGACGCGTTTGAGAGTAAGCGCCTGAACGCGCCCAACGACGTCATCGTCCACCCCGACGGCGGCGTCTGGTTTACCGACCCCGGCTACGGCATTCTGCTCAATTACGAGGGCACAAAGGCCGCGTTCGAGCTGCCGACCCACGTCTACCGCCTCGAGCCGGACACGGGCGCGGTAACGGTGGTGCTTGAGGACCTAGAGCGCCCCAACGGCCTCTGCTTCTCACCCGACTACCGCACCCTCTACGTCACCGATACGGGGGTCTCACCCCGGCAGATTTGGGCTTTTA
>CADCWP010000030.1 GCA_902806425.1 uncultured Truepera sp.
CCGCGCTGGAGGACTGGCGGCTGATCGCGACGGCCAAGATGCCCTGATCGGTCGATCCTCCAAGAGTCCTCTCCGCCCGGGGCTTCCTGGGCCAAGCTGTATCCACGATATCGGGATCGTTCCCGTGCAAAGGAGCACCACCATGAGCCATCTCATCAACAAGCCCGCCATAGTCGGCACCATCGGTGCCCCGGACGGCAGTATGGTCCGTCCCTCCTCCGCCGAGGGCACAAAGCGGTTCACGAGATTCGTGGGTCTCGTCACCGCCGTGTTAGGTGGCGCGCTGGTCGCCGCGCCGGCGCGCGTCGGACCCATGATGGCGTTAACGGATCCGACGGCAACGCGGCTGATCGGCCTGGCCGACCTGGCTCTGGTGCCCGGGTTGGTCGCCGGCCGTCCCCAGTGGCCGTGGCTGGCCGGACGCGCGGTCCTGAACCTCGTCATCGCCGGCCATCTGCTCACCTTGGCGCGCGACGCGGAGCGCCCCCGTTTCCCGCGCGCGGTGGCCGCCGCGTTCGGTGCCATCACCGTCGGCGACGTCCGGGGCATTGCGGCGCTTCGCAGGAGCGTGACCGACGATCGGCACAAAGCGAGGTGGACCGCGTGAGCGAACACGCACCGTCAGTGCCGGTGCACGGCAACCCGGAGACCGACGCGGTGTGGAACCCGCTGCTCGCCGAACTGAGCCGCGACGACGTCGCGCGCCCGTCCCCGCCCGGCTTCGGCGCCACGGTGCGAGTACCGGGACTGGCTGGTCGGCGAGCTGGAGGCGTTCGACGAACCGGTCGACCTGGTCGGCCACGACTGGGGCGGCGGGCACGTCTTGAACGTAGCCATGGCCCGTCCGGACCTGCTGCGTAGACGGGCGACCGACGTGATCGGCCTTTTCGATCCCGACTACGTCGGGCACAACTTGGCCCAGGCGTAGCAGAACCCGGGCAACACCCTCAACTTGTTATACAGACGGAACCGTGAAGCGCTCCAGGGACCAGCCTACCAATCCCCGATCGCCTTTTTAAGCTGTGCGTTGTTGGCCTTGGCGTAACCCCGGGCGGTATCCAGACTGTTATGCCGGAGGTGGTCGGCCACCAGCGCTAGGTCCCCCGTCTCGTCGTGAAGCCTCGTCCCGGACGCGTGCCTAAGCACGTGAACGCCCTTGAACTTGACCTTGGCAACTCGGCAGGCGGCCTCGAGTCACTTATAGACCGCGACGCGGGAGCGGGCAGGCAGAAGATAGCCGCTGCGTTTGTACATAGGCGTTTGCTCGAGCGCTTCGACCAGAGTGGCGGAGAGGTTGACCCGGGCGGTCTTACCGCCCTTACCGGCCACGACTCTAAGGGTGGCACTGCCGAGGTTGATGTCCTCCCATTTGAGCGCAGTCATCTCACTAACCCTTAATCCGGCATGTGCGCCTAAGAGCACTATATATAAGGCGTAACTCTCGCTGGTGCGCTCGAGCCAGTGAACCTCGGTCCGGGTGTACGCATCCCGTTTTTCCCAGGCGGGGGTCTTGTCGACGGCAGCCCGGACGTCGGCGAAGGGGGCGGTGTCGGTCGCCCCCGACCACCTGAGCGCTGCATAGAACGCCTTTGCCGCTGCCAATTTGACGCCTACGGAAGCGGGCTTGAGACGACCCTCGAGTTCCTGGACGTAGAGCACCCCGGCTAGCCGTCGCAATGTAACAGGGGTGTCTTTTCCACGGAAAAACGGGCAACTGCGGCTTTAGTCCATGCCTTAGTCTATAATGGCGGTATGAGCACGCCCATCAACGTCCACGAGGCCAAAACGCACTTCTCGAAGCTGCTCGAGCGCGTCGCGCTGGGCGAGGAGATCATCATCGCCCGGGCGGGAGAGCCGGTGGCAAAGCTCAGCCCCCTGGCACCACGTCGGGCGCGGACACCCGGGGGGGCCGAGGGGCTAGAGGTCCCCGACAGCTTCTTCGAGCCGTTACCGGCGGACATCCTGGACACCTTCAGGTGAGGTTGCTGCTCGACACGCACGCCTTCTTGTGGTGGTGCGCGGACGACCCGCGGCTCTCGCGGCGGGCCGTGCAGGCGGTTTCGGACGGGAGCCGCGAGGTCCTGCTAAGCGCCGTGAGTGGTTGGGAAGTGGCCATCAAGGCGCGTCTCGGCAAGCTGCCTTTAAACGATGTGCCCACGACGTTCATGGCGAGGATGCTAGAGCGGCACGCGTTCGGGGTGCTGCCCGTCACGATGCGCCACGCGCTGGGCGACTACGGCTTGCCCGCGCACCACAGCGACCCGTTCGACCGGCTGCTGGTCGCCCAGGCCCAGCTCGAGGGGCTCACGCTGGTGACCGACGACGCGTTCATCCGGCGTTACGAGGTCGAGACGCTGTGGTGAGGGACTGGCGGTTGCGTCAACCCAATTCGACTGAGGTAGGCTGGCACGGTGTTCGAGTCGAGCGAACGGCCCAAAGAGTACCGCTTCCCCAAGACCATCATTTGCTACGCGGTTTACCTTTACCACCGTTTTTTGCTCTCTTACCGCGATGTGCAGGAACTGCTTTTTGAGCGTGGTATCGACGTCAGTCACGAGACGGTCCGGGTCTGGTGTGCCACGTTCGGCCCAGACCTGGCTGAGGCACTGCGGCACCGCAGCCCCAGACGAGGGCGAACCTGGCATCTGGACGAAATGCGCGTCGTCCTCGGCGGCTTCACAGGTTGGCTATGGCGAGCAGTGAACGAGCACAGTGACGTTTTAAACGTGTTGTTGCAAGAACGTCGTGACACCGGTGCAGCTAAACGCTTCTTCAAAAGATTGATCGACAGTCAGGACATTCCGGAGCGGATCGTAACCGACGGGCTCAGGAGCTACAGCTCGGCACTACGGGAGTTACCTGAGCTAGGTGCGAGCGAGCACGTCACCGTCTGAGCAGCTGAGCGCCAGAACAACCTCATCGAGCAGAGTCATCGTCCTACCCGGGAGCAGGAGCGGCAACAACGAGGATTCAGAACCCTGCGACGCGCTCAAAGGTTTCTTTTTACTCACGCCGAGATCTCGAACCTCTTCCGCCACACTCGAGGCCGCACGCCGGCGCACCTTTGCCGCCGCAACCTGACCCGCAGCTTTGGCGCGTGGGCCGAGCTGTCGCCCGCAATTGCCTGAAAAACTTACATTAGCAAGTGACGACGCCAAACCGTTACAGCTCAAGATTGCCTCATTCAAAATAAGTTGACACAACCAGTCCTCCCATGCCCAGTTTGTTCAGAAAGTTCCGCCTCGAGTGGGAGTCGTTCATGGACTATGCTCCTCGAAATAGAGTGGAAGATCATCAAGCGTAGATAAGATAACGCCCTTGATATCAGCGGCGTATTGTCTAACTCTGACACCTGGGCAACGCACCAGCCGAAGGGAGTACGTGAGAGCGGAAATGACGACGTTTTCCTGGCTGGCTGCGGAGCTACAAACCGCTGCTTGAGCAGCATAGGGTATATACCCCGCATATAAGCGTTTCGAGGTTTGCTATACCCAGCACGACTTTATAGTCTCCTCTAGCTGATTCGGTTGCGAAAACCGTCGTGATTAGGGTTACTCTAAAGGGGTCACCTTTTTTCATCGGCCTGCACCAGAAGTACTACTTCCTGTTGTAGGTCGATTTATGCGGCATTTGAGCGCAAAAGACGCAAAGCCGCCTCTACGCGCTTCACTTCTGCCTACTGGATTGAAAGACGGTAGCGTCACAAGATATAAAAACTCCTCGGCACGTTCTCCGTATCGGTTAAACCTTCACTACCCGAGGCCGAAGGGCGCGCTAAACTGTGGGCTGCTTACGAACGTGAGAGGAGCCCCTATAAAAAACGCTATCATCCTCGCCGCCACCCTGTTGACGCTGACTCAGGCGCAGGAGTTAGAGATATTCTCGTGGTGGGCGGGCGACGAAGGTCCCCCCCTGGCGGTGCTCGTGGACCTTTTTGAGGCGCAGAACCCCGGCACCGTAGTCATCAACGCGACCATCGCCGGGGGCTCGGGCGTCAACGCCAGGTCCGTGCTGAAGGCGCGCCTGTCGGGGGGCGACCCACCCGACGCGTTTCAAGTTCACGCCGGACGAGAGATCGACAGCTGGGTTGCGGCAGGACCTCTCGAGGACCTCTCGAGCCTTTTCGCCGACGAGGGGTGGAACGAGGTATTTCCGAAAGACTTGCTCGAGCTTATCCGCACCGGTGGAGGCACCTGGAGCGTCCCCGTCAATGTTCACCGCTCGAACGTGATGTGGTTCGTCCCGGCAAAGCTTAAAACCTGGGGCGTGACTGCGCCGACCACATGGGATGAGTTTCTGACGGTCTGCCCGACCTTGCAAGAGCGGGGTGTGACGCCCCTGGTCGTCGCCGAGCCGTGGACGCAGGGGCACCTCTGGGAATCGGTGGCCCTGGCCGTTTTGGGGCCGGAGGACTACGAGGCGCTCTGGTCGGGCAGGCTCCCTTTTAGTTCGCCCGAAGCGGTGGCGGTCTGGAGGACGTTCGGACGGATTTTGGCCTGTACGAACGACGACGCGGCGGGTCTTTCCTGGCAGGGAGCGACCGACCGGGTCGTAGGCGGCGAAGCGGCCTTTAACATCATGGGCGACTGGGCGGCGGGCTACCTGACGACGACCTTGGGGCTCGAGCCGGGGACCGGCTTCGGCTGGGCGGCGTCGCCGGGAACCGACGGAACCTTTATGCTCCTCGCCGACGCGTTCAGCCTGCCGGTCGGCGCACCGAACCGTGACGCGGCGCTCGCGTGGCTTAGAATGGTCGGTTCCAGAGAGGGTCAGGATACCTTCAACCCGCCCAAAGGTTCCATATCGCCGCGTCTAGACAGCGACCTTGGCCCCTACACCGCCTATGCGCGCTCGGCCTACAGCGACTACACCGAGGACCGTCAGGTCGGCTCGCTCGTGCATGGGGCGGCAGCCAACGAGGTCTTTACGAGCGGGTTCGCGGAGGTGTTGGAGGGATATCTCAGCTCTGGAAGCGCCGCGCAGGCCGGGGCCGCGGCGCAGGCGTTAGCTGAGCGCTCGGGCATCGGCGCAGACTAAACCGCCCTCTCGGAACTGGTTTGCGCCAGGAGCAGACTACCCAAAGTCCCTTAAGACGCACCTAGAGTACGGGGACCGTGGCACACCCTACGAAAGCCGACCCGGCTCCGTTATCCTAACGCTATGGCGTTCTCCAATCCCTCCTACTGGCTCTGCACCACCCCGCGCAGCGGGTCGTCCGTTTTAGGCGACGCGCTCGCCCATACCGGCGTCGCCGGACACCCGACCGAATACTTTAACCGCCGCTTCTGGCCCGACCTCTTTAGGCGCTTCGAGGTGCAGACGCCGAGGGAACTTTTAGAGGCTCTCACGCGGCGAACGGGTACGCCCAACGGGGTCTTCGGCGTCAAAATGATGCTCGACAGCGACGCCGAGCCTATCTTCGACGCCCTCCGTGAGCGGCTGAGCGCCCCGCAGCTGAGTGACGCCGAGGCGGTGCGGCAGACGTTCTCCGACCTCAAGTTCATATACCTCACCCGGCGCGACAAGGTGGCGCAAGCAGTCTCTTTTTGCCGTGCCCAACAGTCGGGGGTGTGGGGACGCTACCGCGGCGGCGAGGCAATTCAGAATGGGGCGCGGGAGAACGAGGCACAGTTCGATTTTGCAGCAGTCCACGCTCAAGTACACGAATTGACGCTCCGCGAGGCGCGCTGGCAGGGGTTTTTCGACGCGCTCTCGGCGGTACCCTATACGGTGGTCTATGAAGATTACGTGCAGGAGCCGGAGGGGGCCGTCCGGAGCATTCTGGCCTTTCTGAGTCTCGAGCCCGCCCCCGACTGGTCGCTGCCGCACCTTGGCATGGAAAAGCTCGCCGACGAGACCTCGCAGAGGTGGACCGAGCGGTACTGGGCGGAGCAGCCGGGGCGCTTTTAGGTGGGCCAGACGGAGACCCCTTAAACCGAGACTTCGGTGCCCCCCTCGAGCCGCTTCGCTTCCCCTAAGAGAGGCTCGTCGGTCAGGTCGAGGCGCAGCGGCGTCAGCGAGACGAACCCATGCTCCAAAGCCCAGCGGTCGGTGCCCTCTTCCGCACCCGTGCGCGGGTACGCGGCGAACCAGTAGTGCGCTCTGCCCATCGGGTCCTCGCCGGGGACGACGCTCCCCTCATAGTGCCGCACCGACTGCCGCGTCCAGCGCATTCCCAGCGGCTGAGCGGGCAAGTTGACGTTGACCAGAGGCATCTTGGGCTCTTCCAAAAGCCGCCCGATGATGTCCCGAATAAAGGGCTTCAGCAGCTCATAGTCGGGTGGTGTACCTTCGTAGGGCGCGCTGAAGGCGACCGCCTGAACGTCTAAAAAGGCAGCCTGCTTGGCGGCGGCGACCGTCCCCGAGTGCCATACGTTGTGGCCCAAGTTGAGCCCCAAGTTGATGCCCGATAACACCAACTCGACGCCCTCCCAGAGGTGCGTGCCGAGCGCTACGCAGTCCGCGGGCGTGCCGTTGACGCGGTAGGCGTCAAAACCATCTAGCGGTGTCGCGTGGAGGTGCAGCGGCCTGGAGATGGTGATGGCGTGCCCTGTTGCGGACTGCTCGACGTCCGGGGCAACGATCCGCACCTCGCCGAAGCCCTGGGCCACTTCAGCGAGCGCGCGGATGCCGGGGCTGTAGATACCGTCGTCGTTGGAGATAAGGATACGCATCCCCCAGCGTAGCATCCACGCTTCAGCCGCGCGTCAGCCGCTGCACCTTAGTACCTTATTATCTTCGTCGTGGCGACTGGGTAAACCAACGCCTGATGGAGCAGATAAACCAAGACGTTTTGCAACGACGGCAGAGGTAGATACAGCTTGCCTATTTGGAACGAACCCGAGACCACGGCAGCATTTTCGCGAAACCGGCGGGCGTAGAACTACGCGGGAGACCAAACATGCGTAGTGGCGCAGTCACTAAACCAAATGTAAACCGCGCCGCTAGCGCTGAATCTGAGAGACAAGCTCGGTGCGGTTGCGTACCCCGTGTTTGTCAAACAAGTTCGATACGTGGGCCTTGACGGTGCGTTCGGAAATTCCCAGCCGCTCAGCGATGCCGCGGTTGCTGAGCCCCCCGGCGAGCAGATTAAACACCTCTTGCTCACGGTCGGTCAGCTGCGGCGCGGCGATGCTGCCGAGGGTGCGCGTCAAGAGTTCGCGGCTCGCCCAGATTTCACCGCGCCGGATCGCCTCGAGCGCTAGTTTAAGGCGGCTCAGCGGATCGTCGGGTCCCATGTAGCCGCGGTAGCCGCGTTGCAGTAGGCGGATGACCTCGTCCTCACTCCCGGAAAACAGCGCCAAAGTCGGGACCGGCGGGGGGGCCGGGTACGGAGGCGTAGTGCGTGTTAGGTAGGCAAGCGCAACTTCGACCTCGGCTGTATGCTCGGTGTGGCCGTGAAAGCCCATACTTGCGACGAGTTCGGAAAGTGCCCTATCGAGAATTTGAAAATCGGTAAAGATCAAGATATGCATGGTGGCTCCAAGACGAAAGACAGCTGCCGCGACAACGTGCTACGCCCTAACGTATAGGCTACCACCGGACGCCGGTGTGAAAAACTTGGTGTGGGAATACATTTGGATAACCCACTATACAGTTCAGTCGCCCGATCTGCATTTCGCCGTGTTAATTTTTTCTTAATAATCAAACTCTGTAGTGCCTGCACGCCGTCTCCCGACAAAGCTCTTCTACAATAGGGGTGAGTAGCGTGTGTAAGGGATTTTTAAGCGCTATAGTGAACGCGGTGTAAGGAACGGCGTAAAGAACAACAGTACAGCGTAGCGTAGACAGAGCCTGAATAGGTGCTGGTGCGCGCCCATAAGCTCCGGAGGTTTACCTAAGTATGCAGAGGCTTATCAACAACACGGTAGGGTGTAGCGGATGGGTCGCGCAGTGAAGCGGGCGCTCCTTTTCAGTTCTCTAGCGCTCGCGCTATGCGCCTGCCCTGCCCCGCCGCCGGGCTTTCCCCGAGTCACGAGCGTCGATCCCAGCAGCGGCGAAGCCAACGTGCCGATCAATACCACGATCCGCGCCCAGCTGGAGATACCCGACGCCGACGGCATGGTCAACATCACCACCTTGACCGAAGCGACGGTCAGCCTGATCCCCACCGGTGGGACGCCCGTAGAGGCCAGCCGGACGGTATCCGAGGACGGTACGCTGAGCGTCGATCCGGTCGCCGACCTCGCGCCCAACACCGTCTATCAGTTTATCGTCACACCGGGTCTGGAGACGGAGACGGGTACGGCTTTTCAACTTTTCGGCAGCGAGTTTACCACCGGGACCGGGAAAGGAATCGACAACCCCGATCTCACTCGTGGCCTCATCCCCGACCGGGAACGGGTCGTTTTCAGCGCGGGCGGCGACAGCTCGAGAGATACCCGCACGCTAACCCTTTACAACACCGGCAACGCGGCCATCGACGTTTCAGGGCTCAGCATCAGCGGTGAGGACGCCCGACGCTTCCGCCTAGCCGACGACAGCGCCTTCAGCCTCGCACCCAATGAGAGCCGCGCCCTAGAACTGACCTTTGTTCCCGGCGGCCTCGGCCCGCAGTTCGCTGCCTTGACCGTAACGAGTAACGACGCTCAGTCGCCTAGGCTAGAAATTCCGCTCGGCGGTTTGGGCGTCAGGGGCCAGGGGGGGAACCTCGAGCCTTCACTCCAGTGGATTTTCGACACCTACGGGCTAGACATCAACGCAGGCGACGACGATCCGAGCAGCACAGGGCTCGTCGGCGAGGCTACTAACAGCGTCGTGGGTGACGAAGTGAGAGTACAGCGCTTCCGTAAGGCCGACGGCGTGAGCGAGGTCTCGGTCGAGGTGTTGGCGGCCTTCGGCGTCGAGAACAACCCGGTCGTAGAGTTCGGTACCTACACCGCCGGGTCCATGGATACGCGCGAGCCGCTTTTCGAGATTCAGCAGACGCCCACCCTCAACGGGCAGCGCCTCGCACCCACGGTCGAGCCCACAGTGGGCGACCTTGACCTGAATAGCCGCCTCGCCTTCGATCCCGGTACAGAGGCGTTCGGCGTCTACTCATTCTGGCCCGGTAACAGATTCTTCGGCCAGCGCCACGTCTACAGTGAGGACGTTCTCAATACTTTCGAGAACGCCATTCCCCATCAAGTGCGGGCGTACCCGCTGAAAGCGGCAGACGGTACCCCCGAGCCCAACACCTACGTGCTGGCTACCGAGGAATTTACCCAAGGCTTCGACTACAACGACGTGGTAGTCATTTTGCGCGGCGTCGTCCCGGTCGCAGGGGGGGGTCCTAGGGATAGCATCACCGGGATTCCTGATCTGCAAATCCGTAACACCTTGGGGCTCCCTTACAGCGACCGGATGCTGCTACACCATATCGGCAATACCAGCGGCAACCTCTGTAACGATCAGCCTCCCGAGGACCCGCCCGAAGACCCTCCTGAAGAGGATCAGCCCCCTGAGGAACCCCCCGAAGACCCTGACCCTCCCTGTAACCCGGATGCGCGGCCCTGGGTCAACCTCCATCTTCGCAATACCGGCGAAGTCGAGCTTAGAAACCTGGGCAGCACAGCTCTTCAGCTGAGCTTAAGCGTGGCGGATTCTAATCTGTTTGTGATTCCTAGCAGCGCCCTCACCTTGCAGCCCGGTGAAAGCTACCCCTTAACCGTACAGTTTCGTCCGCGTGGTCTCCCAGGAAAAGGCATCTACGAAAGCCGCCTAAACGTCACGTCGGGAAGCTACAGCGCCAGCCTCGAGCTCGTCGGCCTCTACCAAGGCAGACCCGAGGGGGGCCGCGAGGTCTACCTCAAGGGGGTCATCAACGATGCGTTCGGCTATCCCATCGACTTGGGAACAAACCGTTTCGGAGGCATCAGCAACAGTGCGGCGGGCTCGGCACTCGTCGGTGACGAGGTGCGCTCACCGTACTGGGAGGCTGCTAACCCTAGCAGCCCTGTAACGGGCACACAGATCGCCGCCTTCCACGCCTGTTGCAATGACAGCGACATCATCGGGCTTTATGCCAGGGGAGGCTCGAGGTATTATGGGGGGACGCGCCACGAGGCCGTAGATAGCCAAACCCTCTTCCCGCGGCTTCGGGGCAGGCCCAATAGCCTTACCACCTTTTCGGTAGCCACCCGCGGACCCTTCGATATCCGCATCGAACAGTACAGCACCAATCCCAGAATAGGGGCTGGAAATGGCGAAAACGGTCCCCAGCTGGGCGTTCGCTTGTGGCCGCTGCGCGACCGTACAGGTGACGTTGTAGAGAACACTTACCTCGTCGTGCAGGATTTTGTCAGAGCAGGCTGCGGCTCGGAAGATTTAGCGAACTGCGACTACAACGACAACATCTACATCGTAACGAACATCACCCCAGCTAACTAACCGAGGTCAACCGGAGGGTGACAGGATTACCTGTCACCCTCTTGTAAGGAGAGGAGCTAAAAGGAGCTTAGATGAAACGGTTAAGCATATTTTTTCTTGTTCTAGGACTGACGGGCTGCGAGCTTTTACCGTCTTTCATGAATCCTAACTTCGGTGACGCGCCGACAGTAACGAGCGTGACTCCGGACTCTAGTAAGTCCGACGTGTCTATCGGAGCGCAGGTCAACGCCGTTCTCGACGTACCAAACGGCAAGGTTAACCTTACTACCGTTAATGAGCAGTCAGTACGACTTAGCAACGTCGCTACCGGCGCAGTCGTTGAGTCGAACGTCGCAGTTGATAATGAAGCTTTGACCTTAACCCTTGATCCGGTAGACGACCTAGACTTTTCGACCGAATATCGGTTTACGGTCACTTCGGCGTTAGAGGACGAGATAGGCGAGGCTTTTGAGGAGTACAG
>CADCWP010000031.1 GCA_902806425.1 uncultured Truepera sp.
CGCAGCAAGACTGGAAACGGCCCGCAGTCCCAGGCGTTCATCACCGGGTCGAACATCGCCTCCATACGCCCGGTCGCCACCAGCATGTGCCCGTAGGCGTCCGACCAGCCGCGGCGGTCATAGGACGCTGCCGCGATACGCTCCCACGCCTCGGCTCGACCATAGGTGGCGAAGCTGGCGACATCGGTAAAGCCAACCGTACTCTCAGCGAGACTTTGAGCGGTTGACACCCGAACGGCGCGGCCATTAAGCGTGCAACCCAGCTCGGTGGCGGCGGCGCACATCTCGTTCAGGGCGGGAAAATAGGCCGCGCCCACCTCGACGCGCCCCTCGATCTCGAGCCCAACGAGCACCCCGTAGAGCGGCACCCCGCGGACGAACGCCTTGGTACCGTCGATAGGGTCGACGAGCCAGCGGTGAGAGGCGTTTTTGGCGTCCTCTCCGAATTCTTCGCCGAGGATGGCGTGCTCCGGGTAACGGGCACTGATGCGGCGGCGGATGAGCGCCTCGGCCTCGCGGTCGGCGAGGGTGACGGGGCTGGCGTCGGCCTTGTAGTCGAGCCCCAACCCTTCGGCGGAGCGGCCAAAATACCCCAAAGTGAGGCGTCCGGCGTCGTAAGCAAGTTCGGTGGCAAAGTCTAAAAGTGGGCGGAGCTTCATAGGCACCCATCTTACAAGTGCAGTGTATCTCGCAGCCGAGATGCGTGCAGCACGCTAAGCTGAACCATGATCTACACGCGTGAGCGGCTCGAGAGGAGTGAAGCCAACACCCTGGCCTCCTACGCGGTGCGTTCAAGCCAGAGCCGGGGACGCCTCTACCCGGAGAACCCGTCAAAATATCGTACGGCGTTCCAAAAGGACCGCGACCGGGTGATCCATACCTCGGCGTTTCGGCGGCTCGAGCACAAGACGCAAGTCTTCGTCAACACTGAGGGCGACCACTACCGCACCCGGCTCACGCACACCCTCGAGGTCGCGCAGGTCGCCAAGTCCATCACCCGCGCGCTCGGCCTAAACGACGACTTAGCCGAAACCGTCGCCTTGGCCCACGATCTCGGCCATCCGCCCTTCGGCCACGCCGGGGAGCGCACGCTCGATAGGCTCGCGCGCAGCGAGGGCGGCTTCGACCATAACAAGCAGTCCTTGCGGGTCGTGACCGAACTCGAGCGCCGCTACCCCGGGTTTCCCGGCCTCAACCTGACCTGGGAGACGCTCGAGGGCATTATGAAGCACGAGACCGAGCATGACCTGCCGGGGCAGGGTCACGGTTGGGAGCCGGACAAGCAGCCGTCGCTCGAAGCGCAGGTCGTCAACCTTGCCGACGAACTGGCCTATAACGCCCACGACCTCGAGGACGGGCTGCGCGGCGGCCACCTGAACGCAGAGCAGATCGCCGAGGTGCCGCTGATCAGTGACCTGATGAACCGCTTGGCGCTGGACCCGCACCGCTTCGGCAGCGCCGAGCGGTACGTCCTCATCCGCGAACTCTTGGGGCTGACTATCGAGAGTGCCATCTCTGAAACCGACCGGCAGCTCGGCGCGCACGGCGTCGAAACCTTAGACGATGTGCGGAGCGCTCCCACCAAACTCGTCTGCACCGAGCCTCCGCTGCACACGCAGCTCGCCGAACTCAAAGCGTTCTTGTACAAAAACCTCTACTACCATTACCGCCAGATTCGCATGACGAAAAAGGCCGACCGCATCTTAGAGGCTCTTTTCTGCGCCTACGTTGAGACGCCCAAGATGCTGCCTTGGGAACTGCAACGGCGCGCCGAGGAGAAGGGCGTGGTTCGTACCGTCACCGACTATCTGGCCGGGATGACTGACCGCTACGCCGGGGACGAGTACCGCAGGCTGTTCGACCCGCAGGCGCTGACCTAAGACTTACTGTATTTCATTGGTAAAGCTGGCTTGTGCTAAAATCCAGCCGCCAACCCTCTGGAGGGAATATGTTGCGGTTTGGACAGAAGTGGTGGTTAATAGGTTCGTTGGCCTTAATGCTTGCCGGATGTCAGCGGACTGAGACCCCAGATACTGGACAGATTTCGCCCCCACCTGAAGCAACGCCTCAGCAGAAGCAGCTCGCCAAAAGCCTCGAGGCGTGGAACGCGCTCAAAGCTGAATACGGCGACCACTACCGTTACGAAACCCGTTTCGTCTCGTGGACAGGCTTTAGAAGCACCACGACGCTCGCCGTGCGTGGCAGCGTGGTCGTCACACGAGCCTACGAATCGCGCTACCAAAACGATGCGGGCGAAGATGTTTCCGAATCGTGGACCGAGGAGGGCGCAGCGGTCGGCAGCCACGAAAGCGGTGCAGACCCTGTGACTATCGACGCGCTCTACAGCAAGTGCCGAACTGAGGTTCTGACTCAAAATCCGCAGGACAACATGTTTCATCTATATTTTCACACCAACGGCGTACTTGAGACCTGCAAATATCGCCCACTAACCTGCGTAAACGACTGCCTTTTCGGGGTAAGTGTCGACGCACTCGAGTTCCTACCCTTCAAAAACGACTGACCCCCTGTGAGAGGTAAAGCTAACGTGAAGGCTGCTTTTCGCTCGCGCGTGCTACACTCCGCGAAAGCTTGACCGGGAGGTAGATGTGAGACGTTCAGGATTGCTCTTACTCGTATGCGGAGCCGCGCTGCTCGCCGGTTGTGCTAAAGAGCCGGTCGCGGCGGAAGATGAACAGATCAGCCCACCCGCGCCTAACCCTTATCTACGCAGCTTGGACATCGCCTTGGGCGAGTGGCAACAGCTCGCGGCTGAAAACGGCGACTCCTACCGCTACGTGGTGAATGCCGGTTCCGTCTTAGGAGGACCCGGCTACAATACAACCCTCACCGTGCAAGAGGGTGAGGTTGTGCAGCGTGACCTGGAAATCACTGAGATCGACGACGCGGGGAATGTCACAGTCGTGGAGAGTTGGAGCGAAACGGGCGCGGCTGTAGGCAGTCACGCTGAGGGTGCTGAGCCTATCACCATTGATGGCCGTTTTGAAACCTGCAAACAAGAAGTAGATAAACCCGACATCAACGCGTATGACGTTGACCTCTCGTAATATTGAGGCAACCAATGTCGATCCAGCTTCGACCGCCCCCAAAAACGTGCTTTCCGATTGCTTTGTCTTGCCCAAAGGTGCCATTTATGACGGCGGTGCAGAGGTTGTTACCAGCCTCGAGTTCCCACCCTTCAAAAACGGCTGAGAACAACCTAGACAAAAAAGGTGACGCGCTGAGGCCGTCACCTTTTTGTTTTAGCCAACGCTGTCTACTTGTCGGACGTGCCCCGCGCCGTACCCAAAAGTTCACCGCTTGAAACGTCCCTGAACCACGCCGAGCTAAGCTCGGGCGCGTCTACACGCACCATCACCCACGGGTTCGTCAGAGCCTGCGTCGTCAGCGTGCCGGGAGCCGGTTCAGTGACCTCTACATCTAGGTACACTTCACCGTTTTCAACACTTACGTTCCGCACGTCGACGCTGTAACCACCGCTCGAACGCGTTCCTAAAAAGACGGCGGCGACGCTCGAGTCCCCAAAATCCACCCCGGGGACCGGCGGCAGGTCGGACAGCGACCCGTACGCGCGCCTCCAAAGGTTTTCCAGGGCGCTCTCACTGGTGGCGAGTTCAAAGCTCGGGGAGTCGCCGCCGGTCGCCTGGGTACCGGTCGCTATCACGTCCCATCCAGGTGCCTCTATGGGTGTGGGGGTTACGGCCACGGTCTCTATTCCTCTCTGAACGGCTAAAGCTGTGCTCAGGTAGCCGCCTAAACCGTTCGCCTGCCGGGTGCGGTCCCTGGGCTCGGTCAGAGCTGAAACAATGACCGGGCCGCGAGCAGTTAGCCCCGGGCCGAATACTTCGGCTTCCGCGCGGGTGAGCGCGCCGAGACCGTAGAGCCCTTCCGCGCGTTCACGCGGCACGACCCGGCCCATGTAGCCCTCGTCGGCCTCACCGAGGAGCGTAAACCACCTCTCACCGTCGAAGTACAGCACGCCCTCGACGTCCTCCTCGGCGGTGACCATGAGGTCGGTCGAGTAAGGGATACGCTGCACCACCACCGGCGCGTTCCCGAGCGGCGAGACCTCCTGACGCAGGTACGGCTGACCGTCAATCAGGAGCGCGCCCCGAACGCTCAGCGGGTCGTCTGACGCGCCCTCACTCAGCGTGACCTCACGGCCTCCGACGCTCAGCTCGGCGGGTTCACCGTAAAAATAACCGTAGAGCGCGCCCCTCTGCGCGTTGTAGAGCGCAACGTCGTGCAGCGTCGGCGCGCCATCTTCAAAGACGGGTAAACAACCCGCGAGCAGCAGCGAAAGTGTCAAGAGTCTGGCTTGGATCATGAGGTCACTTTAGCACCTTTGGCGGTGAGCTTTTTTAGGGGGTAGATTAGGGCATGATGCGTCTACACGCGTTTCTGATCTGGCTTGCGCTCCAGCTTAGCGCGGGTCAAGCCGAGCCGTTTGACGTGATCGTCGTCGGCAGCGAACCCGAAGGCGTGATGGCCGCCGTTGCTGCCGCCGAAGAGGGGGCGCGCACACTGCTCGTCAGCGAAAACGCGCGCCTCGGCGGGCTCTTCGTGCTCGGAGGGCTCAACTCGCTCGACCTCCGCACCGAGCCGCTCGTACAACGGGGGCTGTTCGAGAGGTGGTGGAACCGGGTCGGGCGTGGATCGGCGTTCGATGTAGGACAGGCCGAGGCAGCTTTTGAGGAGATGCTGAGGGCGGCGGGTGTCGAGGTGCGCCTTGGTGCGGACCCCCTCACGCCTGTACTGGGGGCCGGTGTCGTCGGCGTCCGCACGGGTGAGGAACCGCTTCTGGCAGCTCAGGTGGTCGACGCGACCGCCGACGGCGACTTGAGCGCCGCCGCGGGCGCGCCCTACACGGTCGGCTTCGCGTCTTTAGGCGTGGACGAGCGGATGGCCGACACCCTGGTCTTTCGTGTGGAGGGTGTCCGCTGGGACGCGCTCGTGGGGGGTGTCCGTGAACGCGGTCCGGAGTTCGCGCAGCTTGACCGGGACGCGGCGTGGGGACACTTCGGCGGCCTCCCGGCAGCTTACGAGCCGGAACAGGTGGGCGTCCGCCTGCGTGGTCTCAACCTGGGGAGACAGAGGGACGGGTCGGTGCTCGTAAACGCGCTGCTGGTGTACGGAATCAACCCGTTTGACCCAGAAAGCGTAGCGGAGGGGATGAGACGGGCGACGCTCGAGGCCCCTCGCATCGTGCGGTATCTACGGGTGTTGCCGGGGTTTGAAAGGGCGACGTACGGCGGCGTGGCGCAGCAGCTCTACGTCCGTGAGTCACGACACTTCGCTACCCGCTGCACCTTGAGCGTGGACGACACGCTGGACAACGTCGTAAGGCCCGACGATGTGGTGGCAGGCAGCTACGCGCTCGACGTGCAGACGCTGACACCGGACGATGACGGTTACGTCTACGGGGTGCCGGTGATATACGGGGCGCGGCTCTGCGTGGCCCTGCCCCAAGGTCCGGACAACCTCTGGATCGTCGGCAAGAGCGCTGGGTACGACCCGCTGGCGGCGGCGTCGGCGCGGGTGGTGCCGTTCGGGATGGCGCTCGGCGAGGCGGTCGGGGTAGCAGCGGCGTGGGCAGCGCAAACCGGCGTTCCCGCCCAAAACTACGCTTCGGACGCGGAGGCGGTGCGGCGGCTGCGGGAGCGCTTGACGGCCAGAGGCGTGTACCTACCCGAAGTGAAGGCGCGTTCACCGTCCGGGCCGGTGTCGCATCCCTACTTCGAGGCGTACCGCACGCTGCGCCGCAAGGGGTTGGCACTCGGGGGTTACGAAAACGACCCGCAGTTGGACGCACAGATGCCTGCGCTGGGGTTTCTCTACCTGCTGGCGAACGTCGGCGTCCGCTTCTGGGAAGATGACGGGCTCGGCGACGCCTTGTTAGCCGAGTTTCCCGAGCTGACAGGCGAGCTGACGCCGGAGCTGGCACGAGACCTGACCCGCGCGGCGAGCTGCGCGCTGGGAAGGTGTCTGGACGCTCGGGACTTGGAGACCAAATTTGAAGGTGACGTGCTGACGAGGGGCGAAGCCTACGCGCTGGCGGCAAAACTGGCTGGCTTGAAAGGAAACTAGATGCTGGCGGTGATCTCAGATATTCACGGCAACTTAGGCGGGCTCGAGGCGATTTTGGCCGATGCTGGAAACGTTGGAGCAGACGGACTCGTGTGCCTAGGTGACGTGGCGAGCTTCGGGCCGCAACCGCGCGAAACGCTGCGCCGCGTGCAGGCACTCGGCTGCCCGGTCATTATGGGAAACGCCGACGATGAAATCCTCTATCCAGACAAGCTTAAAGGGCTCGAGGAAACACGCATTGATTCAAACATTTTATTCGACATCGTAAGTTGGTGCGCCGAGCAGCTTACAGATGCCGACCGCGATTTTATCCGGACGTTTCAGCCGACAGTGAAGATCGAATTGGAGAAGTTGCCTATACTCTGTTTTCACGGCTCCCCTAGGTCGTACAACGACGTAATTGTGGCGACGACGCCTGACGAAACGCTGGCTCAGTTTTTTCAGAAACGCGCTCCGCTGATGCTCGGCGGCCACACCCATCAACCCATCTTGCGCCGCTTTCAAGACATAACGTTTGTCAACCCCGGCAGCGTGGGATCGCCTTATGAACTTCTGTCGAACGGCGAGGCGCGCAACCCAGCTTGGGCGGAGTACGCACTTATCGAGGTTGTTGGGGGCCAGCCGAGCATCACCTTCCGGCGTGTACCGTACAATGTGACGCCCGTTTTAGAGACCGCCAAGAGGAGCGGGATGCCTCACGCTGCGTGGTGGTGCGCCGATTGGTCAGACTAGTCCACTCTTAAGCGCCTCGACGAACTGCTGCGCGGTGCGCCCCGAGTAGCCGTTGCCCCACTCGGCGAAGCGCACCGCTCTCGCGTCCAAGTCGGCGTCTATTACCCCGCCCCGTTCGGCGAGGCCGCGGACGATCTCCAGGTAGCGCCGCTGAGTGGCGTCCGGGAAGGTGATGACCAACCCGAAACGGTCGGCCAAAGCCAGCCGTTCGTGCTGCGTGTCCCAAGGGTGCGGGTCGTTGCTCAGCGGGTCAGGGCGCTCGGAGAAGCGTTCGCCAATCAGGTGACGGCGGTTGCTCGTGGCGTAGACGAGCGCGTTGTCCGGCGTGCCGCTTAGGGAGCCCTCGAGCAGCGATTTCAGCGGGCCGTAGGCGCTGCTCCCCGCCTCAAAAGACAGGTCGTCGACGAACACCAGATAGCGGTGCGGCCTGCCTCGCAACGCCTCCGAAATCCTCGGCAAGTCCCACAAACACTCCGGCGTCACCTCGATCAACCTCAGCCCGACCCCGGCGTAGCGCCCGCCGAGGCTACGGAGCGCTGTGGATTTGCCGCTGCCGCGCGGACCGTACAGCAGCGTGTGCTGAGCGTCCCGCCCCGCTAAGAAAGCCTCCGTGTTGGCGCGCAGGTGCTCTACCGCGCCCCCTACGCCGACAAGCCGCTCGGCCTCCGTCCAGGCCGGGCGTGAAATCCCCTGAAGCGTCCCCTCCGACCAGCGAAACGCCGGAAACCACGCCAGGTCGCCGGTACCGTCCCTGCGGTAGGCCTCGAGAAGCGCCGCCAGCACCTCATCAGCGTCCGCTGTAGAGAGCATTTTGGCGAGTACCGCGACCGGGCCACCCTGTAGGGTGCTTAGGCACGTCAGCGGCGGCACCTCATGGCCGGTAATCTCGGCGGCCTCGGCCCTCCAGTCGCGCCGGAGCACCCCCAGCAGCGCCGCGAGGTCGTGCCGCGCCCCGGCCAACAAGCCGCCCGGCGGCGAAGCGGCGGCCTCGGCCAGCGGCGAAGGGGCGTAGAGAAGCGCCGCCGCCGCCCCTTCGTAGAGACCGGCATGTTCGTTTTCAGCTAGAGCCGCGTAGAGGTCGGCGTAGGCCGCCGCCACCTTTGCGGTGTCGCGGCCCAGACAGACGTCGGCCAGTGCCCGCAGCGCCTGCGCCCAAGGTTCTCTTTCAAGTGCGCGGAAGACGTACGTCATGGGGCTCCTCGGGGGTCCGTAGCGGTTCGGCGGGGCTGGGGAACGCCGCCAGCGCGGGCAGGGCGCGGCGCATCGCCTCTTCCCCCACTCGGGCCGCCGCCACCGCCCGGTGCAGGTCCCACCAGGCGACGGGCGGGTTTACGCGCAGCATGAGCGCCTCCGGGAGGCTGTGCATCTCCTGGGTGTAGGACGCGCTCGCCCGCGCCAGAGAGCGCAGCAGCGTCCCGTAAGCACCGCTAGGCGCACCTAAAAACCGCTTGTGCCAGCGGCTTCCAAACGGGGAGGCGTGCACACGCCGAAGCAGCTGAATAGAGCGCGCCTTCTCCACCGCGACGCCTACATGAACACCCAGCACATGGTCGGCTTCAGCTAAGAGCGGGTGTACCGGAACCGGAGAGACGAAGCCACCGTCGATCAGGGTACGCTCCCCTACCACCAGTGCCCGCGTCACGACCGGCAAGGCGCAGCTCGCCCGCACCGCCCGCGCAAGCGGCCCGTGGCGCAAGACCACCAGCTCGCCCGTATCGACGTCCGTGCAGGTGACGAGAAGCGGCCTCTTGAGGTCGGCGAAGGTCGCGCCGTGGAAGAGCGTGCGCTCGAGCCAGCCCTCAACCCGTCCCCCTTCGATCAGGGCCGCCCGGTGCAGCCCGAAGTCCAGACCCTGCCGCCACAGCTGGGCCGCCGGGAACCTTTCGGCCCACGTCCATAAAGCCTCTGTGTCCCCGTAAAGCGCGTAGTGCGCGGCGATAAGCGCCCCAAAGCTCGTTCCCGCAAGAACGTCCGGCGGCCTGCCCGCCTCGTCCAAAACTTTAAGCACGCCCACGTGTGCAAAGGCTCTGGCCGTCCCGCCACCGAGCGCCACGCCAAAGCGGTGAGGTGGTCCGGGACGAGTCGGCATACGCCACTCTACCAAGAATAAAACGACGGGCACGGCAAAACAGGGCTTGCACCCACCAGTAAACCCGTACTCCGAAGCCGCGCTACCGCCTAAGCATTGACGAACACCCTAACTCTGAATGTGTACTGCCTATGGTTCCTTCCCGAACGAACGAAACCCTAGAGGTTATGACAAAACACTTCTACGTTCTTCTCGCTCGATGAACGCACAACAGCTTAACCAGTAGCCCTCGTCAATCGGCAATATTCTCGGAACTATGCGTGCGTGTCGCTCCTGTCCACGAACACCAGTTTGCGAGGTCAAAACTGTAGCTTTGCGCGCACCACTCGAGCCGACAAGGGCACTAGCTCCTGGTAGTTGAAGAGGCCCCCGTCAACCCGATGTGCCTCTAGACGGCTCAGCCGAAATAGTGGCCGCCGTTCACAGCGATACGTTCACCGATGAAGTCGGCCTTATCCGAAGCCGGGAACGCGACGGTCGCGGCGACATCTACGGGGGTACCCATGCCGATCTGTACGACGAGCCCCCGACCAGCACCTGTGACGAGGGCGATTCGTTGGGTCATTCAAAACTCCTTCCAAATTGGAAAACTCACCTTTGGGCTTTAGGCGTCCGCTAATCAGGTATGGGTGCGTACTTGGCTTCCGCTTCGGCCTGCCGGGTGAAGCCGGAGAGGCGCAGCAGCGGTAAGGTTAAGAACAAGAGGACGCCGCTCAGGGCGGCAACGGCCAGCATGGCTCCCCGCAGCCCCGTACCTTGTGACCAGAGGCCGACGTACACGGGTCCAAGCAGATACCCGAGATAGGAGACGACGATGAGGAGCGCCGTCGCGCGGCCGCGGTGAGACTCGTCGACGCGGCGCGAAACGATGCTCAAGAGCGTTGGGAAGAGGACGGCGGTGCCAGCGGCGGCGACGATAAGCCCAGCTAGAGCGACCGAAATCGACGGTGCGAGCGCGACAACGACCGTTCCAGCAGCCGCGGCGAGCGCACCCGCCAGGAGGACGGTGTGGGAACGGCCCGGTCGGGAAGCGCCGACGGCGAAGCGGGTGAGGGCGCCCGCCGCCGCGAACACCGCCGGGGCGACCGCGCTGACGCCGGGACCCGCCGCCAACTCGTCCTCGAGGAAGACGGCACCCCAGCTCTGGTGCGCGTTCTCGCTCGCAAACGCGAGCGCGCCGAGAAACCCGATCACTAGCAGGGGCGCGTACCTCATCCCCGAGGCTGCCGCGTCGGTCGCTTCACGCACGCTCCCCTCGACGTGCGTTGACCCCGGTGGGAGCGCACGCACAATCACGGCTCCGGCGAAAATCGACAACACGGCCACAATTAAGAACGGGACGATGGTTGGGGCAACGGCGGAGAGCGCGCCGCCGCTGAGGCTGGAGAGGACGACGAAGCTGGAGAACACGCCCGCCGAGCGGACGATGATGGGCCTACCGGTGAGCTGTTCAGCGCGGCCGCCGGTGGCGTTCCTGGCGACGTCGGCGGCCCCGCTTGCCGCGCCCACCACCGCCAAACCGAGGCAGAGGGTGACAAAGCTGTGCGCGGTAGCGGCGACGCCGACTCCTGTCAGACCGAGCGCGATCACGGCAGCGGCGGCAAAACGGAGCCCCCACCTGTCGAGCGCGCGACCGGTCAGCAGCATCGCCGGTAGGGCGCCCGCGGCGATGAACAGCAGTGCAACACCCAGCTGGCCATCGTCGATCCCGGTCTGCTCGCGGATGCGGGGCACGCTCGCCCCCCACACGCCCCAAAACGCCCCGAACAAAGCGGCAGCAGCGTAGGTGGCGGAGGCCAAACCACGCGGTGGAAGAGGTGTGAGGAGCATGAGTGTAAAAGT
>CADCWP010000032.1:0-10389 GCA_902806425.1 uncultured Truepera sp.
GTTGAGACGGTCGCAGCAGCCGCGGCAGGCATAGACCTTTGTAGGCCTGCGGTAGCGCGGCGTCGCCTCCTTACACGAGGGGCAGACGAGCAGGTACCGACCCTGTGGCTGCCGGACCTCCTGGGCGCTGTAGCAGCGTCTGGGCTTAGCTCCTACCGTACGGGCAACCTTCTGCCACGCCGGTCCATGTCCCGCTCGCGGACCAGCCAGGGCGTGAGCGATCTCGTGAAGCAGGGTGTCACGTACCTTGGCTTCGCCGTTGAGTTCAGCAAGCACAGCTGAGAGGTAGATCGTGCGCTTTTGGAAGTCGCACAGCCCGAAGGCGCGCCTGCGGCGGTTGAAAGCGAACGTCCAGTCGTGGAGCGCATGCTCGTCTAGCAGCACCTGGGCGAGAGTTCGAGCGTCGGCCGGGTTCACTTCGCCAGCGTAACTTGTTAATAATGCTCTTGCTCTAGGCTGAAGGCTGAAGGGGACATAAAGCGGCTTATGTACAGGCCAACTACGAGACCTAGCCCTCGGGCAGCTGTACGAGGGCGTGTCGGAGCTGAGCCTCGCGCTGGGGCGGGGAGGGGCCGTATAACATTCCGGCCCTAAGTACTGCTGACAGGGCAAGCCGGCCAGCTTCGCCGAACGTCCCGAACAGGGGAGACCGGCTCAGGAGGGCAACAAGGGCCTATAGAGTCCTTTCCCGGTGGGACAGCCGGGTCACCCTTCACAGCTTCGTCGTCTACAGGCGCACCGCGAAACCGCTTGCGAGGCCTTTTCTGCCCGCTTCCGTCAGCATTAAGACGCGGTCTTTGCTGTCATCCTGCACGACCCAGCCCCGGTCGAGCAGCCCCTTCAGGAGCGCGTCGGCTAAAGACCCTGAGAGGTGGCCGTCCGCTTCGTGGGCGTTCAGGCAGCGACTAGCGAAGTGTCTGCGCTGTTTCTGCAACCCAGTCACGTCGATGCCGAACTTGCTCAACACCTCCGCGCCTTCAGCCGTGACCCTGTATTCGTAGACTGAATTGAATGGGGCATCGACGGGCTCGAGGAGCTTCTGGTCGAGCAGGGCCGCTAACAGCGTGCGCCCTAGCGTCCCGCCGAGGTGAGCGTAACAGAGCTTCGCGCTGGGCTCGTTTGTCGTTAAAGTTGCTTGCGGCTTCATTGTGGCGAGTGCTGAAAGTGCCCCTACCGCCTGGGCCACGTCGTCGCCCGCCAGGCGGAAAAGCCGTTGCTTGGTGTAGTAGGCACCATGGGTGCGTTCTATGAGCTCGCCCCGCTGCAACTTACTGAGATGCGCGCTGGCTGTTTGCGGGGAGACGCCCGCGACCGCCGCCAGTTCGCCCGCTGTCAACTTACCCTTAGCTAGCAGGGCGGCGAGCATCTTTAGCCGGGAGGGATCACCGACGAGGTTGGCTACAGCAGTCAGGTCGAGCCCACGGGTCATATGGTTCTATCGTAACCGAAGTGTGCACACAGCCAACGTACTGACGGCGCACAGGTGCGAGGTGGGGTGTCCGGGCAGGTCAGGGTGGCCTGTCGGGCTGCCGACGGTTCTATGGTTCATGGGGTTTCCGCGACTCTCTGTGGTTCATGGGGTTTCCGCACCCGTACCGCCACACATGGTTCGGTTGCAGTCGAACTATATGCTCGATGTCCGCTGTGTTGTTCCGCTCAGCCGCCAAGGGGACCTCACTGCACCATGACGAGCCAGCTCGCGCCTGCCCTCTTGGGCGTCCTGAGGGGCTCCAGGCGGTTGAGGTAGGGAAACGAGCAAAAGGAGTAGGCACAGTGCGCTCGGGGCGCTTAGAGGCCACCTCAGCGCCTGCTAACTATCAAGGTCAGCGGTTGGCCTGCGTCACGCGGCGGTGGAGGTAGGCTGCTCAGTTCACCGGGGCGCCGCATTGTTCTATTGCAGCCGAAGTGTACGCACGGCATTGCGTGCACCGCAGGCCCGCACGCACAGACGAACGCTGCTGTGTCTTACCCGGCAGGCCAGCGTGACCCATTATGGAGATAGCTTAACGGTCCGTAGGTTATTGACGACTTCTACAATTCACAGGTTCCTCAGAGTACCGCAAAGGTTTATCCATGAGGTTGGTGGGAGGTTGGCGACTCATGCTCTTAACCGAAGCTGGCCGAAACCTGGCAGGATCGCTGGGTCGGTGGAGATGCGCGCTGGCCCGTCTAGTCGCCCTCCCAACGTTCGAAATCCTCCGCGGTGATACCCAGCGGCCCCAGGAGCCTCACCTGCAACTCTTGCAAGATGGCGTTGAAGACTCCCGGCGAGGTGTGCGAGCGCACGATCTCGGAGACCAGGCGCGTGTGGGTGATGAAGTCGTCCATCTTCCGCGCCTGCGACAAACGCGCCTGCGTGTCGGCGCGCACCTTGCCCAGCTTGACGACCTGTACCGCCTGCTTATGCACCGATAACATGAAGCGTGAAAGCTTATCCAGGGCGGCCACTGCGTTTAGGTAGACAAGCGGGTCGAGCGTTGGGTCAGCAGTCAAGAACTCGAGGTGTGCTTGCAGCTTAGTGACGTCCGGCTCGAGCGTCAGCATCCGGTTGAGCACCACGTACACCAGCCGCAGCGCGTCGTCGGTGTTGTCCAGATCAACCTCGCACTGCCGCAACTGCGCCATTTCCTCGCGCAGCGTCTTACCTTCGAGCTTGGCGAAGCGACCGTGCACCATGGGTGCGCCTGCACGTTTGCGGACGCCTTGCGCCTCACGCTTGGCGTACCCCGCGCCGTGGGTGCCGCAGACGCTGAAGCCGCGCCGAGCGGGCTTCTTACACTGCTCGCCGTTTTTGCGTACGGCTTGGCAGCGCGCGGCCCGCCCACCGTTGGGAACGTCGACGTGAGATCCGAGGGGACGGTCCACGGGTTTCTCAAGCGTCGAACGGTTCATGGCTTTCCGTGGCGTGCCGCTCGCGCATCTGACAACCCAACCGAGAACTCACCGGCCTCGAGTTCTTCGTCAAGAACTAAGGGACCTGAGCCATAACGGGTCAGCTCCCCAGCTTTGGGACGGCGCTGGCTGGTGCGGCTCGAAGCGCGGCCGGGCGCTGTGGCTTTGCAAAGGGCGAAATAGGGACTCTCCATCGAGAACTCCTTCTGGGCCGCCACAGGTTGGCACGGCCTAAAAATAGTCTCGAGTGAGTTCAGGGTCACTCCTTTGCTATATCCAGCAAAGCGCAGTTGTTTGCGTTCCTGAAGCGAGGTTCAGGCTTACAGGGGATTCTCCTAATGCCCGGGAGCTGACCCTGAAACTGTACTACACGCCCGCATGTTTACCGCCGTCATGTAGAGCGCCTCGATCAAAGGGGCCATGTTAAACGAAGGTCTTGTAGACACCCTGGAGGTGTGCCGGAAGCTGGAGACGCGACTACGTGGGGAGTTGAACAAGGAGAACCGCGTCCAGCTCGATTACAGATCCTAAGGAGTGCCACAGCTGGTATATGGTAAACTGAATCATGCAAAAGACAACGCTTTACCTGCCCGACGCGCTCAACCAGCAGCTCAAGGTCGAGGCGAAGCGGCAGAACAAGAGCCAGGCCGAGCTGATGCGCGAGGCGCTCGAGGGCTACGTCCAGAGTCGCCCCCGGACCCTGCCACGCTCACTCGGCCTAGCGGACGACGCTGGCGTGTCCGCGGCCGACAGTGAGGACTGGATACACGGGCGCTGGAACGAAGCGCCCCACGGCCAAGGCAAAGCGCAGGAAACGGAAAGCGAGAAGCGTTGATCACGCTCGATACCTCAGCGGTCGTGGCCCTCCTGCACCGTAAAGACCCGGACCACGACCGGATGCGCGAGGCGTTCTTGGAGGCCACGCCGCCTTACCTCATCCCGGTCGCCATCCTCGCCGAGATCACCTATTTTCTGGAGACCCGCTCTGGACCGCGTGTGCTGGACGCTTTTCTGGCTGACCTTGAGGAGGAAGCGTTCAGCCTCGACTGCGGCACCGCTGCACTCCCCCGTATCCGTGCCCTGGTGGCGCGTTACGCTGACCTTCCCTTGGGTTTCGCTGACGCTAGCGTGATCGCCTGCGCCGAGCGGCACGGCGGTGCGGTGTTGACGCTCGACGAACGCCACTTCGGGGTAGTAGCGAGAGAAGGCCGCCTGTCCGTACTGCCCTCCGCATCATGACCTTACCGGTTGAAACCTTGGCCCCGAAGCGTCTCTGTCTCGTTATCTCCACCGAAAGGCTCAGCCTATGAACCGAACTGCCATCAAGAATTTCGCCGTGTGGGTGAGAAAGAGCCTTTGTGACGGGGTGGCGTCAATGAAGCTTTTAGATATGGTGTTGGAGAGCGCGTCCACGTTTAGATAGCTATACGTTCCCCTCGGCTAATCACAGCAAGAGGTTGCTTGTAGGCCATTACATCGTCTAAAGGATCAGCTTCCCACACCTCTAGGTCGGCCCAGGCTCCCGTTTACAAAGTCCCCACTTGACCTGTGAGGTTAAGGGCTTCAGACGCCACGGTGGTGGCTGACCGTAGAACCTCTAAGTGCGATAAGCCCACGCGAGAAAGAAGCTCAAGTTCCCAGGGCAGATTGCCGTGAGGATTAAAGGGTGTTCCCGCGTCCGTCCCAGCCACTATACGGATGCTAAATTGATGCGCCGCGGCAGTGTTTTCCTGGTGTTTTGCCGCAACAGGCTCGGTGTTTGAGATTATGCACTCTGGTAGCGTGCCTGTGCCAGAGAGAATACCGTCAGGCGCAGCAAAGGTAGGCACTAACCAGCGGCTTTGGAGCGGATCTAACGCTTCCTCGTCCCAGGTATCGAATGCACCATGCTCGATGGTGTCGATACCGGCGCATGAAGCATTTTTGATCCCAGCTAATCCTTGGACATGGGCGGCTGTGAGCTTATCTGCCTTGTGAGCCTCTTCAATCCCGGCCCGCAGTTCGCCTTCGGTAAAGGCTTCCGCGCCCGCCCTGACCCCTTGTGTTAGAACACCGCCGGTCACCATGAACTTTAGTATGTTGTTGTGAAGTGTCGCTGTCATGAACCTGATCATGGGTGGGGTCGTGTACAGTGACTGACCCTCGCTGCTACGCCAAACGTTTTTAAGAAGTCGTACCGCTAATAAGTGAAGCTGCTAACAGCGCCCGCGTGTACTCGTGCTGTGGAGCGTCGAAAATCCTCTGAGCCGGACCCGCCTCGAGCACCACGCCGTCTTTCATCACCAAGATGTCGTTGGCAAGCGCCCGCACTACCCGCAGGTCGTGACTGATAAAAATATAGGCGAGCCCGTGCTGCTGCTGTAAGTCGCGTAGAAGCCCAATAATCTGTGCCTGGATCGTCATGTCGAGGGCGCTCGTCGGTTCGTCCAAGATGATTAGGCGCGGTTTTAAGACGATGGCCCGGGCAATAGCTAGGCGCTGGCGCTGACCCCCAGAGAACTCGTGCGGGTAGCGGTCCATCATACGGGGCTCGAGTCCCACCTCCAGCAGGGCTTGCGCCACCCGCTCCCGCCGCGCCGCGTATGGGTCGCCCGGTTGGTGGACGCGCAAGCCCTCCTCTACAATTTCAAACGCCGTCAGGCGCGGGCTAAGCGAGCTATAGGGGTCTTGAAATACCACCTGCAACTCTTTACGCAGACGTCGCAGGTCGCCCCGGCGCGCGCGTTGCAGGTCGTGACCCCTAAAGGTGACGTCGCCTCGACTCGGGACCAGTTGCAACAGCGCGAGTCCCAACGTTGTCTTTCCCGACCCCGACTCGCCGACGATCCCCAGCGTCTGCCCCTCGCGCACAGTAATGCTCACGCCGTCAACCGCTTTGACGTGCCCGACGATGCGCCGCAGCACGCCCCGCTGGACCGGAAACCAAACCTTGAGGTCGTCGGCTTTCAGGAGCGTCTTAGCGTCCGCGTTTAGGGGTGTGGACGTCCCGCTCGGCTCCGCGGCTAGAAGCTTCCGCGTATACGGATGCTCCGGCGCGCTAAAAATTCGTGCGCTCGGCCCGTGTTCGACGACCTCTCCTCGCGTCATCACGTAGACCTGCTCGGCGGTGTGCCGCACAATGCCGAGGTCGTGGGTGATCAGCATCAGCGCCATCCCGGTATCTTTTTGCAGCTCTCTAAGCAGGTCCAAAATCTGCGCCTGGACGGTAACGTCGAGAGCGGTCGTCGGTTCGTCGGCGATGAGCAGTTCGGGTTCGTTGGCGAGCGCCATAGCGATCATCACGCGCTGCCGCTGCCCGCCGGAGAGCTGATGGGGATATGCGCTTAGGCGGCGTTCGGGGTTGGGCAGCCGGACACGTCCTAGAAGTGAAAGCGCGCGTTCTCTCGCAGCCCGCTTGCTAAGTCCCTGATGGAGTGTAAGTGTTTCAGAAATCTGCTGCTCGACTGTGTGCAGGGGGTTAAGGCTGCTCATCGGCTCCTGGAACACCATGCCGATGCGACCCCCCCGGACGCCCCGAAGAACGTTTCTTTTAGCGTGTAGGAGTTCTTGACCGCCGAAGCGGATGCTCCCGCTCGTATAGTGCGCCTGCGCCGGTAGCAGCTGCAAAACGGATAACGCCGTGACCGATTTACCCGATCCCGACTCACCGACGACTGCAACGGTCTCCCCAGGGTTGACTGTCATGTCAACACCTCTTAGAGCCTTGATCACACCCTCCGACGAGCGAAACTGCACGGCTAGGTTTTCGATGTCTAGCAGGCTCACCGGCTCCCCCCGAAAGTCTTGCGGACATCGAAGGCGTCGCGCACCCCTTCGCCGATGAATACCAGAAGTGACAGCATTACCGACAGCACAAAAAAGCCGGTCAGCCCGAGCCAAGGTGCTTGCAGGTTGCGTTTACCCTGGTTTAAGAGTTCGCCCAAAGAGGGCGCTCCCCCCGGAAAGCCGAAGCCCAAAAAGTCGAGCGACGCCAAAATGCCGACCGCCCCCACGAGCGTAAAGGGTAAAAACGTCAGGGTAGCGACGAGCGCGTTCGGGAGCACGTGCCGGAGCATAATGCCTGTATTACTGACGCCTAATGCGCGCGCCGCCCGCACGAAGTCGAAGTTGCGCGCTCGCAAAACCTCGGCGCGGACTAGGCCGACCAGCCCCATCCAGCTAAACAGCAGCAAAAAACCTAGCAGTACCCAAAAGGTGGTGCGGACAAGGCTCGAGAGGATGATCAGCAGGTACAGCGTCGGGATGCCCCCCCAGATTTCGATAAAGCGCTGAAAGCCCAAGTCAACCCAACCACCGAAGTAGCCCTGTACCGCGCCCGCTGCGATACCGACGGCTGAGCTGAGTGTTGTCAGGATCAGCGCGAAGAGGATGGACACGCGGAAGCCGTATAGGACGCGGGCCAACACGTCGCGCGCCTGGTCGTCGGTGCCGAGGAGGTTTTGTCTTGAAGGTGGGGCGGGGGAGGGCCTATCTAAATCGTAGTTGACCGTATCAAAGCTGAAACGAACCGGCGGCCAGAGCAGCCAGCCGCCCTCTTTAATCAGCTCCTGCACAAATGGGTCGCGGTAGTCGGCCTCGGACTCGAAGTCGCCGCCAAAGGTTGTCTCCGCATACCCTTTGAATACAGGAAAATAGAGCGCGCCGTTATAGCGCACCAGCAGCGGTTTGTCGTTGGCGACAAGTTCCGCCGGGAGCGTTAGGGCGAAAAGGACCATAAATATCCACAAGCTCACATAGGCGCGGCGGTTGGCGCGGAAGTTTCCCCAGCGCCGCCCAGCGAGGCTGAGGCGTGGTGCCGCGGGGACTCCAGCTCCTAAAGCTGCGCCCGACGTCACGTCCCCTTCGGGTTGGATCACTGGGGTAGCGGCGTCCTGTACGCTGCCCTGCACCTCGCTGAAGTCGGGACTCAAGCGTTCTGCCCCTCGAAGTCAATGCGGGGGTCGACGACTGTGTAAGCGAGGTCGCCGACGAGCTGCATTACAAGTCCTAGAAGCGTGAATACATAGAGCGTTCCGAACATCACCGGGTAGTCGCGGTTGATGGCCGCCTCGTAGCCCAGAAGCCCCAAGCCGTCAAGCGAGAAGATGACTTCGGTAAGAAGCGACCCGGTAAAAAGGACGCCGATAAATGCCGCTGGAAACCCCGCGATAATAATCAGCATGGCGTTGCGGAACACGTGGCCGTACAGCACGCGCCGTTCAGAGAGCCCTTTGGCGCGGGCCGTTACCACGTACTGCTTGGTAATTTCGTCTAGAAACGAGTTTTTGGTCAGGAGCGTCAGTCCTGCAAAGCCGCCAATTACGAGCGAGAAGACGGGCAGCGCCAGGTGCCAGAAATAGTCGCCGACCTTGCCCCAGGTACTAAGTTCGGCGAAGTTCTCCGAGGTCAGACCGCGTAGCGGGAACACGTCGAAGTAGCTGCCGCCCGCGAAGAGGACGATCAGCAGCACGGCGAATAAAAGACTCGGGATGGCGTTGCCGACGATGACTACTGTCGAGGTCCAGAGGTCGAAGCGGGAGCCGTCGCGCACGGCTTTGGTGACGCCCAGCGGGACCGAGATGAAGTAGATGATCAGTGTCGTCCACAGCCCTAGTGAGATAGAGACCGGCATCTTATCGAGTACCAGCTGCATCACGCTGCGGTCGCGGAAAAAAGAGTCGCCGAAGTCGAAGCGCAGATACTGGCCAATCATCTGGAAAAAGCGCTCCGCGGGTGGTTTGTCGAAGCCGTAAAGTTTTTCCAGGCGCGCGATGAGTGCCGGGTCGAGACCCTCCGCGCCCTGGTAGGTACCCCGTGGGGCTGCGCCGCTGCTGCCGGGTGTGGTACCCGTTGTTGCACCGCCCGCTGCTCCCCCGACTTCTCCTGCACCCGTCCCGCTTACGCGGGCAGTCGCGTCCGTGTTGCGGCCTTGCAGTCTGGCGAGCGTCTGCTCGACCGGCCCGCCAGGTGCCGCTTGAATAACAAAGAAGTTGATGACCATAATGCCAAAGAGCGTTGGGATCATAAGCAAAAGGCGGCGAACGACGTAGGAAAGCATGGTGTGCGCGGGTTAGTTCGCCGTCAGCTCCGCGGCTTTAGCCTCGTCTACCCACCAGACGCTCGGAAAGTTGAGACCGTAAGGTGGATAGGTCTCAGGCTTGCCAAACTTGTTCCAGTAGACGACGCGTGTCGCGGGCAGGTACCAGTTGGGCGTAACGTAGTAGTTCCACAAGAGCACACGGTCAAGGGCGTGGGTGGCAGTGATCAAGCTCTCGCGGTCGGGAGCGCTGATCACTTTAGCGATTAGCTCATCAACCACCGGGTTTTTAATACCCGCCCAGTTGCCACTTCCCTCGGTATCGGCGGCTTCGCTGCTCCAAAAGTCGCGCTGCTCATTGCCGGGGCTTTGGGATTGCCCACGGCTTTCGACGATCACGTCATAGTTAAAGGACTGGACCAGCTCTTGATACTGGGCCGCCTCAACGGTACGAAAGCTCGCCTCGACGCCCAAGCGCTGCAAGTTCTGAACGACAGGTGAGATGATGCGCTCGAAGGTTGGAGAGCTAAGTAAAAACTCGATGGTCATGACCTCGCCAGTTGTAGAGCTTGTCAGCTGGCCGTTTTGAATCTCCCAGCCCGCTTCGCTCAGGAGTTGACTGGCGGCCCTTAAGTTCTCACGCAAGTTACCTGAGCCGTCGGTTTTGGGCAGTGTGAAGGGTTCGCTGAATAGCTCCGCTGGCAGCTGGTCGCGGTAGGGTTCTAAAAGCGCCAGCTCGTCGCCTTCGGGTACGCCCGCCGAGGCCAGTTCAGAATTGACAAAGAAGCTATCCGTGCGTGTGTACTGGCCGTAGAAAAGGTTTTTGTTTGACCACTCAAAGTCGAAGGCGTAGCCAAGGGCTTCACGCACCCGCGGATCAGAAAACTTGTCCAAGCGGGTGTTGTACCAAAACGCCTGCATCCCGCGACCGTTTTCGTCAGGGATAAGTTCTTTGATCAAGCGGCCCTGTTCAACGGCGGGCACCTCATAGCCGGTTGCCCAAAGGGCAGAGCTAGGTTCAAATCTGACGTCGTACTCGTTGGCTTTAAGCGCCTCGACCGCGACCGTATCGTCTAAGTACACGTCGTAGCGGATGGTGCCAAAATTGTTCTGCCCAACGCTGACGGGTAGGTCGGCACCCCAATAGTCCTCGACGCGCTCGTAAGTGATTGAGCGGCCCGCGTCCACCGTACCGATCCGGTAGGGGCCGCTAGTGAGGGGGGACTCGAGGGTTGTCGCCGCGAAATCCTTGCCTTCCCAGTAGTGTTGCGGTAGAACAGGCAGTTCGCCTACGATAAAGGGAAGTTCTTTATTTGGCTCGTCAAAGGTGAAGCGTACCGTCCGCTCACCCGTTTTGGTGACCTCGGTGATGTTGGCGTAGTAGCTGCCGTAAAAGGGATTGCCCTCGTTTTTGAGCGTGTTGAGGCTGAACACAACGTCCTCAGGGGTGACCGGCTCGCCGTCATGCCATCTAGCCTCAG
>CADCWP010000032.1:10399-10694 GCA_902806425.1 uncultured Truepera sp.
ATATCGAACTCGACCCACGCGTTATTCGCAGGAACGCGGATAGTCGCAGCTAGCAGCCCGTACAGTGTCGATGATTCGTCCAGGGAGCGCGCCATCAGCGAGTCGTAGGTAACGCCGACGCCAGCTGCGCTGACACCGTTTAGAGTAAAGGGATTAAGGGTATCAAAAGAGTTGGTAGTAGCGAGGCGCACCGTACCGCCCTTGGGCGCGTCAGGATTGACGTAATCAAATTGTGCGAAGTCAGCGTCATATTTGATGCTGTCCAAAAGCGAAATAGCGTGGCTCTCGGTCGTGG
>CADCWP010000033.1 GCA_902806425.1 uncultured Truepera sp.
TAAAATGAGGCTCCAAAAAATCTATATCTGCGGTCGTATACCTGAGATCAGCGGCCATTCGTGTTCTCGAGTAGTAACCTGCTTGTTCAAAAACAGGTGAGAATTCAGGACCACTTGCAGACACGAAAAGATTAGCCATCCACCTACGCCTTTTGTAACCGATTGGCATAACTCAAAGTCCCCAATTCATAGATGCATTGTAGCGTCGCAGTGTGGCCGAACCTAGCCTGAATTAAATATGTTTACGGCTTTATGCAACTGTAGTTATCGGTTCGCCACGTACCGCTTCGTAATCTCAAACCCCGAATCCCACACCTTGTACCCGAACGCCAAAAGCGGATGCGTCCACCTACCCGCCACGGTCCCACCGCGCAAGGCCGCCAGCAACCCCTCCGGCGTGCTCACATCAGCCTCCGGCACCTCCACCCACGCGTCCCCAACATCAGCGAGCGTGTGCGCGTCCGACCCGGCACTCTTGGGAAGTCCCCGCGCCTCAGCCCAGGTCGCCGCCGCACGGTTCCAACGGGGCCTCGAGATGCGCGCGTTAAAGGTCTCGACGATATCTACCTGGTCGGCAATACGCTCTATGGCTTCCAGCCTCAGACGTTTTTTCTTCAGGGGGTCGAAGCCGTGGGGAAGCAGCACCAGCCCACCCTGACCCTTGATGCGTAGGGCCGTCTCCTCCGGGCTCAGGTCGCGTGGGACGGCCTCGCTCAGGAATAGGCCGATGATCTCACCCTCACGGGTGCTGACCTCTTCCCCGACGATGATGACGGGCACCGCCGGATCGTGGCCCCGTTCGGCGTCGGCCAGTGCTTGCAGCTTCTGTGCACCCCAGACCTCGTTGTGGTCGGTGACGGCTTGAACGTCGATACCGTTTCTCTGAACGCGCGCCAGCATCGTGGGCAGCGGGATCACGCAGTCGAACGACGCCTCGGTGTGGCAATGCAAATCAAGTTTCATGGTCTTTCCTCAGGGTGTATGGTTTGTGGCAGCCATAGCTCGAGCGCCCCCGGTTGCATTTCGACCACGAGGGCTCCGCCCTCGCTTCCTCCTAAGACACTACCGTCCTCAGCGCCGCGAATCTCCTCGTCAAAATGTAGGGGTAGGCCGTCCCACTGTAGTTTAAGCCGTCGGCCCCGCCTGACAGTGACGTTGGGCAAATTTTCGAGGTGACCGGCCGTCAGCTTGACGATGTAGTCGTCTATGCCCACGCTTTTGTCCTCACGCACCAGCACCAGGTCGAACACGCCGTCGCTGGGGTCGGCACCGGGCGCGAGCCTGAGGCGCAACCCCATCGCCGCTGTGTTCATCAGCTCACCCATCAGGTAGCGGTTTGAAAGGTCCTCGCCGTCTAGCTCGAGCAGCCACTCTCTAGCCTCATAGTGCTTGAGCGTCCGGACCGCCGCGCGCGCCGCCCTGAGGAGGCTTTTAGGCGCGTCAGGCCGGTAAAACGCCAGCCCCTGGGCAAACATGCCGAAGCCGAACGCCTCCAGAAAGAGCGACGCGCCCCACGGCGCGTGGATCAGTCCCAGGTCAAAGGGGCGTTTTTGCGGCGCAGCGAGACCGCGAAGGAGGTTTTCCGTGGTGTCTTTTAGGCCCAGCGTGCGGGCGATGTTGTTGGCCGTCCCCAGCGGCGCGAGGGCCAGCGGCACGCCCTGCCCGGTTTGGGCCAAGGCCAGCGCGACGCCCCGGATGGTCCCGTCGCCACCGGCAGCGACGACCAGGTCACCGGGGTCGCGCAGCGCGGCGGCGAGGTCACCTTCAGCGTCGGTCGGCCTGTGTTCGGCGTCATACCCGCTCTCGCGCAGCAGCTCTAAAATTCGACCGGTTGAGAGGCGAAATCGGCCCGCTGCCCTCGCGTTGTGAATCAGGGTTGCGCGGATCGTCCCGTCACCTCTCCCCTACCCGGAGCCGGTTTCTACGGCGCAAGGTTAGGGAAGTCTCTCGATGGTCTGACGCACGGCCTCAAGCACCTTGAGCGTCTCCTGACGCAGCTGCCGGACTTCGATCTGCACCTCACGCGGGTCGAGTAGCGTGTCCGTCCCCGTCGGCGGGGTCGCCTCGAGCGCGACCAGGTGCCGCATCAATTCCTCGTGCCGTTCGCTCAGCTCAGCCAACTGAGCGAGTTCGGTAGGTCTAAGCAACGCAAAACGCCTCATAGAGGGCATTGTAGAACGTTAAGGCGCTTTACCGCTAATGTGCTGGTTAGAAGTGCCTTTGAAGCGAAAAGAAACTACAAAAGTAAAATATATATTTCACAATAACCTTGCTCGTGAAATTTTTGTTTAAGGTTTAGTGATAGAACCTATGCTACTCTGCCTTATGACACCAAACATTGACCTTAACGCCGACGCTGGGGAGTCGTTCGGTGTATGGCGTTTAGGGCAGGATGAGGCGCTCATACCGCAGCTGAGTTCGGTCAACTTAGCGTGTGGTTTTCATGCGGGCGACCCGCGCACGATACAGCAAAGTGTCGCACTGGCCCTAGAACACCGGGTTGCTGTCGGCGCACATCCGGGGTTTAATGACCTCACGGGCTTCGGACGGCGAGAACTAGCGGCGTCGCCGGACGACCTATACGCTGACGTGCTCTACCAGATAGGTGCTCTGGCGGCATTTTTACGTCCACGCGGCGGCGCACTCCACCACGTCAAGGCGCACGGCGCACTCTACCTAAAGATGCAGCACGATCCCTCTACCGCCGAGGCGGTCGCGGCGGCAGTGCGCGACTTCGACCCTGCGCTACCGCTCGTCGTGCTGGCGGGACCCGGCGGCGCGGTGATGGCCGGTGCTGCTACGAAACTAGGGGTGAGGGCGGTGCAGGAGGCCTTCCTCGATCGCAGCTATTTGGATGACGGCACCTTGGCCCCGCGTACAGTGGCAGGGGCGGTGATCTACGACCCGCAGGTGGTGGCGGCACGGGCTTTAGAGCTGGTGATGGAGGGGACGCTCACCACGATTTCCGGCGGGTCCCTACCGGTTTCAGCCGAAACCCTCTGCCTCCACGGCGACACGCCTCACGCTGCGGCCGCTGCCGGGGCCGTCCGCCAAGTTTTAGCCGGGACAGGCGTGACCGTGCGGGCGTTTTGATGCTGGGCGGGTTTTATCTTCGCTTCGGCAACGACATGGACGAGGCGGTCAATCGGCGGGTGCAGGGGATTGCCCGGAGCGTCCTCGCCGACCCCCATCCTGCACTCACCGACGTGATCCCCGGCTACAGCACGCTCTACTTAGAGTACGACACCGCCAAAAGCAGCGAGGCCGAGCTGCGCCACTGGCTCGAGCTTGAAAGGGAGACCGTTCCGGCTGAAGGACGGCTGATCGTGGTCCCCGTCGTCTACGACGGCCCGGACCTAGAAGCGGTCGCCGACCGTACCGGGCTCGGCGTCGGTGAGGTGATAGAGCGCCACAGCAGGCGCGACTATCACGTCTACGCGGTCGGCTTTACGCCGGGACTGGCCTTTATGGGCGAGCTCGACCCGCTGCTAAGGCTGCCTCGTCGCGACGCCCCTCGCGCGCAGGTAGCCGCGGGGGGCGTCGCTATTGCCAATCTACAGACGACGGTCTATCCGGTCGCGTCGCCGGGTGGCTGGCATCTGCTGGGGCGGACCGTAGAGCCGGTCTACACCCCGACAGCGCACCGCCCGCTTCTTTTCGGAGCGGGCGACCGGGTGCGGTTTCGCCCTGTCAAGGACGTTCGGGGCGAAGCGCCGGTAGAGGCGCGGCTCGAGCTTTTGCCCGAAGGGCCACGCTATCCCCTGCTCAGGGTTGCCGAACCCGGCCTGCTCGATGTGGTCGTGGACCGTGGCCGGTTTCGGGCTGGCCGCTACGGCTTCGCCCGGAGCGGCACTGTAGACGGCGCGGCGGCGGCGCGGGCAAACCGTCTCGTCGGCAACGCGTCGGGTACAGCGCTCCTCGAGCTGAGCGTGCGGGGCGGCGTCTACGAGGTGCTTATGCCCGGCGTGGTGGCCTTTACGGGTGGCGGGATGCGGGCACTGCTCGGCGGCGAGGGGATGACGACCGACTCGAGTTTCGCCGTTCGGGACGGTGATCGTCTCTCGTTTTCTCCACATATAACGGGCAGCCGTGGGTATCTGGCGTTCGCGGGAGGACTCGAGAGCCGCACCTTTATGGGCAGCGCGTCGGTTGACCTGCGCGGGCACATCGGGAGACCGCTCGCAGCCGGTGACGTGCTGGGTGTAGGAACGCCCCGCCCGGTCCGCCCCGGACGGTCGTTCACGCCCTACCTTGGGAGCGGGGCGCTCCGGCTTCTGCCCGGTCCACAGGCGTCGCCGGAAGCGCTCGCGGCCCTGACGCGGCAGACCTTCTCCATAGGCCGGGCCGACCGCATGGGCGCGCATCTCCTCGGCGGGGCCGTACCGGGGGGCGAGGTCTTGTCGGAAGCCGCGCCACTCGGCAGTGTGCAGGTGCCGCCGGGGGGTGTCCCCATCCTTCTCCTGCACGACCGGGGGACCCTGGGTGGCTACCACAAACCGGCGGTCGTGCACCCCGCCGACCTGGGCCGCGCCGCACAGCTGAGGCCGGGCCAGCGAGTACAGTTTAAGATGGCTGGATGAAGGTCAATATTCCCGTCTACAACAGCGCCGGGCTGCGCGAACTGGCGCGGCTCAGCCCGTTTTTAAGGTCCGGCGACACGCTGATGCTGGTCTCGGGGAACGTCGACAGGCCGCTCGACCTGGGCTGGGTAGACGAGAGCCTGTCCCTTCTGGAGCGCTACCGTGAGCAAACCGTTCTCGTCGCCACAGCCGGACACGCGCACCTCGAGCGGTTGGCGGCGGCGAAGCCGCGGGCGGCGGGACTCGCCTACATCTACGAGCCAGGCTTTCAAAACGTGCCCGAGTTCGCTTGGGAGGCCGACACGACCGTCCGGAACCTGGTGCGCGCCGTAGCTACCACCCGTGCGGCCGGGTTTCAGGCGGTTTTTAAGCCCACGGGGAGACCGCTTTTCCAGGCCAACCTCGCGCGGTACGGGTGGGACTACGGGGTCTTTGCCGAAGGGAGCGACGCGCTCTTAGTCCAGACGCAGACGTACTGCCATAAGGGAAACTTTGACGGGGCCGTAGCGAAGTTGGGGCTCGAGTGTGCCGCGCAGCTCGGCGAGACATATGTCCAGGTCACCCTCGACCTCGCCGCGCGTAACGGCGTCTCCCCTGCTGGCGCCGTGACCTGCGCGCGGGTCGCAGCCGACCACGGCTTTGCGGGCGTGACCGTGTGGTGGTCGCCCCGATACACGGCCGAGGCGGTCGCTTTTTTAGAGGGGCGTCCCTAACGGCGGCGAAACAGCGGTGCCAGCAGGGGCGTTGCGATGGCTAAAAAGGCTAGGGCTAAAAAAGCGGCCGAGATGGGCTCGCGTACGAAGACGCTGGGGTCTCCCTGACTGATAGAGAGCGCCCGCCGAAACTGCTGCTCCGCCATCGGCCCCAGAATCATCCCGACGACCGCCGGGGCCACCGGGAAGGCGTAACGCCGCATTAGAAAGCCCACGAACCCGATTACAAAGAGCGTGATGAGGTCGATGACCGAGTTGTTGAGGCTGTAGGTACCGAGCGCGGCGAAAACTAAAATTCCGGCGTAGAGGAGCGGGCGCGGGATAAACAGCAGCCGTACCCAGAGCCCGACGAGTGGCAGGTTCAAGACGAGCAGCATGGCGTTGCCGATATACAGGCTGGCGATAAGCCCCCACACCAGGTCGGGCGACGTTTGAAAGAGCAGCGGCCCCGGTTGCAGGCCGAACTGCTGAAACGCCGCCAGCATGATCGCTGCCGTCGCCGAGGTCGGCAACCCCAGCGTCAGGAGCGGGACCAGCACCCCGGCGGCGGCGGCGTTGTTGGCCGCCTCCGGCCCGGCAACCCCTTCGATAGCGCCGTGGCCGAACTCAGCCCGGTTTTTGCTGAGGCGTTTCTCGAGCGCGTAGGAGAGGAACGTCGGAATCTCCGCGCCCCCGGCAGGCAGCGCCCCCAGCGGAAATCCGAGCAGGCTGCCGCGCAGCCAGGGCCGCCACGAGCGCCGCCAGTCCTCACGGCTCATCCACACGCCTCCCCGAATAGGCGTCACATCTTGGTCACCCCGGCGAAGCCTCGAGGCTACATAAAACGCCTCCCCTACCGCGAACAACCCGACGGCGACGATCACCACGTTCACACCGTCGAGCATCTCGGGCACGCCCAAGGTGTAGCGGGCCTGCCCGGTTTGAAGGTCGATGCCGACCAAGCCCAACCCCAGCCCGAGCAAGAGGCTCGTAACCCCGCGCAACACCGACGACCCGAGAAGCGACGCCACCGTGGTAAACGCGAGCACCATCAGCGCGAAATAGTCGGCCGGACCGAACCGGAGGGCGACGTCGACCATCAGCGGCGCGACAAAGGTCAGGGCGGCGGTAGCGAGCGTTCCGGCGACGAACGAGCCGATAGCCGCCGTTGCCAGCGCCGCGCCCCCGCGCCCCCGCCGCGCCATCTTGTTGCCCTCGAGCGAGGTGATGATCGAGGCGCTTTCGCCGGGCGTGTTGAGCAGGATCGAGGTGGTCGAACCGCCGTACATGCCGCCGTAGTAGATGCCCGCGAACATGATAAACGACCCCACCGGGTCAAGCCGGAAGGTGACGGGCAGCAGCAGCGCCACCGTAAGCGCCGGGCCGATGCCGGGCAGGACGCCGACGACCGTGCCGAGCGTGACGCCCAGAAGCGCCCAGCCGAGGTTCGGCAGCGTCAGCGCTACAGCGAAGCCGTCGAGCAGCGCGCCCAGCGCCTCCACCCTACAACCCCAGCGGAGCCAGCATCCCGGCGGGCAACCGCAACCCCAAAAGGCGGGTAAATGCCAGGTAGACGATCAGTGCCAGCACGAGGCCGACGAGCGGGTCTCGGAACCAAACGCGGCTGCCGAACGCAGCGGCGACGCCCCAAAAGAGCAGCGCCGAGGCGAGAACGAAACCCAGCGGTTCTAAAAGCAGCACGTAGGTCACGAGCGACGCCCCGATAACCGCGACGGCCCGGTAGTCCGGGGGAACATCTAAATCGACGTCCTCCCCCTCTTCGGGCAGCGCTGTAGTCCCGCGCAGCGCCTGAACGAGGAGCAGCGCGCCGCATAAAAGCAGTCCGGCGGCGACCAAGAAGGGGAAAAAGCGCGGCCCGACCCTCGAGTAGGATTGCGCCACGCTGATGTTGAACGCGCCGTAAGCGAAGTAGCCGCCGAGCGCCAGCACGCCGAGCGAAACCAGCAGGTCGCCCACGCTTCGTGTGGGCGCGTCGACGCTTTGTTGCGTGTCCGTAGGGACGCTCTGGCTCACTCGCCGACCAGGCCAATGTCGGCTAAAATCTCCCCGACGCGGGCGTCTTCGCTCTCCAAAAAGGCCGTGAAATCGTCGCCGCTCCGGTAAAAGTCCTGCCAGCCGTTCTCCTCTAAGACCGCCTCCCATTCGGGCGACGCGTGCAGTTCGTCAACTACCGAGATGAGCGTCTCCCGCTGGGCGTCGTCTAAGTCGGGCGGCGCGACCAGCCCACGCCAGTTGGCGAGTTCGACGTCGACACCGCCTTCGATCAGGGTCGGCACGTCGATGCCCTCGACCCGTTCGGGGGCCGAGAGGGCCAGCGCGCGCAGCTCGCCCGATTCGATGGACCCGGCCCACTCGCTGTAGCCCGCCACACCCGCCGACACCTGAGCGCCCAGAATCGCCGCGAGCGCCTCGCCGCCCCCCGAGAAGGGGATGTAGTTGATCCCGGCGGGGTCGACCCCGGCGGCCTGCGCGATCAACCCGACCAAGATGTGGTCGGTCCCGCCCGCCGAGCCACCCGCCCATGAGACCGCGCCGGGGTCCTCACGAAAGGCGGCCAGAAGGTCGTCTAGAGTCTGAAAAGGCGAGTCCGCCGGAACGACGATGACCTCGTACTCGGCGGTGATGCTGGCAATCGGGGTGGTATCGGCGAGGGTAACGGCGGCGTTGTTCGTAAGCACAGCGCCGGTCATCACCAAGCCCATCGTCATCAGCAGGTCGCCCTGGCTGCGTTCGGCGCTCGCTAGCTGCGCCAGGCCGATGGTCCCCCCCGCGCCCGAGACGTTAAAGACCTCAACGCTTGGGACGATGCCGGTGTCTTGCAGCGTGGACTGGATCAGCCTCGAGGTCGAATCCCAACCGCCTCCTGGTGAGGCCGGGGCCATGATGCGTAGGGACTCGAGCGTCTGCGCCGAGCCCAACCCCGCCACCGCAAATCCGACTACGAGAAAACGAGACAGCCACCGATCAGAGACAAAACGCATGGTTAGACCCCTATCCAAAGCTTTGGTGCTTTGCGGAAGTATAACGAACCGTCGCCAAAAAGGGCAAGGCTACGCTGCGTGGGCTTAGCACGAAATAAGTGTTATATTTCACAATACCCCCGCTCGTGAAATTTTTGTTTTATGTATTTAGGTACTCACCGCGCGGCGGGTCCCCTTCCGCGAGCAGCTGCGCGTACTCCTCATCGCTGAAGATGCGCGAGCGGATAAGAAACCGTACCCCTTCGGGCGCTTCGACCGAGAAGCCGCTTCCCCGACCCTTGACCACGTCAACGGTCAGGTGAGTATGTTTCCAGTAGGCGTACTGCGAGGCGCTGATGTAAAAGGGCGTGTCGGCGACGCTGCCCAAGTACACGTCGACCTGACCGACTCGGAAGTCGCCGCGCGGGTAACACATCGGCGAGGAACCGTCGCAGCAACCGCCGGACTGGTGAAACATCAGCGGACCATGGGTGAGTTTAAGGGTCTCGAGCAGCTCGGCGGCCTTTGGGGTGATGCTCACGCGCTCAACGGAGCCGTGGGGTTGATCGGTTGGAGGGGTGTCCATAACGCTCCTGTTCGGTTCCAGCGTGCGGGTGTCGTCAAAGTTGTGAGGGCGCAGCTGAATACAAGGAGGGCAGCCTCGGCAGCCGCCCTCTGGTCTAAACGCTCAGGTTGAGAAATCCCTAAAAGAAGCCGAGGGCGTTGTCGCTGTACGAGACCAACATGTTTTTGGTCTGCTGGTAGTGGCTGAGCATCATAAGGTGGTTTTCACGGCCTACGCCCGACTGCTTGTAGCCCCCGAAGGCGGCGTGCGCGGGGTAGGCGTGGTAATTGTTGACCCACACGCGGCCCGCTTGGATGCCCCGGCCCATCCGGTAGCAGATGTTGGCGTCGCGGCTCCAGACCCCGGCACCAAGGCCGTAAAGGGTATCGTTGGCGATCTCGAGAGCGTCGTCGGTGTCCCTGAATGTTGCGACCGAGACGACCGGGCCGAAAATCTCCTCTTGGAAGACGCGCATTTTGTTGTGGCCCTCGAAGACCGTCGGCTCGACGTAGTAGCCCTCCGCGAGCCCGCCGTCCATGACCTTACGAGCACCGCCGGTCAGGATTTTCGCGCCTTCGGACTTGCCGATGTCGAAGTACGATAGGACCTTCTCCAACTGGTCGTTCGACGCCTGCGCGCCCATCATCGTGCTCGGGTCGAGCGGGTTGCCCATCTTGATCTTTTCGACGCGGGCGACCGCGCGCTCCATAAAGGCGTCGTAGATGCTTTCCTGAACGAGCGCGCGACTCGGGCAGGTACAGATCTCGCCCTGGTTGGCGGCGAACATCGCAAAGCCTTCCAAAGCCTTGTCGAAAAAGGCGTCGTCAGCGCGCATGACGTCCTCGAAAAAGACGTTGGGCGACTTTCCGCCGAGCTCCAAGGTCACGGGGATGAGGTTTTCCGAGGCGTACTGCATGATCAGGCGGCCCGTGGTGGTCTCGCCGGTAAAGGCAACCTTGCCGACGCGCGAACTGCTCGCAAGTGGTTTTCCAGCCTCGACGCCGAAGCCTTGAACGATATTCAAGACGCCTTCGGGGAGGAGGTCACCAACGAGCTCGGCCCAGAACATGATGCCAACCGGCGTCTGTTCGGCGGGTTTAAGCACCACGCAGTTCCCGGCAGCGAGGGCGGGGGCGAGCTTCCAGGTCGCCATCAAAATCGGGAAGTTCCAGGGGATGATCTGCGCGACCACGCCGATGGGTTCGTGAAAGTGGTAGGCGACGGTATCGTTGTCGATCTGCGAAACGCCACCCTCTTGAGCGCGAATGGCCCCCGCGAAATAGCGGAAGTGGTCGATAGCGAGCGGCAGGTCGAGGGCCATGGTTTCGCGCAACGCCTTGCCGTTGTCCCAGGTCTCGACTTTGGCGAGCAGCTCGAGGTTCTCCTCCATGCGGTCGGCGATCTTTAAGAGGATGTTCGAGCGCTCGGTCGGCGAGGTGCGGCCCCAGGCACCCTTGGCTTTGTGCGCGGCGTCGAGGGCTTTTTCCACGTCTTCGGCGGTCGAGCGGGCAACCTCGCAGAACGTCTGGCCCGTTACAGGCGAGGGGTTCTCGAAGTAGCGACCCGAGGCGGGCGGCACGAACTGACCACCGATAAAGTTGTCGTAACGCTTTCTAAATTCTGCGGGTGGGGCAAGGCGTCTTTCGGGGTCTTGAATCATCCACAAGCTCCTTTCGTCCGCGCTCTAAAATAGGGCGGCCTAAAAAACGGCTGAGCCTTTCGGGTAGCGCGAGTTGTTACTTGGCAAAAAGTATAGCAGATAGCGAAGAGGACTTTTTGCGATAATCACGTACTTGAGATTAGATCAAGGTTATGAATGCCCGCGTTAAGGTCAAAGCGTAGACCAAGCGTTTACGAATGCAGT
>CADCWP010000034.1 GCA_902806425.1 uncultured Truepera sp.
CAGCGGCTTACGCCAGTGGTCTAGAAACACAGCACATATGACAACCGGTGAAGATTGCAGTGGCGAATACGGCTGGAGAGCCAGCTACGGCCTCAATGTAACGACTGATAGCACCGGTAATGCTTACACCACCGGGGGCAATAGCAATAACGATGCTTTTGTAACCAAATACAACCGCTCGGGAACGCTTCAGTGGTCAAAAGAGTTTAGTAGCGGCTCACCTGTGGATGGTGCAACCAGTGTAGCAACATATGACGGTAGCGAGGTATTTGTTGGTGCTATAACCTATGGCGGTTTGGTTCACCGCAGACTTGGTGGAACCGACGCTGTGATGCGTGAGATGAACAGCAGCGGCACTCAGGTTTGGACGCGATAACCAACAACCTTCGAACCTTGGCAGGCTCTCAATCGGTGGAGCCTGCCAAGGTTCTGTGTCACCGAAGCCGTCCGCTAAAGCGGATTGTCGTGCGCTTCCACTTTTGCAAGGGAGCTACTCTTCGCACAAGGCTATCTGTCAACGTTAGTTCGTTGTGGAGAGTGGCGAGCAATGAAAGGGAAGCGCTCCCAACAGTTCGTCGGTGTACCGTTGTACCTGCGTCTAATGCCTATGAAGCCCGTCCTGAGCGGCGTAACGTGGGATACCTTTTGACGACAATCTGACGACAATGGGCGTAAACCGGGGTGCGATGAGCCGTGATGAGACGGCCGCTTGAGCGCCAAAAACGATGTCCAGGAGGTAGAAACGAAACAAGGTACGACGGAGTGCCACGACCCGAAACGAACCGAACGACCCTTACAAGGAAGATGTCGGCGGTTCGAGCCCGTCATCGCCCACCACTATAAACCAGGGGAGCTTAATTCTCCTCTGGTTTTCTGTAACTGTAGATAACCGGCCAGCAGTAAAAATTGGTGCGGACTGTAACGGCTTCCTCAAAACTTAGCTCTGCGGCGTGAACACCCTACTTATGGCGTTTGTTCGCCACGTGAATCGCCAGACCATGCGCCACTTCGGCGGCCTCCATAAAGCTCTCAGCTATCGTCGGGTGCGCGTGCTGCGTTAGTGAGATGTCCTCCAAGGTCGCGCCCATCTCGATAGCGAGCGCCGCCTCGGAGACCATATCACCCGCGCTTGGTCCGACCATATGAAAGCCCAGCAGCAGGTCGGTTTCTTCGTCGCCGATAACCTTGACGATGCCTTCAGACACGCCTAGGGTCATCGCGCGGCCCGACGCGGCGAGCGGAAAGGTTCCGACGCGGACCTTGTGACCGGCATCCTTGGCCTCTTGCTCGGTCATGCCGACCGACGCCAACTCGGGGCTCGTGTAGACGACGGCGGGCACGATGGTGTCGTAGGCGGCGGGCTTCCCAGCGGCGTGTTCAGCCGCGACCAGACCTTCTTTCATCGCCTTGTGAGCCAGCAGGGGCGGTTTGGTAACGTCGCCAATGGCGTAGATGTGCGGGACGTTCGTCTGCATCTGCGCGTTTGTGGGAATGAAACCGCGCTCGACGGTAACGCCGACCTCCTCGAGACCCAACCCCGCGCCACGCGGCTTACGCCCGACCGCGACCAGAATTTTGTCTACCGTAAGGGTTTCCTGCGTCCCGGCGCGCTCCAAGGTGACCTCTACACCGTCTTTGGTTTTTTTCTGACTCACCGCCTTCGTAGTCGTCAAGATTTTGACCCCACGTTTGTCGAACGACTTTCGAAGCTCTCTAGCCGCGTCGCGGTCGGCGGTTGGGACGATTTCGTTCATCAGCTCGACGACGGTCACCTCGCTGCCCAGCGCCTGATAGATGTCCGAGAACTCTAAACCGATGGCAGAGCCGCCGATAGCTAAAAAGCGCTTCGGCACCTCCGAGACCAAAAGCGCCCCCGTCGAGTCCACGATGGTGTCGCCGTTCGTCTCGAACCCCGGAATCTGAATCGGTTCCGAACCCGTAGCGACGATGATCTTTTCCGCCGAAACGGTTTTGTCCCCGACCTGCACAGTGTTCTCATCCTTAAAGACGGCGTGCCCTTCGATCAGGTCGACCCTGTTACTCTTTAACAGGCTTCGGACGCCGCCGGTCAGCTTGTTGACGACGCTTTCTTTCCACTTGTCGACTTGTTTGAGATCAACTTTGGGCGTGCCGAAATCGACGCCGTAGGCTTTGGCATGTTTTGCTTCGCGCAGGTCTTCAGCAACGTGCAGCAGCGCCTTGGTCGGGATGCAGCCGACGTTCAGGCACACCCCACCCACATAGGTCTCTTCGATACAGGCAACCTTCTGGCCGAGCTGTGCGGCGCGAATGGCCGCGTGATAGCCCCCCGGCCCCGCCCCGATCACCAGCACTTGGTAGTCCATGAATCCTCCTTGTCTCAAGTCTAACCCGGCCTTTCGCACCCCGCGTTCCGCCCTACAACTGCGCCCGATAACTAAGCGTACCGAAAACACATCGAAATCGCACGGGAGCTTTTTATGATTTTTTAAACTCGGAGACACCGAGGCTCGCGTGAGGAGTTTTTATGGACAATGACGACCAGCCCGTAGGCCGCGTGCTGAGCCGCAGGGAGGTTTTGGCGCTCTTGGGGGCAGCCGGGGCAGTAGTTATCGCCGGACGCTTTCCGGCGGCGCTGGCCCGGGCGGCCTCTGTCGTTCCTCCCGAGGCGAGCGCGGTTCCGGCGTGCGTCGTGCGTCCCGAGCAGACCGAAGGTCCGTACTACGTCGATGAGCGGCTCGAGCGTTCCGACATCCGCGTCGAGCCCGGTCAAAGCGGGCGTCCCGCTGGCGCTGACCTTGCGGGTATTTCAAATCGGGGAGAGCTGCACGCCGCTTGCTGGAGCCACCGTAGACGTGTGGCACTGCGACGCGCAGGGCGACTACTCGGACGTTACGGACAGAACCGAAGGCTTCGACACTGTGGGCCAAACCTGGCTGCGCGGCTACCAGGTCACGGACGAAAACGGGGAAGTTACGTTTAAGACCATCTACCCCGGCTGGTACCGAGGTCGGGCCGTTCATATCCATTTCAAGGTTCGTACGTCTACGTCCGCAGGTGCGAACTACGAGTTCACTTCACAGCTCTACTTCGACGACGCCCTGAGCGACCGGGTGTTCAAGCAGGAACCTTACGTCACGGGTGAAGCGCGTGAGATCCTTAACGCCAACGACATGATTTTTTCGGACGGCGGCGATCAGCTGCTGCTGGCGCTCACCGAGTCCGGCGCGGGGTTACGCCGCCACGTTCGACCTTGGGCTCGACCTCACGGACGCGGACATGGGCGCGTCCGACGGCGGCCGGGGCTACCCTGGTGGTCCGGGCAGCAGTTAGCCGCAACATAAACAGCCACGCTCGGGAGTTCGGTATGAACGATGTTCCGGTAGGCCGCATTTTGAGACTGGTGGACAGAACTGGCTGCGCGGTGTTAGGTCATTAACCCGCGCGCGAACTGTATGCCAGCACGATCTACTCCCCGGTACTCAACGACCGGGACGGCATTACGGGTACTTACGACCCGGCCTGTAACGGGGCCGAGTTGGCAGGGGCTGGGTCCCGCCGCCTGTTAAGCTTGGAGGATGATGCGAGGCGTTCGGGTAGTTGTTGTCGGAGCGGGACTGGCTGGGCTGACGGCGGCGCGGCTCCTCCGGCGGGCGGGCGTAGAGGTGAGGGTGCTCGAGGCCCGCGCTCAGGTCGGCGGACGGGTGCGCTCGCTAACCCACGACGGCTTCACGCTGGACGCCGGGTTTCAGGTTCTCTTCACCGCCTACCCGGCGGTGCGGCGTAACCTCGACCTGACCCGCTTGGACCTGGTGACGCTGCCTCCGGCCGCGGTCATCTGCCGAGGGAACCTGCGCGAGACCGTTGGACGCGACCCTGGCAGCCTCCTAGCTACCGTGCAAGCCAAGAGCTTCAGCTGGCCCGACAGGGCGCGCGTGCTGCGTCTGGCCGCCTCCTTAAAAAGTGTTTCGCCAGCACATCTACTTTTGGGCGACGACGAGCCGACGCGCGACTTTCTGCGGCGCTACGGGTTTTCAGAACAGGTCATCGCGCGGTTTTTCGCACCCTTTTTCGGCGGCATCTTTTTGAAGCGTGAGCTGTCGACGAGCGCGCTGCTTTTTCGCTACTACTTCCGGATGCTCTTAGACGGCGCTATCGCGCTGCCACGCGGCGGGATAGGCCGCCTGACCCAACAACTTTCCGAAGACCTGAACGTCACGCTCCGTACACGTGTAGACCGTTTGACGCCACATGCGGGCGGTGTGATGGTGGAAACCGGCGTGGAAAAGCTCGAGGCTACCTACGTCGTCGTCGCCACCGACCCGCCGGAAATAGAGCGCCTGACGGGCGTCGCCGTACCGAGTGCGGGCGTCGGCAGCAGCTATCTGTACTACGCCGCCGAGGTTCAGCTCGACGCCGAGCCGCGCCTGCTTCTAAATGCAGGTCAAGGGTACGTCAACAACGCGTTATGGCTCAGCAACGTAAACCCGTACTTGGCCCCGCCGGGGCAGCACCTGCTCGCGGTGACGGCGCTGGGAGCGGAAGGGCTTGACGACGAGGTCCTGGACAGACGGGTGAGGCTCGAGCTCGCCGCCTGGTACGGCGAAGCAGCGGGGCAACTGCGCCTCCTGAGGGTCATCCGGCTGCCCTTCGCCCAGTTCGCCCAGCCCCCCGGCTTCAGCAAGGCGCTAGCCGATAACGAAACACCCCTGCGCAACGTCTATCTCGCCTCAGAAGCGACCAGCATGAGTTCGGTTCAAGGGGCGATGGAGAGTGGCGAGCGGGCAGCGGCGCTTATCTTGGGGCGTGGGGTGCGGGCCAGGGGTGCTTAGGTGCTAGCCGTTTCTGGGATGATTTCTAGGCGTGTTTAGCACGGCTCTGTCGGGCGATGTAGCTTACGGCAAACGAGCAGAGCGGCACGACCTCAAAGTTATGCGCGCGGGCGTACTCGAGCGCTGCTTGCGTCAGACGGCCCGCGACGCCCTGACCACGCGCCGCGTTCGGCACATAGGTATGCGTGATGCTCAGTATTTCCTTGTGACCTTGACGGCTGAGGCGGTACTCGAGGACCGCTGTCGCACCCATCAGGGGCACCTCAAACCGGCTTTTGTCGGGGTTGTGGAGAACGTCCATAATTCAGCATAAACCGAGCGCCCACAACCCTAGCGTTCGACGATGTTTCGGAGGGGCTGCTCCGCCAGGAAGCGCCTGAGGTTATCGGCGATCAGGCTCTCGGCCCCCTGCGGCCGCCCGCCCGCCGCGTGCGGCGACACGATGAGGTTGGGCGCGTTCCAGAGCGGTGAGGTTTTCGGCAACGGCTCGGTCTCGAACACGTCGAGCGCCGCGCCGCCCAGCTTTCCGGCCTGTAAAGCCCTAACCAGCGCCTCCTCGTCGACCGAGCTGCCCCGACCGACATTGACGACCCAGGCGTGCGGCGAGAGCAGCGCCAGCCGCTCCTCCGAGAGCGCCCCCCGGGTCGCGTCCGACCCGGGCAGGATCATAACAAGCGCGTCGGTCTCCGGCAGCAGATTCGGCAGCGCAGACTCCGTAAAAACTTCGGTACCGTCCCTGACCCCGGCGCTGCGCGCAACGCCCCGGACGTGGCTGCCGAGAGAACGCAGCGTCGGCGCGAGCGTCCGGGCAATGTTGCCGAAACCCCACACGAGGATGTTTGCGCCTTGCAAGGTGCGAAAGTCTCGCTCGGGCCGGTCGGGTTGAAGGCCGCCCAGGTGACCCGGCCAGCGCCGCCGCCGCTGAAAGTCCCGCATCTCGTAAAAACGGCGGGCGGCGTTTAGCAGCAGCCCGAGCGCGTGTTCGGCGACCGTGTGGTCGTGCAGCCCGCTTCCGGAGGTGACCGTCACCCTATCCGAGAACCCCGCCCCCAGCACGTCGTTGGGACCGGCGGCCAGAGACTGAATCCAGGTGAGGTTTTGGAGGTGCTTCGCGGCACCCTCCAGCATTGCAGCGGAGTTCCCCCACGTCACTAAGATGTCGGCGTCGTGGTGCTCGCTGGGCAGGGGCACCGTGACGTCGTAAGGATGGAGCGAGACGGCAAACCCCGCCAGCAGACCCGTATCCAGCACCAGCGAGGTCGGGTAGAGAAGTTTCATGGCTTTACCCTAAACCATCCGGGCACAGCGGGCCTAAAAAAGCGAAGGACCACGGGGTTTGGCACCCGTGGTCCTTCGCGCTAGCTGAGCGCTTACAAAACCTGCATCACGTACTCGTCGGTCGCGGCCTCAAGACCCTGCGGGTTGGCGTAGTAGACGCCCCTGGTGCCCGAGAGCGCGCCCTCTTGACGCAGTTCACCCAGGATGCGGGTGATGGTGACGCGTGACGAACCTGTCAGCGAGGCCAGGTCTTCATGCGTCAGGGCTAGCGGCAGCTTGATGCCAACGCCTGTATCCGACGCCTGACCGAAGCGCTCGACAAGGCGCAGAAAGGCCTTGGTGACCCGCGCGCCGACGGGCAGCTCGGCGTCGTCGATGCCTTCGCGGGCGTGCCGGAGCTGCCGCGCGAGGCTCCGGAGGATGTGGTCGCGCAGCGTCCGGTCGTTCATGGCCTGAGCGGGGTCGAGCGGAACGAGCTGCGCGCTGTGAACGGCGGTGACGGTCTCGGCGTGCTGACCGCCGTCTAGAGCGGCGGTACCGACGACATCGCCGGGGCCGTAAAGGTCGGCGATGCGCTCTTTACCCATTGAGGTCGGGACGACGGCCTTGAGGACGCCGCTGCTGACTAGATAGAGTGAGGAGGCGTCGCGGCCCTCTTCATATAAAACGTCGTCGGGCTCGAGGACGCGGGTCGGCAGAGCCAGCGTAGCGGGGACCATAGGGGCAAAAGTGTCGGTTAGTAGGGTAGTCATTTAGAACCTCTTTAAGGGTTGGGGATTTGGGTGTTCGGGTGGATGTGGGAACTGCTCTAGGGTCACATCATCAGTAACGATAGTCTACCTTATTTTTTAAGGTTAGTCAAGGGCGCTCAAGGTTGAGAAAAGCTCGTGTGAGACGTAAAAACTATACCTCTACCACGAATGCGAAGTGTTTGGTATGTGCCTCGAGAGGCGGCGTCGTATGCTGGGCTATGACCGACTTTGCAAAACGGCAAGCTGGAGTGCGCGAACGCGCGGGCGTCGACGCGGTGCTGCTGGTGCCGGGAGCCAATCTGCGCTACTTCACCGGCCTGGAGTTTGGGCTTTCGGAAAGGCCGATCCTAGCTTTTTTAGATGCTGAAGGTCTGGCGCTGGTGCTGCCGGAACTCGAGGTCCCACAACTGGAGGCCCATCCCGAAGGGTCGCCCCGTGTCTTCTCGTGGAGCGACGAGGCCGGTTACGCGGGCGCGTTCCGGGCGGCCTTGACGCAGCTCGGCTTGACGGATCGCACCGTCGGCATCGACAGCATGACCATGCGGGCGGGGGAATACTTGGCGCTGCTGGAGGCTGCTCCGGGACTACAGGTGCGGCGTGCTGAAGGGGACCTCATGGCCATTCGGGCACGCAAAGAACCCGGCGAGCTGGACGCCATCCATGAGGCCGTCGCGCTTAGCGAACGGGCTTTGAGGCGACTTTTGCCCGAGCTCCGTGCGGGTCAGAGTGAGCAGGAGATCGCGGCGCGGCTCAGTGACCTCTTAAAGGCCGAGGGCAGCGAGGGGGACGCTTTTGCGCCGCTTGTGCAGTCGGGGCCGAACAGCGCGCTACCGCACGGCGGTCCTTCGGCGCGGCCTCTCGGGGCCGGAGAGCCGCTTCTCATCGACTTCGGGGGCCGCAAAGGCGGCTACCCCGCCGACATCACCCGCACCGTGTTTTTGGGCAACCCGCAATCGGAGCTGGCCCGCATTTTCGAGGTCGTCTCCGAAGCGAACCGGGCTGCTGTCGCCGCCGTAGGGCCGGGTGTAGCGATGCAGGAGATCGACCGGGCAGCGCGGCGCGTAATCACCGCGGCGGGGTACGGCGAAGCATTTATCCACCGCACCGGGCACGGGCTGGGTCTGGAGGTTCACGAGAGCGTTCCACAGCTTGCCGAAGGGGTGACGACACCCTTAGAACCCGGCATGGTCATGACTATAGAGCCGGGTATCTACTTGCCGGGCGTCGGCGGGGTGAGGCTCGAGGACGATGTGGTCGTCTCCGAAACGGGCGCTGAGGTGTTGACCCGGCTGCCGCACAGACTCCCTGCCGGACAGTGAGCGCTGCCGCGAGCGAAGCTTTGCCGTAGCGCGTACCGACCCAGAACCGCGCGGGGGTGTCGAGGTCGCGCGGCGTCAAGGGTGGCCGGGTTTTTGGAAGAAGCAGGAACGAGCAGCGCTCCAGATCAGGTCTGCTCGCCCCTAAACCGCCTATGGGTTCCTTTAGGGGTCAGCGGCTACGGTTTCGCTGCGCGCTAAGGGTGCTCATAGCGGTGCTCATGGCGGTCGCCGGTTCACTGTCGATCTTGACGATGGCAAAACTTAGGTCGTCGCTGCTGCCGTCCTCGTAAATCCACGCGCCGCCGCCCTGAAGGGTCGGCGCACCGTCGACCTCGCTGCCGAGGCGGTCGTCCTCGTCAAAGGCGACCAGCGTCGTGAGACCCGTCGCCCCGTCGACGAAGATGATGTCGAACTGCTCGCCCTGGCCGTAGTCGACGATGTCGATGTAGCCGAGCCCGGTGGGCTCGCCACAGGCGTCGACGCCGTCTTCGCAGTAGGTCCACGCGCCCATGCCGCCTTCGACGTGGGTGTCGGCGAATTCGGGACCGGGTTCGGGGGTGCGCCTCGAGACGCTCAAGTAGCCCTCGAAAAACTCCCCACTCGCCGACCGCGCCGCCCACGCCCATTCTCCGTAGAAGGGCACGTCGGGCTCGGTAGGTTCACCTGCACCGGGGGCCGCTTCGATAGCGACCTCCGCACGGGTTTTACCACCTCGGCGGTCGCTCACCGTTACCGTCGCGCTGTAGTCGCCCACGTCCTCGTAGGTATGGGTTACCGGGTTGTCGCTCGAGATGCCCCCGTCGCCGAAGTCCCACAAATAGGTGAGTTCGTCCCCGTCGGCGTCGCTGGCCTCGGCGCGGAGTTCGACGCTCAGCGGTGCGCGGCCTCTAACGGGAGAGGCCGTCACCGACACCACCGGTGGGGTGTTGCTCGGTGGCGGCTCAGCGGGTTCGGTCACCGTCACCTCAAAGCTCGCGCGCTCCTCGGCAATCCCGTCGCTGACGGCTACGACCACCGTGTACTCGCCGGGTTCACGGTAGGTCACGGTGCGACTCGAGTTCCCCTCGGCGGTGCCGCCGTTGCCAAAGATCCAAGCGTAGGTCAGCGGCTCGCCTTCGGGGTCGCTCGCCTCGGCGCTAAAACTCACCGTCAGCGGGGCGCTGCCCCTAGCAGTGTTCGCCGACAGGGTGACGGTCGGGGGCTCGTTGGGCTCGCTGTCGTCGGGCGGTCCCGGCGGCTCCGTCGGGGGCACCTCCGTTTCGGGGTCGGCTACGGCGATCTGCAACTCGGCCCGGGCGACGCCGCCCTTACCGTCGTCTACGGTGACGATGGCGGCGTACGAGCCGGTTTCGGTGAAGGTGTGGGCTTGCGTAGCGGCGCCCCCCGTGGCGAGGGCCGTGCCGTCGCCGAAGTTCCAGCTGTAGCGGAGGCCGTCACCATCGGGATCGAGGGCGTTGGCGCTGAACTCCACGGTGAGCGGCGCTTGACCCGTGGTCGTCGACGCTTCTAGCGCGACAGCGGGAGCACCGTTGTCGGGCGCGACCGGCGCTGCGGCAACGGTTACCGTCACGGTATCCGACGCCTTCTGCGTGCCCGCGTTGGCCTCGACGGCGACCTCGAAGGTACCCGCCTCCGTAAACGTGTATGACCGGCTCGCGCTTCCCTGCGCGGCGTCGCCGTTACCGAAGGTCCAGGTGTAGCCGACTTCATCACCTCCACCCGGGACCGCCGCGCTGAAGTTGACGCTCAGCGGCGCGATGCCTGTGACTCTATCGGCGGACAGGTCAACCGTAAGCGCGGCGCTTACGTCATCACCCTCACCACCACAGGCACTCAGCAGGGCGACTCCTAAACACGCTAGAAAATACTGTAATCGTTTCACACAAGACTCCCTTAGGGACGTACGAACTTGCAGCATAGGGCGCAGTACCTCCGGACGAGGGTACCTCTATAGGTTTAGTCTGCGCTAAAGGGCTGAGAGCTTGCTGTGAGGGGTGTAACAGAAGCATGAGAAGCCAACGACATTTTTGAAATGCTCCTGAGGCGGGGGCGTGGTAGCGTGAGCGTATGCTCCTGCCTCGGCCCCCGTCCGTGACCGTTATCGATCACCCACTGGTCCAACATAAATTGTCGCTTCTGCGCGACCGCCACACGGCGGTGCGTGACTTTCGTGAGCTGTGCCAGGAACTCAGTATGCTGATGGCCTTTGAAGCGATGCGCGACCTGACCCTGGAAGAGGTCACCATTGAAACGCCGGTCTCCGAGGCGAGAACGCAGCGCCTAAGCGGCAAAAAGCTGGCGCTAGTGGCCATTTTGCGCGCCGGGTTGGTGATGGTTGACGGTATCTTGCGGCTCGTCCCGGCGGCGCGGGTCGGGCATATCGGCCTCTACCGCGACCCGGAGACGCTAAAGCCGGTCGAGTACTACAACAAGCTACCTTCGG
>CADCWP010000035.1 GCA_902806425.1 uncultured Truepera sp.
CGACCGTACCGTTCGGGTCGGCTAGACTCGCCCGCAGCCTGTGACCCGCGGGCTCGCCTTCCAAGTCGGCGAGTATCTCGAGCCGCGCCCCCTCAGCCGACGCCTCCATGACGAGAGGCCGTACCCCGGCAAAGCGCACCCCGCTCCAAGCTTCCAGATAGATGTCTCGCCAGATCCCCACCGTCACCAGCGTCGGCCCCCAGTCCCAACCGAAGTTGCAGGCCATCTTGCGGATGAAGTTGAAAGGTTCCGGGTAGGCGTTAGGTAGGTCACCCAACTCGACTTGCTTGGCGTAGGCGTAGACGTAGGGCGAGCGGAAGGTGATCGTAAGCTCGTTTTCCCCCTCGTGCACTAAACCCATAAGCTCAAAACGGTAACCGACATGCATCGACTCGGTCTCGGCCAGCAGTTCACCGTTGACGTGGACCTCGGCGACCGTATCGAGTCCGTCGCAGACCAGCGTCAGGTGGTCGTCGGCCAGCAGTTCCGACATCACCGTAAAGGTGCAGGTGTAACGCCAGTCGGAGCGACCGATCCAGGGCGTTGCCAGCTCGTTTTGCGCTGGATACGGGTCTTCGATGACGCCCGCCGCCAGCAGGTCGGTATGGACGCACCCCGGCACGGTCGCCGGGAAGGTGCCGCGGACGGGTTCGGGAACGTCGGTCAGGGCGGAGACGTGCCACTGTGCGGGAAGGTCAAAGCGCTTCAAAGGGGCTCACCCCTCGCAATCCGGCGTTGCGGCGACTCGGGGCTTAGCTGCATCAGCTCGATAGCGTTGCCGTCGGGGTCGTGAATCCACGCTTGCAGGTTGGTGTCGAGCCCGACGCTCGGGGGCCGGTCTATAGCGACGCCCAGATTACGCAGCTCCTCGACGGTCCCCCGCAGGTCTTCGGTCAGCAAGCAGAGGTGCATAAAGCTCTGCTGACGATTTAGGTCGGGCTCCGGCCCGCCGGGGAACACCTCGATAAAGCGGTCTCCGGCAACGTGCAGATAGACGAGCATCAGCGAGCCGTCGTCGTGGTGGAGGCGAAACGCCTCACGGATACCTAAAAGCTCGTAAAACGCTAAGGTCTGATCCATATCCGCCGCCGCGAACGCCGCGTGCGCCAGGTCGGTGAAGTGTGGGGTTGGGGTCACGCCAGCCAGCCCTTTAGGAGCGCTAAACTCGCGCGGCTGACGCCGCCCGCACAACGCAAACGTTTAGGTTCGGCCACGCACGTTTTAAGCGGCACCACGACCTCACTCCAGCCCCCGGTCATGCGGTAGCCGAGTCCGCGGGCGACGTAGTTGGCGCTCATCTGCGAGATGGTCAAGATAGTCTCCTTTAGGGCAGCTTGACGCTGAATGCCGCAGCCCGGTCGAAGAAGCAACGAGTAAAGGCTTTTACCCTTATTGCTCGGCACTCACTGCTCATTGCGGCATTAATGCAGCGTCGGCACGTCGGCTATAAGCGCCCGCGTGTACGGGTGCTGGCTCTGTGCCACCACCTGCTCGGTGGGGCCGGTATCGACGAGTTCGCCCCTGTACATCACCAGCAAACGGTCGCTCACGTAGTACGCCTGCCCCAGGTCGTGGGTGATCAAGAGGAGCGTCGTGCCGGTCGCGTCGCGGACATCTTTAAGCTGGTTTAGGATGCTGACCCGCAACGAGGCGTCGAGCATCGAGGTCGGTTCGTCGGCAATCAGCAGTTGCGGCGCGAGCATCAGCGCCCGCGCCATCATCACCCGCTGCCGCTGCCCGCCGGAGAGTTCGTACGGACGCTTTTCTAACAGCGATTCCGACAAGCCAACCTGCGACAACGCGGTTCGGAGCCGCGAGTCCCTTTCTGCGCGCGTGGGCTGTTTTTGCAGCACACCCAGCGCCGAGAGCATCACCCGCCGTACGCTGTAAAACTGATTAAACGACGCGAAGGGGTCCTGAAAGACCGCCTGCACCTCACGCCAGTAGGCGGTTTTAGGGCCGTGCGTGACATTTTTACCCAAGAGTTGAATCTCGCCCGAGGTCGGAGCCAGAAGCCGGAGTAAAAGCCGCGCCAGCGTCGATTTGCCGCTGCCGGACTCGCCGACTAAAGCGACGATCTCACCCGGATACAGCTCAAACGAGACGTCTTTAACCGCCGCGACGGCGTTTGCGCCGGAGCCGAAGGTGCGGTTTAGGTTGCGAACGGCCAGCAGCGGCTGCGTTTGGTCTACGGGGGACTTTTGAACCCCTGTGTGGGAGGGCCTAACCGACGCGTCCATCAGGTCCTCCTACTAAATTCCCCGCGAGGAGCTGCCGCGCTTCAAGGGTGCGCCAGCAGGCGGCGAAGTGCGACCCACTATCCCCGACTTCGACCAGCGGGGGAACCTCTTCCCTGGAACGCGTGTCGGCCAGGGGACAGCGCGGGTGAAAGCGGCAACCCTTCGGCATGGCGGCAAGGTCGGGGGGCGAACCGGGAATACCGAGCACCCGAGCAGCCCGGATATGCGGCTCGGGGACCAAGATCGAACCTACCAGCGCGCGCGCGTAGGGGTGCTCCGGCGTGTTGATCACCCGTTCGGTCGGCCCGAGTTCGGCAACTTTACCGGCGTACATGACCGCGACCCGGTCGGCAATGTGGCGCAGGAGCGGCAGGTCGTGGGTGATAAAAAGCACCCCTGAGATGATCTTGCGCGCCAGCAAATCTTTGAGCATCTCGACCACCGCGCGCTGCGACGACACGTCGAGCGCCGAGGTCGGCTCGTCGGCGATCAGGATAGTGGGGTCTAAAAGCGTCGAGATGACCGTGATAACGCGCTGGCGCATTCCACCGGAGAGTTCGTGCGGGTAACGCTCCAAGACCCGCGTGGGCAGACCCAGCTGCTCGAGCCGCGCTCCCGCCCGCCCCCACGCCGCCTTGCGCGTGGTGCGCTCGTGTGCCCGCAGCACGTCGTACGCGAGGTCACGCACGCGGGTCGTCGGGTTCATCGCGTTCATCGCGCTTTGTGGCAGGGTTGAGATGAGTTTGCCGCGTTCGCTGCGTGGGAGCGGGTCGCTTTCGGTCAGGTCGGCGTGCCGCCCCTGAACCTGCATGGTCCCGCTTTTGACGTACAGGGGCGGCGCGGCGTTTAGCGCCAAAATGGTCGCCAGCGTCGATTTGCCACAGCCCGACTCGCCGACGACGCCCAGAACTTCGCCTTCGCGCAAATCTATAGATACGTCATCAACAGCGTGCAGCTCTACCCCATTAGCCAAACGGTAGGCGGCCCGCAGATTTTGAACGCTCAGCAGCGCAGCCATCAGCGCCTCCTCAACCGGGGATTAAAAAACTCGTCCAGACTCGACTGGAGCAGCAGGAGCGAAAACGCGATCACCGAGAGCAGGATTGTTTGGGGCAGGATGGCCCAGTACGCGCCCGTCCGCAGCGCCTCACCTTGGAGGGCGCTCTGGAGCATCTTGCCGAGCGAGATGCTCTGGCTCGGCCCGAGGCCCAGCAAACTCAAGCCCGCTTCGTTGAGCACGCCGCTCGAGAGTTGCAACACGAACGCCATCACCACGTAGCTCATCATGTACGGCAGGATTTCGCGCATGATGACGCCGAACGTCCCGGCCCCGGAGAGTTTGGCGACGTCGACGTGTTCGCGCGTCTTTAACGATGAAGTCTGCGCCCGCACCGCCCGCGCCGTCCACGGCCAGCTCGTCACCCCGATAATGACGCCCAAAAGCAGGGTCGAGCGGTTTTGCAACGCGACCGACAGGAGCACCAAGATCACGATGGTCGGCACCGTGATGAGGATATTCGTAAAGCCCATCAAGATTTCGTCCAATAGCCCGCCGATATACCCCGACAGGGTGCCGATAGCGACCCCGATAAGCGTCGCCACAACCCCCGCGACCAGGCCAATATAGAGCGAGGTGCCGAGGCCGTGCATGAGCTGCAAAAAGACGTCGTTGCCGATAGCGTCGGTACCGAGCCAAATCTGCGACGAAGGCTCGTCGTAGCGCCCGCCGACGGCGAAAAGCGGGTTGCGGTCGTCGAGGCGCGGCCCGACAAGCGCCGTCACCACGATCAGGGCGATGAGGGAGAAGCTCAGGCGAAAGCGCCCGTTGCCGAAAAGTGACCGGATCACGCGCCCGCTCCGTGCGCCGTGCGGATACGTGGGTCGATAAGGCCGTAGGTGAGGTCGACCAGGAAGTTGGCCGCGAGCACCGCGACGGTAATCAGCATCGTCACCCCCTGAATCACCGGGTAGTCGTTCTGCCGGATGGCGTCGAACAAGACCGTGCCGAGGCCCGGATACGAAAACACGATCTCGGTGATCAGCGCGCCCCCGGCGAGCGCGCCGATAGAGAGCGCCAAACCGGTGATCTGCGGCAACATGGCGTTCCGGAAAATGCCCCGGACGATGCGGGGTTCGCGCAGCCCCAGCGAACGCTCGTAGCCGACGTAATCCGCGCCGAGTTCATAGATCGCCATCGACCGCATCCCGATAGCCTGACCACCGATTACCACTAGCAGGAGCGACAAAAACGGCAACAGGTAGTGCCGGAAGGCGTCGGCGATAAAACCCCAGGTCCAGCTCGGGGAGGAGGCGAAACCGTACGCGCCGCCGGTTGGAAACCACGGCAGCGCCACCGCGAAGGTGTAGAGGAGCAAGATAGCCAGGCCGTAGTAGGGGATGCTCGAGAACGCCAAGGAGCCCAAAAACGCGCCCCGGTCGACCCATCCACCCTTATACGCCGCCAACGCGCCCAAAATATTGCCCAAAATCCAACCCAGCAAGATCGTCGGCAGCTGCAACGCTAGCGTCCAAGGCAGCGCCGCCCCGATCAGGCTGTTCACGCTCGTCGGATAGTTGCCGAGTGACGTGCCCAGGTCGCCGCGAAAGAGGTTTCCCAGGTAGGAGATAAACTGCTCCAGGGGCGACTTGTCGAGGCCAAACTCGACGATATAGGTGTCGTACACGCGCTGCATAGCCTCGCCCGAAGCGCCCCCGCCCTGCGCCATCTGCGACACGATAGCGTCGACCGGGTTGCCGGGGATAAGGCGCGGCAAGAAAAAATTAAGCGCCATCGCGGCGACGAAGGCGAGCAGATACCAGAATAGTTTGTTGAGAAGATAACGTCCAAACGGATTCATAGGGTCCCCCAAAGGGTGCCGAGCGGTCCCGGCACCCCACCAGGCTTAACTACTCGGCTTCAGAGGTGATGTTGAAAAACACCTGTACACCGGACTGAGAGTGCATAGGCGGGGCGTAGGGGTTTTCAGCCGTCGGAAAGTTTTTCCACACGGCGCTGTCGAAGGTGTAGAACTGTAGCGGACGGTACATCAGCGGGATAACCGGAATGTCGGTACGGAAGATCTCGTCTAGCTGCGCGTAGAACTGGCCCTGCTCTTCGGGCGGGGCGGCAGCAGCCTGGTCGAGGAGTTCGGCGACCTCGGGGTTTTCGTAACGGCCATAGTTCCAGAACGCGGTCTGACCGGCTTCGGGAACGCCCCTGATGTCGAGCACGTCCCGGAAGCGGGGCCACGGTGCGGCGGCGCTTGTCCCGGAAGCAGTGTTCATGGCGAGGTCAAAGTTGCCGTTTTGCATGTTCGTCTGCCACACCGACTGCTCGGGAAAGTTCGTCTTGATGTCGATGCCGACCGCCTGGGCGCTCGAGGCCACGATCTCTAACGCCTGATTCCAGTCTGTCCAGCCGTACGGCGCTGAGACCTCCCACGGTCCGAGGCGGGTGCCGTCGGGAAGCACGTAGATGCCGTCGTCGCCCTTTTGAGCGCCGAGTTCACCCTCGAGAATCTCCACCGCGCGGTTGGGATCGAAGGTCCAGCCCGTTTCCGCGATGGCCTCGGGGTCGAAATAGGGGTCTTCACCGCCGCCGGGGACGATCAAACTGGCGTTGACCGGCACCGAGTAGCTTGACATGGCGGTCTCGGCGATGAGCGGGTAGTTGATGGTGTAGGCGAGCGCGCGGCGCACCGCCGGGTTATCTAAACCAGGCTTGCTGACGTTAATCCACATCATCGGGATGTTACCGGGCAGGTAGTAGGGCTCTTCATCCATCCAGGTGCTGATGGGTTCACCCTGCTCAGCGAGCGTCCAGACCTCGGGAATAAAGTTCTGCGACAGGTCAAGCTGCCCCTGCGAGAAGGCCAGGTTGGCGGCGTCGTTTGAGGCGAAGATCGGGTGAACGAGGTAGGTGGGTGCGGGCAGGCCGTAGACCGCTTCGCCCCAGTAGTCCGGCGCGCGCTCTAAGATGATGCGCTCGTTGTTGGCGCTCGAGAGCGTGTACGGCCCGGAGCCGACCGGCTCGAGGTTGGCAAACTGGACCAGCGACGCCTCTTGTTCCTCCAAGCCCGACCAGATGTGCTCGGGCAAGATAGCTACCGAGGTAAGAAAGTTGCGTACCAGCCCCAAGTTGAGGCGTTCCTGGTTCAGCGTGAAGGTAATCGTGCGCTCATCAGTCGCCTCGACCGCCGTCACGTAATCCCAAAACGACGCGTACTCGACTCCCTGCCGCTGACCCAGTTCGTAAGCATACACGACGTCTTCGCTGGTGAGCGGCTCGCCGTCTTGGAACGCGGTGCCCTCTTGCAGGGTCACGACAAACGCGTCTTCGCCCTCTTCCAAGCTGGCCCCGAGACGCGGATCGAGTTCGCCGGTCACTAGGTTAAAGGTGAAGAGCGACTCGTAGATGAGGTTGAACCCACCCCCTTCGTTGACCGGCCAGGCGCGTACCGGGCCGACCGGGTTAAAAGAGCTGGGCGGTCCCCACTGATGTCCGGTGATATACAGCGTTTCGTCGCGTGGAGGGTTCTGCGCGGCGGCGACGCCCAAAAAGGCGGCGGCGAGCAGCGTCAGCGTGCGTATCTGTTTCATTCGGTCTCTCCTAAAAAGAGTGTGGGTCACTTCTTGGGCAGGGGCGCTTTTTACGGGAGTACTTTCATATAGAGTCACTTCGGGCGGGCTTTAAGTCCTGACCTCCTCTACTGGCTACGGGCTCATGAGGTGTCCCCCGGCTCGAGCTGCGTCGGAACCACGACCTGCTGCGGCGGGGCCTCCGGGTTCTGGATCTGCCTGAGCAAAACCCGTACTCCCGCTGCGCCGAGTTCCTGCTTGTCCACCGCCACCGTGGTGAGCCGCGTCTTGCGGTGTTCGGCCCCGGTGGTGCCGTCGTAACCGACCACGGACACATCTTCCGGCACCCGGACCCCGAGGGTCTCCAAAACCTGCACCACCGAGTAGCCCACCGCGTCGTTTGCGCAGACGACGCCGTCCGGGCGGTAGCTCGCAAAAAGGGCGTGAAGCGCGCCGTAAAGGTCGGCAAAACTCCTGCCCTCAACGACCGGGCCGGACCCCAACCCCGCCTCACGCAGCACCTCCTCAAAGCCCACGTGGCGCGCCCTAAAGTTGGGTTGGGCGAGCGTCATAGCCGCGAACACCAAGCGACGCCGCCCCTTTGACAACAGGTGCCGCGTCGCCACCCGGCTGCCCTCAACGTTTTGGCTGACGACGCTGCTGAGCCCCTCGGCTTCACCGTCGATCACGACGAGCGGCGTGCTGGCGCTCAGCTCGCGCAAAAACGCCGCCTCCACGTCGTAGCCGATATATAAAATGCCATCGGCGCGGCGCTCGGAAGCGAGATGCAAAAGGTCATCGCCGCGTTTAAGGCTCGTCAAGAGCAAGTTGAGGTCGTGCCGCTCCAACTCCGCTTCGACTCCGGCCAAGACCTCGCTGTAAAAGGCGCTGGTAAAAATGGGTTGGAACACGCTGCGTACGGCGACCGCTACGTTGCCGGTGCGGCCCCGCGCGAGGCCCCGCGCCTGCGCCATCGGGTGGTAGCCGAGTTCACGCGCCAGCTGCTGCACCCGCGCCCGAGTCGCCTCGGAAATCTCCGGGTCGCCGTTGAGCGATTTTGAGACCGTACCGATAGCGACGCCCGCGGCTTTAGCTACGCTTCTAATTGAGACACGTCCGCTAGACACGCCTGTGCCCTTCACAGCGCCCCGAGGGTCGTAAACGCCTACGAAAGCGGTTTCGTAAAGTTGTTAAAACTGCTTTGAGGCTAGCATACCAGTTTAGAAATCGCAAGCCCACAGGGGTCAACGGATTTCCTGAAGCAGTGCTAGAGCAGCGCCAAGCTGTACCCCAAACCAAGGTAAGCCACGCTCCCATACAATAAGCTGAGGAAAATCTAGCCGCCCGACAGGGGGAGAGATGAAAGACGACAAAAAGATTGGCACCCAGCAAAAAGCCCTCGAGGTCAACCTCGACCGGAGCAAATACGGAACCTTTGCCGAGATCGGCGCGGGGCAGGAGGTCGTCAGATGGTTTTTTCAGGCCGGAGCCGCCGCCGGAACCATCGCCAAGTCTATCTCGGCGTACGACATGACCGTTTCGGACGCGATCTACGGGCAGTCACCGCGTTACGTCTCAAGGCAGCGCCTCGAGACGATGCTCGACTACGAGTACAACTTGTTGATCGAACGGCTCGGCAGCCGGGGAGCCGACACCAACTTTTTCGTTTTCGCCAACACTGTCGTCGCCCGTGGGTACAAGGCCGGGGGCGAGTATCACGGCTGGATGGGTATCAGCTATCAGCCCGAACCGGGAGCCGAACCCAACCGCATCGTGATTCACGTGCGGATGCTCGACAAGGAGACCTTGTCGCAGCAAGAGGCGCTCGGCATCTTGGGCGTCAACCTCATCTACGGGGCGCTCTTTTACCATGACGGCAGTTCGCCGGATACGCTCATGCGCTGTCTGCTCGATGATCTCTCGGCGGAGCGCATCGAGGTCGATATGATCGCCTTTTCCGGTCCCACCTTTCGCGGTACCGATTATCGCCTGATGGCGCTTAAACTCGTGCAGTTGGGTCTTAGCGACGCCGCCATGTTCTCCGCGCAGAGCGAGGTGCTGCAACCGTCCGAAGTGCTTTACAAAAAGCCGATCTTGGTCGAACGTGGTTCGTTTCGTCCGGTGACGCACGTCAACTTGGACATGCTCGCGTGCGCGCGTGGGCAGTTTGAAGGGCAGCTCGAGGCGGACGGGGGCGCTACAGTCGAACTCATGGAGATCACCATGAAAAACCTTATGGCTACGGGCGAGATCGACTACGACGATTTCTTGGCCCGCGCCGACGTGCTCGCCGCTACGGGCGCTACGGTGCTGATCTCGAACTACTTCGAGTACTACCGGCTGGCGGCGTATCTGCGGCGCTACACAAAAAAACCCATTGCCATCACCATGGGGATTCCGAGCTTGGAAGGGCTTTTTGACGAGTCGTTCTACGAAAACCTCGAGGGCGGCATTCTAGAGTCGTTCGGACGGCTTTTTAAAAACGACACCCGGCTTTACATCTATCCGCTCCAGGAAGCCGACACCCACAAGCTCATCACGGTGCAAAAACTCAAGGTCGCGCCGCACCTGCGTAACCTCTACGCGCACCTCGTTGAAAACGGCTACATCGAGTCGATTGACTTTTACAACAAGGACTACCTGCACATCTTCTCGCGCGACGTGCTCGCCAAAATCGGAGCGCACGACGCTTCGTGGAAGGAGATGGTGCCGCCGGGGGTCGCCGCGCTGATCCGCGAACGGCAGCTTTTTGGCTACGCTCCTGAAGCTACACCGGACGCCAAGGTCACTGCTAACTGACGCCCGCTACGACCCCGTACAAAAGCCCGATATGAAAGACTGTAGAGATGAGCCTTTCCACACCACAACAGATCGACCTGACGGCGCTCTACTACGGCGCATTTTTGGTCCACAGTCGGGGCGACGACGCCTGGTACTTGTATAACGAAGGTGAAACCGCCGATCAGGTCGAGGCTGCGGACGCCGAACGCTACGTCGCGCAGGGCTGGGTCGAGCGGCAGGGTTATGAAAGTTCGGTCAACCTGGAACTCTACGCGCTGACCACGGCGGGGCAAGAGATCGTCGAACCGTATTTGGACGAAGGCGAAGGCGAAGCTGATAACGAAACCGACGCCCGTCTGCTTTTAGCCGCCACCGCGGGTGACCGGGAGTACCTGCTGAGCGTGCCCGTGACGGCGGACGACGCCGAGACCTTGCGGCGGCGCTTTGTACTCGCTGAAACACTCTCAGCCGCCGACGATGATTTTGTCGCGCTCGAGTACGGCGCCGATGTCAGCGCCTACGACCCCGGACTTAGCGAAGAGGTGGCCGATTTGCGAGCTGAAGCCAAAGGCGCGGCGCTGCTGGCAAACTTGGCGGACGACTGGCAGCGTGAGGCCGAACTCGAGCTGAGCTGGGCGAGCGTGCTCATCAGCGAGTCGGGGTTCGCGTTTGCTGCCGGACTGAGCAGCGGCGATAGGCTCGAGACCGACGAAGTGACCGAAGAGGAGCTGATGACCCTCGCCATGACGCTACTCAGCGGCGAGACCCCGACCCAAGCCTGACGAGACCTTTGATGAAGGAGCCGAAGCCTATCAGCGCGCCGCCAGAACTTCTCGCGCGGCGCGCACGCCGCTCTCAAGCGCACCGTGAACCGTTCCCGCGGCCTCGTCATGCGTCGCCTCACCGGCGAAAAATAGGGTGTCCTCTACCGGCGCGGCCAGTTGCGCTCTAGCCCCCAGCCCTCCGGTTGCCACATACGAATACGCGCCCCGCGCGTAAGGGTCGGCTTGCCAGTCGTAGACGCGCACCGCCGCCGGAGCCGGGTGTTCACCGAAAAATGCTCTCAAGCTCTCCCGAGCCGCCCGCACCAGCTCACGCTGGCCGAGCCCAGGGAGCGCCTCCGCTTTGGGGCCGCCCGCCCACAGGCTGAGCAGCGGTACCTGGTGCGGTGAGGGCGTCCAAAACGTCGGGAAAGGGGCTTTGGGCGCGTGGAAATACACGGCTTGTGGGAACCGCTCCCTCCAGAACGGCGTGTCGAACAGCAGCACCGCTTTCACCACGCCGCCCATCCGCAATCTGGCTAGGGCGTCCGCCTTGCCCAGCGGAGGCGAAAACCGCACCACGTCCGCCTGTAACACGCTTAGGGGTAGGGTGATAAGAACCCGCCGCGCCCTGAAGTCACAGGCCTCGCCGAAACGTTCAGCTGTGACGGTGACCTGCCCACGCCTCCAGCGCAGCTCCCGCACCTCGGTGTGAAGCTGTACGCGCACGCCCCTCCGCAAAACCTCCAGCAGTGCCCCGTACCCGCCAGAGGGTCGGAACTGCCCATCCTCCTGCGTGGTGCCCCCTCCCCACTCCCGCGCCAGTGCCCGGCTGCTCGCCTGAGTCGGGTCGGCGGCGTCGAAACCCTCGACCAAGGTCCGCGCCAGACGCTTTGTGTCCTCGTCCAGATGAGCGGTTACAGGATGGCGCAAAAGGTCGGCGAACGTGAGGTCTTCGGGCAGCCCGTCCACTGCGCTCAGCACCTTACCCGCCTTGGTGAACATTCCTTCGCTCGCCGTGACCTGCTCGCCACTAAGCAGCAGCTGCCTACCCCCTTGAGCCAGCGGCACCACACCGGCAAGTTGCAACCAAGGGGAGTCGGCGGCTTCTTGACCGTGAATAAACTCCGCGCCCAAATCCAAGGGGATGGGAAAGGTCGGGTCGGAAACGTTCAGGATGCGGCCTCCGACGCGCTCCCTGGCCTCGAGCACCTGCACAGCTTGTCCGGCCCGCTGTAAGGTTTGAGCCGCTGCCAAACCCGCCGCCCCTGCTCCAATAATCAGCGTATCCAGCACCCTTTTAGTTTAGGGCGTACTCCACGAAAAGCCTACGCCGCGCACCTCTTTTACCGCCTACACGCTTCGTATACGATTAGACAGGCCACCACGAGCACTCGTGGTACATTTTTAATAGTGTCGGCTGCGGCCGAGAAGCCGCAAAGCCGTGGAGGAAACCTGTGCCAGAAGCTAAAACCCAACACGCAGACGTAGTTATTATCGGCGGCGGCCCAGCCGGGCTGACCGCAGGCATCTACACGGGCCGCGCCCAGCTCACGACGCTCATCCTAGAAAAAGGGCTCCCTGGCGGACAGATCGCCCAGACCGAGGAGGTCGAGAACTATCCCGGCTTCGACGAGGCCGTGAGCGGCCCCGAGCTGTCGCAGCGGATGGTGCGGCAAGCGGAGAAGTTCGGCGCGAAAATTCTCATGGAAGAGGTGCAGGGGCTGGCGCGTCAGGGTGACGAGTTCGTGGTCACGGGCTACGACGGAGAGTACCGGACGCGGGCTGTGATCATCGCTACGGGCGCGACCCCACGCCGTTTAGGCGTTCCCGGCGAGGACGAGTTCTACGGCCGCGGCGTCTCGACCTGCGCGACCTGCGACGGCTTCTTCTACCGAGGCAAAAACGTCGTGGTTGTCGGCGGCGGCGACGCAGCCGTCGAAGAGGGGTTGTTCCTGACCAAGTTCGCCGACAGGGTGACTGTGATCCACCGCCGCGGCGAACTCCGCGCCAACAAGGAGGCGCAGCGGCGCGCCTTCGCCAACCCTAAACTGGTCTGGGTCTGGGACACGGTTGTCGAGGCGGTCGTAGGCGACGAGCAGGTCACCGGGGTCGCGGTGCGCAACGTTCAAACAGGTGAGCGCGGCATCCTGGAGACCGACGGCGTATTCATCTACGTCGGCCACAACCCCAACACCGACTATTTGGGCGAAGTGATCGAGCTGAGCGAGACCGGGTACGCCAAGGTAAGAGACGACATCTATACAAACGTTCCCGGCGTCTTCGCAGCGGGTGACGTCGCCGACGAGGTTTACCGGCAGCTCGCTACCAGCGTCGGAGCCGGAACGCGGGCGGCGATGGCGGCCGAGCGGTACTTGGCGGAAAAAGAGGCGCACGTTCACATCTCGACCTCCGAAGCGGATATCGTGAGCGCAGCCGCCGCGTCGTAAAACGTCCTGAACACTTGCAAGCACCGGTCACAACCAACCGGTGCTTTTTTATGATCTTTAACCCGTCCAAAGAACAACCGCGAAAGGTGCTCGAGCTGAACGGCTCATTTCTCGAAACCTTGCCTGCTGTGTAGCTCCGTTGCAGGACGGGCTAAAACTTTTTAAGCTTTGGGCTCGAGTCGCCCACAACTTCATACGGATACCGAGCTAGCCATCATAATTTTGAGGTGTTGGAAGATAGCTTGCAGGTTGAGCCAAATACAACCTTTACTCCGTAGTTACCCCAACTAAATCGTGATGTTCGCCGAACGAACCCATGCAATATCCTATGGCATGATCTACAAAGGGCTACCCGTTTACACGACCTCGCAACGTTTTAAGTTCTCACTCAGCGGACGGGCGCGGTGACCTCGTAGAGCACCACCTGCTCGCCCGCGTAGACGAGTAAATAATCACCCCCAGCCCAGAGCGGTTGCCCGACCACCGCCCGCCACGTTCTGGAACCCGCCGAAAGCGCCGTGTAGGGTCCGTCCCGGCGTGCGCCCCAGCCGTCGCCGGTCAACCTCCCCTGCGGCGGTACTATCTTGCCTTTTTGAACAACCGCCTGGAGCGAAAAAAGCGGCTCCGGTAACCCTTCTGGAAACGACTCGGGTGCCGCCTGCCCAAACCAGGTCAGCGCCGGGCCCGCAGGAGAAGGCCGAGCCGTGCCGGGGTTGCCGAGGGCCGGATAGCGCCCGCCGGTGCGGCTGACGGGGTCGAAACGCTCGGCCACGATCAGAAACGGCGCGCCACGTCCGGACTCGTAAAAGATGTAGGGGCGCACCTGCTCGGGCGTCAGACTCAGCGCCTCGGCAGCCTCTGCAAGCCGCGCCTGCCCCAGGGAGGTCAAGCCACCATCCGGGAGCACGTCAGCCTCGTCGGCCGCGAAAAGCGGCAGGTTGGCGACCCGTTCCAAAACGCGCGCCTCACCGGGAACAGGCGCGGCGCGCCACGCCGAAAACGGCGACGTTACGAGCGCACGACTCAGCACGCGGTAGGTGGCGATAAGCGGTTCCGCCTCAAAAAATCCTTGGGTTCGTAAAACGGCAGCGTCGCCCCACGGCAGGACCTCGAGCCGCCCAAAGTCGGGCGCAACCGGGTAGCGCGCGACGAACCTGGGCTCGAGCGGGATAAGGTCGGGTGGGATGCCCTCGGCAAGTGCAGGTACGGGTACCGTCCCGCCGACGCCGCGCATGGCCGCCGCGTAAGCTTGGGCCGCCTCGCGGTCGGCGAACGCGCCGACGCGCAGGCGGTAGACAGTCTGGCTGTCACCGGGCACGCTCACCAAGTAGGCCGGATAACCCGCCTCACGCAGGTTTCGCCGCAACCCCTCGGCGGACGCCTGATCCGAAAGCGCCGCAACCTGGACCGTGTAAGAAATTGTCTGCGCGGCGCTCACTCCCAAAAAAAGCGTCCAAAAAAGCGCCGCGCAGAGCGCCAACCGCCCGTTCCAGACACTCAGCGCCCGAGAGACCGTGAGATGCCGCACTTCGTCAGCGTAGCATCATCAAGGCTAGGTCGTGAAGGTCCCAAAAGCCGCCCTCACGCCGGTAGTAGGCGCGACCAACTAGAGCTACTTTGGGGCGAAGTTTTATGGCTGGTGTCTCGGTAACACTACAGTAATCAGCTATAGACGGCGCGCCCGAGCCCTTGCCGGAACGATAAAGAGGGAATTCAACGTCACGCCTAACTCACGTCAGCCGCCGCGCCGGTCAGCTTTCGGCGAGTTCGGGGGTCAAGGTCTCCTCACTAGGGGACTCGGTACGCTCAGCCAGCGCCGCGTTCAAGATGTGCTCTATCGCCCCCTCGACGAGCGTGTCGAAGTTTCCGGCTTCGATGATCGGCACGCCTTCGGCTTTGGCCTGCGCGGCGCAAAAGTCTTGGATCATGCGAATCTCGTCGAAGTGCGCCAGGTAGTGCTCGCGGTGGCGGCGGGAGTGCGTCTGCACCTCGCGGACCCCGAAATAGCTCTGGTGCAGCTCAGGGTCGGAGACCGTCAGCACCAGTTCGATGACCGTAGCCCCCTCGAAACCGTCCAGGGGGATAAATCCCGGTACCAGATGGATGCCCTCCATCACGATAGAACTCGCCTCCTCGACGCTACGGCTGATTATCGCGTGCAGGGGCGCAGTGAGCTGCTGCACCTGCCGCTGAAAGCCGCGCACGACCCGTTTACGTTTAGGTTTGGGGTTTTCCGAAGGGAGCAGTTCGGCGCGCCACGCGGTAAAGCTCGAGGTGTGCAGCTCCGGGCTCAGTTCGGGGCTGATAAGTGAGCGCAGCGCCTGTCGGATGGCGTCGGTCGAGACGATGCGCGGCAGCCCCAGGCGGTACGCCAGGGCCGAGGCCAGGTTTGATTTGCCGACCCCCGGCGCGCCGCCGATAAGGATGATCAGCGGCCTTTCAGGCCGCCGCAGCGCGCGCAGCAGTTCGTAGCGGCGGACGAACTCCTCACCGGCCTCTTGGAGCAGAAGCCGTTTGACGCTCGCCCGCACCGCAGAGACTGGCAGCTCGCGCTCCCCGAGCCGCCAGAGCATCACCTCGGCGCGTTTGGCGAGTTGGTGTGACAGCTCCGGGCCAAGCCCCAGAGCCATCAGCGACTGGGCCAAGATGCCCCTCGAGTACGGTACCCGCACGCCGTCCCGTTGCCGCACCCACAGCTCCGAAGGTTGTCCCTGCGCCGCCTCGAAACGCGCCCGCGCCTCGTGCCCGTAGCGCGCCCCGACGGCCAGCGCCGTCTGCCGCGCCAACTCGGGCGGGGTGATAAGGTCCGACCCGCCCCGCCGCAGCTCCTGCTCGATCTGCCGCGCCAGCGCGCTCGCCTCCTTAAACGAGTAGCCCTGCTTCTCTAGCGACCCGGCCAGGTTGCGGCGCGAGAAGGGGACCTCGGCACCCCCTTCGTCTCTCACCTTGAGGGGCGCGAAAGGTGGCGGCTGCCCCCTAAAACGCACCGCGGCGTCAGGGCCGTGCGCCTCCTCGACAAGCTCCCCTAAGGTATTGACCAGGGCCGCAAGCTTGACCTCTTTGGCATTTTTCTGCCGGTAGTGTTTTTCGAGCGCGCGGGCCAGCCGGATCGCCTCGTCGGTCAGCAGGCCCGCCCCCTGAAGCGACTCGACGACCGTCCCCAGGTTGAAGGTGACCTTGTCGTCGGCCCGCACTACCTTAAAACTGTTTTTCACCCTCACCCCGCCCTCTTTGGGAGTATGACTATGGTAAAGCCTACCGCTTGGGGGCCGCTTAGGGGGCGGGTTGGCGCGGCGCGTGGGGGCCGATGATACTCAAGAAGTCCTCTAAGATGTTGCCGGTCACGCCCCAGATCAGCCGCTCCTGCTCGGCGCTGCGGTGCGCGTAGGAGTAGACCACGCGGCGCTGACCCTCCAACTGCCTGGTCTCTCGTTCCGGACGGATCGCCAAAAGCTCCACGAGGGGGATGGTAAATGTTTCGGCGACCTCTCCGGGGTTGGGCTTTACCACCTGCGGCCACTCGAGGACGCCCACAAACGGCGTCACCACATAACGTGCGGGCGACGGGTGATCGTGCAGCCTGCCTAAAAGTGCTGTTTCGGAAACCTCCAAACCTGTTTCTTCAAACGTCTCTCGCCTCGCAGCCCCCGAGGCGCTCTCCCCGAGCTCGAGCCGTCCCCCCGGAAAGGCGATCTGTCCCGCGTGGTTCAAGAGACCGCTGCTCCGCACGGTGAAGAGCAGGTGCAGCCCGTCGGCGGCGCGCAGCACGGGAACCAGCACGGCGGCGCGGCGGAAGCCGGGAAAGTCAAGTGTCTCGTGGGGCCGCGCCCCCAAATCTTTACGTAACGCGCTAAAGAGCGCGTTATAGTCAGGAGTCACAGGTAATCGAGTGTCACAGTATGGTTTTCATAGGCTGCCAGGGTGCGCTTTACAACCCGGCGCGGGCGTCGGCGGCCCTTCGCAAGGCCAGTTCGGGGTCCACTCCGGCGGCGCGGGCGTAGTCGACGACCGCTAAAAGAAGTTCACCGACGGCCTCTTCGGTTAGCGTGGGTTGGGTGGGCTCCAGCGCCCTCACCACAGCCTCCGCCCCACCCGGCTCCCACCCCAACTTTTTGCCCAACTCGGCGGCGCGCATAAGCGCGGGCAGGCCGCGTGGTACCCGGTCGGCGGGAGACAGCTCGGTTCCGCCCCGCTCCTCACGCTTGATCCGGTCCCAGTTGCGCTTCACCTCATCCGCGCCTGTCACCTGCACCCCCTCGAAGATGTGCGGGTGACGCCGGACGAGCTTGCCGACGATGCTCGCCTCGATGTGCTCATACCCGAAGGTCCCAGCCTCCTCCGCGACAACCGCGTGGAAAGCAACCTGTAAGAGCACGTCCCCGAGTTCGTCGGCCATGATCATGGGGTCGGCGGTAGCGAGGGCGTCTACGGCTTCGGCGGCCTCCTCGAGCAAGTAGGGCCGCAAACTCTCGTGCGTCTGCTCGCGGTCCCAGGGGCAGCCGTCCGGGGCGCGAAGCCGTCTCATCGTCTCTAAAAGTTTCTTCATAGGGCCAGTTTAGAGGGTCCGGCCCCCCTGCACCGATAGCTGGGTTCAAGTCAACCACTCGAGAGAATGCGTAGGCGCTAAGGGGGTTGTTTCCCATCAAAACGTCATCGACGCAGCGGCCTCCGGTAAACGCGTAGTTGCGCGCGGTGCAGTCCGGCTCGGGCAACGTGAAGACACCCTGTAGTCGTTACGGCGTAGCGACCGCCACCTCTGCGTCCTCCAACCCAACAAGCTCCTTAGGTAGCGGCTGCTCGGTGACCCAAGCCCGGACGGTCTGAGCAAACAGCTCGGGCGCTTCGCCGCTCCAACCGTGGCCTAAACCTGGCACGACGTACCCCTGGGCGTCGGGCAAAACGGCGGTGAGGCGCGGGACCGACTCGCGGATGAGCGCCTGCTCGCGCTCGCCCGCGATGACTAAGGTCGGGCAGGTGATGCGGTCGACTTCTGCTGGGAGGCCGAATCGCATAAGCTCACGCCCAATGCTCAAGTAAGCCCACCGTGACATCGCCTTGGCGCTCCGGCGGTAGCCTGCGTAGTGCACCTCGGGGATGCGAAGACCTCGGGCGTTCGCCTTCAAAAAAGCGTCCGTCTTGAGAAAGGGCAGCATCATGTAGCCCATGAGCCCCATAACCCTGGCGTTCGGGAAGGGCAGCACGTTCACGCCCGAAAGCACCGCCCGGTCCACGCGCTCCGGAAAGTGCTCCGTAAGGCGCAAGCCCACATACGCGCCGAGCGACAAGCCGACGACATACACCGGGCCTTCTGCCTTCCGAGCGACAAGCTCGGCCAGCAGCTTCACGGTCTCGTCCAGCGACCGCCACGGCACGGTGTTGCTCGCCCCGTGGCCGGGTAAATCGGGAATGAGCAGGTGAAAGTCGCTGAGCAGTTCCGCCTGCCGCTCCCACATCCAACCACTCGTAGCGACCGCGTGGAGGAGTAGTAGCGTCGGTGCGCCGGGCGTGCCCGCCTCGGTGACGTGCAGCCGGGGGCTGTCGTCGGGTGTATAAGTAGGCGCTGTCATGCTGCATCTTAGTTCAATGAGCGTATAAGCAACGAGTTAAGGTGTTTACTCACTGCTCGTAGTCAAACCTTCGTTGCTTCTGAATTATCGCCCAGTGTCGCCCGGTCCTCCCGTCGTCGCGGCGGTGCGAGTAAAAGCGCGCCGGGTCGCCGTAGGTGCAAAGGCCGCTCTCCCACACGTTCGCAGGCTGTACCCCATCTTTTAGCAGCAGCCAGCGGTTGGCGGCGGCAACGTCCAGGAGAAACCGTCCGGTGCCGTCCGGGGTGGCGACGTGTTCGGGAAACCCGGCACCTAGAAACGCGGCGACGACCTCCGCCCCGACTTGGTAGTTGGCTGCCAGGATGGAGGGACCGAAGGCGACCTGCACGTCGGCGGGGTCGGTACCGTAAAGCGTCGCCATCTTCACCAGCGTCTTCCCCGCAATCCCTTCCACCGTCCCGCGCCAACCGCAGTGCGCCGCCCCGACCGCGCCCGTCACCGGATCGTAAAAGAGCACCGGCAGACAGTCGGCAGTGCTGACCACGAGCACCAGCCCCTTTATATCCGTGACGGCGGCATCGGCCTCCTCCTCGAACCAGCTCGGACGACCGATAAGGACGCGCGCGCCGTGAACCTGACTAAACGCGCACACCCCGGTCTTATCAACCCCGAAAGCGGCGAGCACCCGGCGGCGATTCTCGGTTACGGGCGCTTCGTTGTCACCACTCGAGAGGCCTAGATTGAGACTCTCATAGGGTGCGCCGCTGACCCCGCCCGTCCGGGTGGTAAAGCCGTGCGGCACAGCTAGGTTGGGTGCGCGAATAAGGTCCAAGGCATTCACTAGGCGTCCTCGGCGAGCCACACGAACATGACGATGAGGACGAACTGAAACGCCAGACGCCAAAAGAGTAGAAACGGCGCGATAGCCTCCGCGCCAACGTCCGCGGGGCAAAAGAGCATGTGCAGGTGCACCGGCAAGAACGCCACCATCAGGAGGGCCAGCCCGTAGGCCGCCCGCCGCCGGAAGCGCCTCAGGGGGAGCCCCAAGCCGCCCAGAACTTCCAACACGCCGCTCAGGAGCACCCAGAAAAGCGGTGCGGGAAAGTACGGCGGCATGATCGGCGTGTAAAATCCGGGACGGACGAAGTGCAGCGCACCCAGCACGATAAACAGGAGACCGACAACGATTCGCACGGGTTGTTTGGGCATCAGGACCTCAACAGATTGGTGGTTTGGGCAAGGAGGCGGAGCTTTTTTTGTCTCGGGTACCGCTTGATGGCGGCCTCGCGCCTGAGCGCCTCCGAATGGCCCGCAGCGACCTCTAAGTAGACGAGTTCGCCGGGGCCGTTTAGGCGTAGGTACGCCGCGCCGCGCCCGGCATTGTGGGCTTTCAGGCGGCGCGCGACGTCGGTCGTGACGCCCGTATAGAGCGCCCCGTTCCGGCAGCGCAACATATAAACCTGCCAGCTAGAGCCGTTCACCGGCGTAGACAGGCACCGGGAGCCGGTTTTCAGCGGGCGGCAGCGGGCAGCGGTAGCGCGCAGAGTAGGCGCAAAAGGGCGCATACGCGTAGTTGAAGTCGAGCAAGACGCGCCCATCCGGGAGAAGGTCAGCCTCGAGGTAGCGTCCCGCCGCGTAGGTCTGGGTGCCGCTGGTCGCGTCTTGAAACGGTATAAAAAACCGCTGGCTGTCCCCAAACGTCGGCCGGAAGAGTGTCAGCGCGCACGGCTGGCCTCCCAACTCAAACATCGCGCGGGCTACGCGCAAATACGGCTGCTCGTCACCGGTGCTCGTCGCTAACAGCGAGACCTCACGCGCTTTCATGGGCTCGAGTGCCGCCATAACGACGTGCGCCTCTGACGGCGGGTAGTAGAGGAGCCCTGGAAACGTCGCATCTTCAACCGGCGAGTTGGGACCTTCTCTAAAATACGCATCTTTCTCAGCGCGAAAGCGGGCGAGCGCGGTCATCTCGCCTCAGCATACACGACCTCTCAGCTTCGGCTTATCCGCTCTCGTCCCTTACGTGCGACAATAAAAGGCGATGCGACAGCCTAATTTGCGGGGTCACCTCGCCGTACTCGCGCTCTTAATCACACCTCTCACCTCGGCTCAAGGGGTCCAACTAGCCGACGCCGTCACCCCCGAGGGCGTCCGCACGCATATGGCCGCGTTTCAGCGGATCGCGGACGAGCATAACGGCACCCGCGCCGCCGCGACACCCGGCTACGCGGCTTCGGCGCGCTACGTAGAGAGGACGTTGCAACGAGCGGGCTACCGGGTGCGGTTCCAACCCTTTACAATCACGTTCAGCAAAACCTTGGCCGAAACGGGTCGCACGGTAAGGGACGGCAGCATAGACCTCTCCCCCGTCGTGATGGAGGGCTCACTCAACACCCCGGCGTCCGGACTGCAAGCACGGCTGACGGTACCGACCGACCCGCTCGGCTGCGCGCCGGAAGACTTTGCGGGGGCGCGGGGAACCGTCGTGGTAGTAGAACGCGGGGTGTGCACCTTCGGCGTCAAATCACAGAACGCGGCCCAGGCCGGGGCGAGGGCCGTCCTCGTCTACAACAGCGCCGCGGAGCCCGCTACAGAAGCCTTTAGCGGCTCGCTCGGCGACGCGCCCGTCACCGAAACCGTACCGACGGCCGGGCTGACGCGGGCTGTAGGCGCTCAGCTTTTGGAGCAACTGGAGCGCGGCGTGGTCCGAGTCGCTTTGGACCTGCGCGTCTCACGGGAGCAGCGCCAGACGGCCAACGTCATCGCGGAAAGCTCTGCAAGCACCAGCCCGGTTGTGATGGTCGGCGCACACCTGGATTCGGTGCCGGAGGGGCCGGGGATCAACGACAACGGCAGCGGCAGCGCGCTGGTGCTCGAGCTGGCCCTTGAGCTCGCCCAAACAGGTGACGTAGGCAGGGTGCGGTTCGCCTTCTGGGGCGCTGAGGAGCTGGGCCTGCTGGGGTCGGAGCACTACGTCTCGGAACTTTCCCCCGCCGAACTAGGGAGCATTCGCGCGTACCTCAACTTCGATATGGTCAGCTCACCCAACGCCGCGCCCTTTGTCTACGGCGACCCGGCGCTGACCGCGCTTTTTAGGGAAACCTTCGCTGCCCAGAACCTGACGCTGCTCCCCGACAGCATCGGAGGCGCGTCCGATCACGCGCCGTTCGAGGCGGCGGGCGTGCCCGTCGCGGGACTTTTTAGCGGCGCGAGCGGCACCAAATCGCCCTCCGAGGCGCGCAGCTACGGAGGGCGAGCCGGTTCGGCCTATGACAGCTGCTACCACCAAGCCTGCGACACCTTAACGGGTACCGCTACGCCCACCGCCGAACGTTATCTGGACCTCATGGCCGACGCCGCCGCGGACGCGCTGCAAAGCCTTTTGCGTAGTGAGCTGGCTGTGCGGTAGCGAGCGCGTGTTCAGGCCAAAATGCTTTCGCTACTTCGGCCGCGTATCCCACCTTACCTAGCTTCGGTGCCAAGTTCGTCATAATGATAACGTGTTATCATTAAAGCCTTGCTACAAGACGCTTCACGCCGTTCCGACTGTGCGGTGCACTTGCTCCCGTTGCCTTTACAAGCTTCAAGACTCGAGCTAGACGCTACTCCTAGAACTGCCCACGAAGGCAAGCCGATGTTGCTTGTCACCATCTAGCAATTGTTTTTAGGAGTAGCCATGAACCCCTTACACGTGGATGTCGCCGTTATCGGCGGCAGTAACGCCGGACTGAGCGCCGCCCTCACCCTTGGCCGCGCGCGCCGCAGCGTCGCCCTAATCGACGACGGCACCCCCCGCAACGCACCCGCGGGCCACGCCCACAACATCTACACCCGCGACGGCACCCCGCCTGATGAGTTGCGCCGCATCGGACGGGAGCAGCTCGAGCCTTACGGCGTTCGTTTACTCAACACCCGCGTGACCAAAGCAGGAGGCAGTAAAGGGGTATTTCAGCTCGCTTTAGCCGCCGGTGAACCGCTCTCTGCCGAGCGCGTGCTGCTGGCTACCGGCGTGTCGGACGATCTTCCCAACATACCGGGCTTGCGCGAGTTGTGGGGAAAAAGCGTGTTTACCTGCCCCTACTGCCACGGCTGGGAAGTCCGGGACGCGCCGCTCGCCGTTTTAGGTGACGGCGACACAGGTTATGGGTACGCCCGCATGATCCAAAACTGGAGCCGTGATCTCGTCCTGATCACAGGCGAAAACACAACCCTGACCGACGACCAGCTCAATGACCTTGAGGCGCGGAGTATAGGGGTCGTCGAGGCCGAAGTCACCGAGTATGAGCGCCGGGGCGGTGAACTGAGCACCCTGCATCTTTCAAATAGCCAGCGTGTGGCACGCCAAGCTGTTTTCATGCGTCCTCCGATGAGTTTACGTGGTGACCTGCATGAGCAACTTGGCTGTGCCCTGAGTGATGACGGATCACGGATCGTGGCGGACGAGATGGGCCAAACAAGTGTGCCGGGCGTTTACGCCGCAGGCGACATGGTAAGTCCGATGCACGCGGTCATTATGGCTGCGGCGAGCGGGGCTAAAGCTGCCGGGATGATGAATCACGAGCTTGTTATGCAAGCGCCTAGACCTAACGTACAGGCGGTGGCAGCCCCGTAGGTAGTTCGGTTGCATAAGATGGTGGGGGCTGACTCGATGGAATTCAGCCCCCACCCAAACTGCGATGAAGCTGTTACGCCGTGATGGCTGCTGCCTATACGTCAAAACCTCTAGATGGCGCTTTGGCGCTGAAGGTAGGTTCAACGGGCATTAGCGTTCTTACCAGGTCGCCGACTTTGGGCATCAAGGAGGCCTACGTCACGTTTGCAACCCTGTAGGGCTAGCCACCGCCTTACACTGGCTTTCGTGGCGCAACGCTTTCTTTCCATCACAAACCCTTTTGTAACATCCCTAGTAACTTTCGACTTCTGGCGCAGAGTAGTTCAGCTCAACCTCGGGCTTATGGTTTTCGGCGTCGCCATCTCGCTTATGCTCCGCGCTAACCTGGGCCTCGACCCCTGGTCGGTTCTGCACGAGGGGGTAAGCGGGCTGACGGGCCTGTCGTTCGGGCGCACAACCCAGCTCATCGGCCTGGGGCTCATCGTCTTTAATTTCTTTGTGCTGCGTCTGCGACCGGGTTTGGGAACGGCGCTCAACATGCTTTTGGTCGGCCCCTGGATCGACTTTTTCGGGGCACAATCGTGGATGCCTACCGTCGCGGCGGGCGCGTGGGGCTGGGGTGTCGTGACCTTTGTCGCGGGCGTCATGCTGATGGGGCTGGCTATCGGCCTCTACATCACAGCAGGATTCGGGGCGGGGCCGCGCGACGACCTGGTGCTCGGAAGTGCACTCAGACTCAGGCGCAGCGTCCGCGTGACGCGGGGCGGCCTCGAGCTGATGGTGCTGGCTACGGGGTTTTTGCTGGGTGGCGCGGTCGGTTTGGGAACGGTGGTGTTCGCGGTCCTCATCGGCCCGACAATGCAGTTTTTCTTGCGCGTGTTTGGCTATGAGCGCAAACCGTTAGCGGTGGTCGCTCCAGTAGCCAGCGACTGACGCCGGGTCTTTAGACCTACTAAGTGTTCCTGGATAAACGGCGCTTCGGGAAGGCGCGCGTACGCATGTGACCCGCTGAGCGTGACGTCGGTAGGCGAGAGGGCGTCACGAAACGGGTGTAGGATTGACTTTTGAGGAGGTACCGTGAGCATCGCCCAGCAACACACCATTCGTGAGGCCGCAGAGGCTGTTTTCGAGGAGACCGTGGCCCAGCGCCGCGATTTTCACATGCACCCCGAGATCGCCTTTGAAGAATTGCGGACTTCTGGCATCATCGCCGACAAGTTGGAGGCGCTCGGCTTAGCCGTCCGGCGCGGCGTCGCTCGGACGGGGGTCGTCGCCGTTTTGGAGGGTGCCCGGCCGGGGCGCACGGTGCTGGCCCGCGCCGACATCGACGCGCTGCCCATCCACGACGAGAAAGACGTCTCTTACCGCTCGCAGATTATGGGCAAGATGCACGCTTGCGGTCACGACGGGCACGCAGCAGTGCTCTTGTCGGTCGCTAAAATTTTAACCGGGCGCAGGGACAGCCTCGCGGGCCGCGTCGTGTTCGTCTTTCAACCCGCAGAGGAGATGGTCGGCGGCGCGGCGGCGATGCTCGAGGATGGTGCCCTCACCGGATTGACGCCGGACGCAACTATCGGTCTGCACCTGTCGTCCGAATATCCGCTTGGGACCGTGGCGCTTCGGGCAGGGCCGTCGATGGCGGCGACCGACTCGTTTCGCGTGCTCGTGCGTGGCTCCGGCGGACACGCCGCTAAACCGCACCTGTGCGTCGACCCGGTGGTCATCGCCGCCGGACTCGTCGGGGCGCTGCAAACGCTCGTCGCCCGTGAGACCGACCCGCAGGACAGCGCGGTCGTGAGCATGACGAGCGTCCACGGCGGCACCGCCTACAACATCATCCCCGAAGAGGTCGAACTCAAGGGCACGCTCCGCACCTTTTTGCCGGAGACGCGCGCGCACCTCAAGGCCCGCTTGGAGATGCTGCCCCGCAGCGTGGCCGAAGGTCTGCGCGGTTCGGTGACGTTCGCTTGGATCGACGAATCGCCTGCCGTAGTCAACGACGACGCCATGACCGCGCGGCTCCGGCGCGTCGCAGGAGGGATCGTGGGGGCCGAGAACGTCGTCGAGAGCGCCAAGACGATGGGCGGCGACGACATGTCGCTGTGGCTTCAGAGGGCACCGGGCTGCTACTTCTTCGTGGGTGGGCGCAACGAGGCGGTAGGGGCGGACAAACCGCACCATCACCCGCGCTTCGACCTCGACGAAGGCTGTTTGCAAGTAGCGGTCGAGACGCTGACGCTGGGCGTGTTGGACTTTCTCAGGGCGGACTAGTGATACCGGCAACCCGCGTCATACGGTCATAGTCTCTGTAAGCCTGCACGAGTGCCACTATTGCCCTTTAACGGGGGTGGTACACTCTAAAGGGTGAACCCCCGCACTGAGCAGATTCTCGAGCTCGTCGCCGAGTGCCATATCAGTTCGGCCAAACCGGTGCCGTCGTCGGTGATCGCCGAGCGGTTACGGGTCAGCAGCGCCACCGTGCGAAATGAGTTCTCGGTCCTCGAGGAGGCCGGTTATCTGGTGCAGCCGCACACGTCGGCCGGGCGGGTACCGAGCACCCGGGGTTACCGCCGCTACGCCCGCAAGTTCTTGCCGCCGCAGACGCTTCCCGAAGCGCAGCGAGCGCTGCTCCTCCAAAATTTTCGTGGTGCCCACGGCGAAGGGCTGTTAGAACGGGTTGCCCACATCACCGCCGAGCTGTCCGGCTACGCCGTGGTCGTCACCCTGCCGACCGACGACGAGGTGCAGCTTCTGGAGGTGCATCTGTCGGCCCTGTCGAGCCGCCGCACCCTGGCTGTGGTGGTGCTGGAAAACGGCCTTATCCGGCAGCTGGCGCTAGAACTCTCCCCGACACCCTCGGAGGGCGACCTGCTCGAGGCCGAGAGCAGCCTCCGCCGCCTGACGCTGCCGGTGCGCGAGGTGCCGCAGGCGCTCTCGGACATCGCCGGACGCGCCGAGAGCGACGTCGCCCGCACCTACCGGGCGCTCGCCGAAGCGTGGCCGCAGCTGCGCGCCCCACGCGTTTTTTCGGGCGGCCTCAAATATCTCTTTAGCGAACCCGAATCCGCCGACCCGGACTTTGTAAAACGGGTGCTCGACAAGGTTGAAGCGCCTGCGGCCACCGCCGAAGCGCTCGCGCTCGTTTTCGAGGAGTCGCTGGCGCTCGTGTCGGCGCAGCTCGAGTTCGGCAGCGGTCGGGCCGGAATGTTGCTGCTAGGTCCCCTGAGGATGCGCTACCCGAAAACGCTGATGATCGCGCGGGGTGTTACCGAGACGGTCACCGCGACCACCGCCGAAACGCCCAACTGATACGCTTCTTTTATGACGCTGGAGATATTACTTTTCGCGGTCTACCGTGAGCAGGTCGGGCAAAAAGCCGTGAGGCTCGAGCTTCCCGACGGTGCCACGGTCCGAGACGCCGCCGAAAAGCTCGAAGCCGATCATCCTGAGCTAAAGCTTAAAGGCGCGCTCGCGGCCATTGATGAAACCTACGCGTCTCCCGATGAGACGCTCCACGCGGGCGACACGCTCGCCTTTTTCCCGCCGGTCGCAGGTGGTTCGGGTGACGACGACCCCTCCGAGGACGACCACTTTTTCGTCACCGAGGACCCCCTCGAGCTGTCCCGTTACGTCGCGCTGGTGACGGCCCCGGCGTTCGGGGCAGTGGGCAGCTTTATCGGCACGGTGCGCACGCCCAACCTTGGTCATGTGGTCCGCTACATCGACTATCAGGGGTACGAGGCGATGATCTTCGCGCAGATGAAGCGCGCCGCAACCGAACTGCGCGGACGCTTCGAGCTGGGCCGCGTCGTCTTCGCGCACCGTTTGGGAAGGCTCGAGCCGGGAGAAGCGTCGATCATGATCGTGGTGTCCTCAAAGCACCGCAAGGACGCGCTGCTCGCTACGCACGCCGCTATCGACCGGCTGAAAGAAACGTTGCCGGTGTGGAAGCTCGAGGTTACGCAGGACGGTGCGCGGTGGGTCGAGGGCTCGAGCGCCGCTGCGGAGACGCTCTGACGGTATCCTATCTACAGTGCGATGAGCTGACCCGGTGGAGAAAGCCGATTGTGCCCCAGAGCTGACACAGCTGGCGCAGAAAAGACTTACGCATAAAAAAAAGCGCTCAGGTGTTCGCCAAAGGACTTCTCACCCCCACCTACTGCGCGCAGGGTAGAGCCTTGACCCACCTGATGAGGACGCGATCAATCCGACTGCCTTTGAATAAGTTCTTTTAACTGAAATTCATGGCGGATGGGGTGCATGACGGCGTGTTCCAGCATCGCGTCGATCCAGTAGGGCATACCGGGGAAGTAGCTTTCGGGCTCAGGCTCGAGCCTCTCGTCTAAGACATCGGCGAGGGGTAAACGCCAGCGTTCCAAGACGCGCTTGAGGTAGCTGTCTGCTTCGGCTTCGATGATGGCAACCCCCGGCACGGGTTTGATCTCAGGGTCGGGTAGCTCGAGGTTCTTGCATATTGAAACCATGTAATTCCCTGCCGAACGTAAAATATGCTTGAGCAGCGTCTCTAAAGACTGATAGTTTTCATCGTCTGTCTCAGGGAGTTTAATGTTAGCTGCTTTTGCCTGTTTCCAAACTTCCAAGCAGCCACGCAGGTGTTGCTCATGGAGCAAAACAAGGGCTCTTGCACCACGAGATTGGTAGTCGTTAACGTCGCCAGTCACCGTTTCACCTCCTTGGGGCCGACAAGCTCTTGCACACCCCTCAAGCCTACGCTTAAAAGACACACGACCTCTATGAGGTACACTTGTAACTGAGATTCTAGCCCGAGCATTGCGATGTCGACCGACGAACTGCTTACCTACCTCTTCGACGGGCAGTCGCATGTGCTCTTTCCACCTATGGCGACGTGGTTGGCTTCGCGTCGGTTCATGGCCTTCGTCACCGCCTTTCGCAGCAAAATCCGCAAGAAGCTGCGGGGGGCGCGCGAGCAGGAGAGCCTACACGACCTGCGGCTTGAACTCGAGACGGCCTACCTGCTCCTGCGAGAACGGTCCTTGAGTGTGGTATACGAACCGCAGGGGTGTGAAGGGGCGCGGTGTCCGGACTACGCGGTAACATTTACCACCAGCCTGACATTCATGCTCGAGGTCACACGGCAGCGGCCCGCCACGGACAGAACCCCAACGCTCGCCCGGGAACAAACGTCGCATGTAGCTGAACGCCTCGGCGCTACAGTTTGCGGCAAATTGGGGCAATTGTCGGGGCAGCACAGCAACGTCCTTATCGTCGGCCTTGACGCTCCGTGCTCCGCGCAAGACCTCCACGCCGTCATGCTCGGCGTCCAACACCGTGCCGAGCGCAACGACCCAAACTTGGTGGCGCGACATGGGTTTCGAGACCGCGCCGACTTCTTCAGTCACTACAGGCGGCTTAGTGAGGTGCTCGTGCGGCCCCCGCAGCTAAACGAGGTCGAGGGGGTGGCCTGTTGGGTCAATCCGCAGGCGAGGCGTCCCTTGCCTACAAAGGTGCGAACAGCGCTCCTGCACAGCCACACCGCACAGGCCGAGCACGAAGGGGTAAGGCAGCCGCGAGCCTGAACCCAATCGTTAGGACATTACCGTTACGCGTGAGACGCGCGCATTACCGGCGACCACCCTTTCGATCATTGGGCTCGAGCCCGCGCACCAGGATGCGTCGGCAAGTTGTTGCGGACCCGTTTATCGCCTCTTTACCACACCACAGCGTCCCATCTCGGATGTTCATCCCCACAAGGAATAGCACGGATGTGCTATTTTTGCTTGAGAGGAGCCCATAATGCGATGAGCTTTGCGGCGTCTCACTAGGACTCTTCTGCTAAACCAATTCCAACCGAGGTGAACGATGCTGGCACAAATTGCTTTGTTTGGTGGGTTTGATCCGCTCGCCGTGGTGGCACCTTACGAGGTGCTGGGGGACGATGGTGAAGCCGTGGGGGGTAAGCGTTCGGTGCCGAACGGTTCCTCCTCTGACGTTGCGGCACTGAACTGCGCGGGCTCTAGGTGACGGACGCCGCCCCGACGCCGGACACCGTTCGCCGCCGCCTCTATCTCGTGCGCTGGGTTGCCCTAGCCGACGCGCTTCTGCTCGTCGCCCTGGTGAGCGCTTCGCTCCTCGACCGGCGCGACCTGGTAAGCGTGCTGGGCCCTGTTCACGGCGGCAACTTTTTGCTCTTGGTAGTGCTCACCTACACCGGCGCGGCGGACGGACTTTGGGGCTGGTGGTTTCTGGCGGCGACGGTGTTTTCCGGCGGGCCGCTCGGCGCGTTTATCGGCGAGCGGGTGATCCTCAGAAGCCTTGCCCAAGGTGCGGACGCAGCCGAGGTTCGGGCATGACCCTGGCGGCGACCCTAACGTGGCTCGTGCGTTACGGCCACGTAGTGGGCGGCGCTCTCTGGCTGGGCGGTTACCTGGTGCTGGCGTTTCTGCTCATTCCCACCTTGGCAAAAGGTAAGAGTGCGCCCCTCGAGCGGCTTACGGAAACAACGGTGCGGGTACTGACCTACGCGGGTACGGCGACGATCTTTTTCGGCCTACTGCTAGTGACGCGGACGCGCGGCTTCGACCGGCTTTTTCAGGGAGAGTGGGGCGGTATCATCGTCGCGTGTTTTGTCATCGCCCTGGCGCTGCTCGGCATCGGCGACGGAGCGCTCCGCCCGGCCCTACGCCGCGTGAGCACGACTCGAAACGTTCGGCCTGCCCAACGCTTGGCCCTGCTCGGCTTCGCCCTGTCGGTGGTCGCTGTCGGACTTATGACGCGTGCCCTGTACGTCCCGACCTAGATCGTCCGGAGGTGCATCAGTGGGTGTAGGTGAGGTAACGCCGTTTTATGTAGGCTCACCATCAAACTTTGCTCGCCTAGTGCCGACCAAGCTATAAAGGGATAGGTTCACCTCTAGGTCTTGTGCGCCACAAAGCGCTACGTTAGGGCGCTACTTAGGCGGCCTTTGACGCGAGCTCCGGCAACGGCTTGAGGGGGATTACCCCGACCATCAAGCCTCTAACGCGCGCGCTACCGTCAACACCAACGCCTCCTGCTGCGGCCTCGCCGCGATCATCATCCCGACCATCTCGCCGCACGGGACGCTCACAGCCGGACCACCCAGGATGTTAAAGACCGTGGTATTTCGCAAAACAGCAGCGTTGGTGGCGTAGTAGGCAGCGTCCGTTTCCAAGTCGGTCACTTTGGGCGGCAAGATGGCGACGGTCGGCGCGAGCACCGCGTCAAATCCCCTACAGGCACCCCAGAACTCACGTTGTAGCCGCCTCCGCTCATACCCTAAACGGATGTAGTCGGTAGCCGTGCGGGAGCGGCCTTGCAGGATGCGCGCCGCGACGCGGGGGTCGAAGTTTGCCCCTTCGCGCCCCAACAGGTCCTCGTAGAGCGCTAAGGACTCGAGCGCCGCGAAGGAGCCGTAGCGCCCGTAGAGGCCGCTGATCTCCGCTAACACGGGCAGCTCACAGGTTTCGACCGTCGCCCCACGCGCGATCAACCGCTCACACGCCCGCCCGAACGCCGCTGCCACCTCGGTCTCTAAACCCTCTTGCAACACCGTGCTCGGCGCGAGCAGCCGCAGACCCTTGACGTCGCCCGGCGCAAACGGCGTGGGCACCTCCCCCGCCAGCACGCGCAACAGGTGCCAGGCGTCCTCTACCGTGTGGGTAATCGGGCCGAGCGTGTCGAGCGTGGTCGAGAGCGCTACGCAACCGTCTGTCGGAACGGTTCCATCGGTCGTTTTAAGGCCCACGAGCCCGCCAAACGCCGCCGGAATTCGCACCGACCCGCCCGTGTCCGAGCCGACCGCTGCGGCCGCCAAGCCGGACGCGACCGCGACCCCCGCTCCCGACGACGAGCCGCCGGGGACGCGCGCCGGGTCGAGGGCGTTGCCGGGTGTGCCGAAGTGCGGGTTTAGGCCGAGACCCGAAAACGCCAGCTCGGTCATGTTCGTCTTGCCCAAAAAAACCGCTCCCGCCGCGTCTAAGCGCGCCGCCGCCGGACAGTCCCGTACGGCGGGCGGGTTGCGTAAAAAGACCTTGGCACCCGCCGCCGTCACGTCGCCTTTTGTGTCCATCAGGTCTTTGAGGGCGACTGGAATACCTTGCAGCGGGCCATAGTCGCGGCCTTGGGCGAACATGGCGTCGGCGCGCTCGGCTTGGGAGAGCGCGCGCTGGGCGGTGACGAGGCGGTAGACGGGGCCGGGCTCGAGGCGCTCCAGAAATGCTCGCGTCACCTCCACAGCGCGCAGCTCACCCGTCCGGTACGCCCGCGCCAGTTCGGTCAGCGTCAGGGAGTGGAGCATGGGCTAGAGTATACGGTCCCGGCACGAACACTGTTTGCCCGCCCCTGTAAGAGACGCTAACGGTGGCCTCCAGGCTCGAGGAATGTCTGCGGGTCTATAACCCCGCCGACCGGCATTTGACGCCAGCCGTGTTCAGCCCGTAAGATGACGGCAGCTTAATCCTGAGTACTTTACTAGGGATTGGAGAACGATGGTCCGAAAACTTACGCTGATCGTGAGCGCCATTTTAGGCGGCGCGGCCCTCGCTCAGACCTGCGACGGGCGGCTCGTCGAACACGCACTGGGCGAAACGTGTGTGCCGGAGACGGTCGCCCGCGTGGTTGCGCTCGAGACCGGCGAACTCGACAGCGCCGTCGCGCTCGGAGTGCCGCCGGTCGGGGCGGGCTCCTGGCTGGCCGCCGATGATCCGTGGCCCGAATACCTGGAGAGCGAACTGCAACTTACGACCTACATCGGCCTGGGCGACGCACCGAACCTCGAGGCCATCGTCGCGCTAAAGCCCGACCTGATCCTGGGCAGCCGTGAACGCCACGGATCGCTTTACGGACAACTCTCTAAGGTTGCGCCCACGGTTTTTACCGAGACCGTCGGCGTGGTGTGGAAAGAAAACCTGCTCGTGCACGGTGAAGCGCTGGGTAAGGAGGCCGAAGCGCGGGCTCTGCTGAGCGCCTATGAGGCTCGGACTCGAGAGTTTCGGAGGTCGCTAGGGGACGCGCGCCCGGAGGTCTCCATCGTGCGCTTTTTGCCCGGTGAGATTCGCGTCTATCAGAAGGCCACCTTTAGCGGCACCATCTTGGCGGACGTAGGGCTCCCCCGCCCGCCGACAGGTGACGTCGAAGGGTTTGCCGCGAGCATCACCGAGGAGGGCGTGCCGGAAGTCGGCGGCGACGTTATCTTTACAACCGTCTACGGCCCGCAGGACGAGACCGATTACACGCTCGTCACCGAAGGTTCGCTCTGGAAGGGCTTAGCAGCGGTAGAGGCCGGGGACGTTTACAGGGTACCCGAAGACTATTGGATGCTGGGCGTTGGCGTAGGGGCTGCCAACCGCGTGCTTGACGACCTCGAGCTGTACATCCTAGACCGGTGAAAAACCGGAACGAAAGGGTTTTTATGCGTTATCTGGTGTTGTTCGCGGCCCTGATGTCTCTGGCGTTTGCCCAGGACACCGTCACCCTCACCCACGCCGAGGGCGAGACCGTGGTACCCAAAAATCCCGAACGCGTCGTGGTGATCGGTGAGGAGATTTTAGAACTCGCCTGGGTTTTAGATATGAACGTCGTCGGTTTGGCTCCTGGCCGTGTGCCTCCCGAGAGGGTCACCGCCGCGGGAAAGATAGACCCCGAGTTTTTCGCGGATAGCTTTTTCGCAGGCTCCGACTACGGCGACGTGACCGTCGTCGGTACCTGGGTCGAGCCTTCGGTCGAGGCGATCTTGGCGCTGCAACCCGACCTCATCATCCGCACCTATTGGGGGCAAGAGGGGTACGAGCAGCTCTCTAGAATCGCGCCGACGGTGTCGTTTTCACAGATTGAAGCCAACAGCTGGAAAACAGCCCTTACTGAGATGGCTAAGATTACCGGCGCTCAAAAAGCCGCCGATGCCGCGCTAGACGACCTGAACGCAGCCTACAAGACACTTGGCGCTGAACTGAGGGCGGCGGGCGTCTTTGGGAAAACCCCTAACACGCTGGTGGTGTCCCCTTTTCCCGGCGGTGACGTGTACCTCTATACCGGCGACCGGGGGGCCGACGTGATGCGGGCCTTAGGCTTTACCTACGCCTTGCCGGGGGGCGTCGTCGTCGACCCGGCGGCCGACCCCGGCGGCTGGACAACGCCTATCTCGGAGGAGGCCTTGCTGCAAACGGGGGCCGACACGCTGATGTTGTCGCTGACCAACAGCGGGTTCGAGGGCGACCCGGAGACCATCGAGCTGCTTGGAAACTCGGACGCGCAGCTCGTACAGCAGCAGCTCGCCCCTATGAGCCCGTGGACGGGGCCCAAGGTCAATCGCCTTCTGGCTGAAGAGATCACCGCGAAGGTTTTGGCAGCTGAGCAGTGACGCAACAGTAGGCTGGCCCGAGTCGCCCCAAACCGTCGGGCGGTAGCACTGTAAGCGTAAACCGCCCAAAGGAAACCTGTTATGAACCCTCCTCAAAGACCTCCGGCTCAGCCGCAACCGACCGTGGTGCGTTCACGCCCGCTCGTTGCGGCTGTTCTGATGCTCGGCTGCGCCGTCCTGCTCGTCTTCGGGTTGGGCTGGTCAGCCTCCGTCGGAGCGGCGGATATCGACGTGTGGACCGTTTGGAACGCAGTGTTCCGCTACGACCCAACCTTGAGCGCGCACCTGATCATCCAAGAGGTGCGCCTCCCCCGCGTCGTTATCGGGGCGATGGTCGGCGCAGCCTTTGCGGTCGCCGGGGCCATCATGCAGGGCCTGACCCGCAACCCGCTGGCGAGCCCGTCAATCATGGGTCTAAACGCCGGGGCAGGCTTTTTTCTGGTGCTCTCGTTTGTGCTGCTACCAGGGCTAAACGTCACCGGGCTTATCGTCGCCTCGTTTTTCGGGGCGGGGTTCGGCGCGACGCTGGTCTTCGGCATCGGCTCGCTCTCGAGGGGCGGTCTTACTCCGGTCAAGCTGGCGCTCGCCGGAGCGGCAGTTACGGCGCTCTTAACGTCGCTCACCACCGGGTTGGTGTTGTACTTCGGTCTGGCGCAGAACGTCCTTTTTTATACGGCGGGGGGCCTTCAGGGGACGCGTTGGGAGCAGGTGCGGCTGCTGCTGCCCTGGTTTAGCGTGGCGCTCACTGCGGGGCTGGCGCTCTCAAAAAGTGTTACCGTCCTCAGTTTGGGCGACGAGGTCGCCAAAGGGTTGGGACTACAGACCGGGTTGGTCAGGGCGCTCTGCACCGTGGTCGTGCTACTGCTGGCCGGGGCGGCGGTCGCGGTGGCCGGGGGTGTCGGCTTCGTCGGACTGGTGGTGCCGCACCTGGCGCGGTTTTTGGTCGGGCTCGACTACCGTTTGATTATCCCGAGTTCGGCGCTTTTGGGCGCGCTGCTTCTCGTCTTGGCCGATTTGGGCGCAAGGACGCTCAGCCCACCCTTCGAGACGCCGGTGGGGCTGATTACCGCGATCATCGGCGCGCCGTTTTTTCTCTATCTGGCGCGGCGCGACACTAGGGGCATGTGATGGCAGGAACGTGATGGCCGGAATGTGCTAGAGGGAAGCTAGTGGCGCGGCCTAAGCAGCTGACGCCGCAAAACCACCACGGCCCCGCCGTACAGGCCGGTCTCAACCGGCCGCTTTTAGTAATGGTATTCCTGGGCCTGCTTATCGTCGCGGCGTGCCTGCTGAGCCTGAACCTTGGTTTTATCAAGCTGGGGCCACTCGAGGTCGTCCGTACCCTCTTGGGTGGCGGGACGGATCAGCAAGAACTCGTCTTGTACGGGTTTCGGCTGCCGCGAGTTGTGCTGGCGCTTCTCGTCGGCGGGTCGCTGGCGCTTTCGGGCGGTATCTTGCAGGGCGTGTCGCAAAACGGGTTGGCCGACCCCGGCATCCTGGGTATCAACGCCGGAGCGGGCGTCGCGGTCGTCGGCCTCCTGTACGTTTCGTCGGTCACGGCGGCCCCGGCATTTTTGCTGCCGGTAGCGGCGTTTTTGGGAGCGGCGGGGGCGGCGCTGCTGATCTATCTACTTGCGTATAAGGACGGGAGCGTCACGCCCGCGAGACTCTTGTTGGTCGGCGTCGCGGTCAACGCGGGGCTCGGCGCGGCCATGCTGGTACTCTCGCTACGGCTCGACGAACAACTCTACACCTACGCGGTGACGTGGCTGGAGGGCACGACCGCCGGGGCGACGTGGTCTGCGGTGCGGGCACTCTCGCCGTGGTTTTTAGTGCTGGTACCGCTGAGCTTTTACAAAGCCCGGACGCTCAACGTCCTCAACCTTGGGGACAACGTAGCGACCGGTTTGGGAGCTGGGGTGGCGCGGCAGCGACTCGGTCTCATCGGCGTGGCGGTGGCCTTAGCGGGCTCAAGCGTCGCCGCCGCCGGGGGCGTCGGCTTCGTGGGCTTGGTCGCACCGCACCTAGCGCGCAGGCTCGTCGGGCCGAACCACCGGGTCATGCTGCCGACGGCGCTGCTTTCCGGCGCGCTCCTGATGGTCGTGGCGGACACCTTGGCGCGCAACCTGTTGGCCCCGGTCGAGTTGCCGGTAGGCGTTGTGGTCGCCGCGATTGGGGCCCCGTACTTTTTATTTTTATTGGCGAAGAGCTAAAAACAGCGGACTAACTTTAAGTAGCATGACGGTTCGTTCTGGCATGTGACTACAGCCGTGCGGAGAGATGGTGTCGAGATGACCGCAGCGTGTAGCGGTTCAACGCGGAATTGCCGGGTTGAAGTGCCCCGCCGCTTCAAGCAAAACCTGTGGCCGAAGGCGTGATAGCTTGAGAGATGCGCCCCGAGTACCCCGAAACCCAAACCGTAGACCAGACCGACGACCTCCACGGCACACTCGTCAGAGACCCGTACAGGTGGCTTGAAGAGCCCGCGAGCACCCCCGAAGTGCGAAGATGGATCGACGCGCAGAACGCCCTGACCGAAAGTTATCTGGCCGATATTCCAGAACGCGAAGAGATTAAAGCACGCCTCACCGAGCTGTGGAACTATCCCAAACAGGGCGCACCTTTCGCCAAGGGCGGACGCTATTTTGGATTTCGCAATACGGGTCTGCAAAACCAGGACGTGCTCTTCGTGATGGACACGCCTTCTGCTATAGGCCGCGTGCTGCTCGACCCCGACACCCTCTCAGACGACGGCACCGTGTCGTTGCGGATGTTGTCTGTAAGCCCGGACGGACGGCACCTCGCCTACGCGACCTCGGAGAGCGGGTCGGATTGGCAGACCTGGTTCGTCCGCGACATCGAAACGGGCGAAGACTTAGACGACGCGCTGCCGTGGAGCAAGTTTTCCGGGGCGACCTGGCTGCCGGACGGTTCGGGATTTTTGTATAAACGCTATCCTGAGCCGCAGGAGGGCGCGGCGTTCGTCGACAAGAACGAAGCGCCGGAGCTGTTTGTGCATACCCTAGGGACGCCGGTCACGAATGACAGCCTCGAGTACAGCCGCCCCGACAAACCGGAGTGGAACTTTTACCCCATGCTCAGCGACGACGACCGCTACCTCGTTCTGCACGTCAGCCTGGGCACGATGAACAAAAACCTGCTCTTCGTCCGTGAGCTTGGGGACCGCGGCAGCTTTACCGAGCTGATCGGGGACTTTAGGGCGGCCTACACGTTTGTCGGCAACGACGGCAGCACCTTTTACCTTAAAACCGACGACGGGGCCGACCGGGGGCGCATCGTCGCCGTGAATTTAGACACCGGAGCGTGGACGGAGGTGGTACCGGAGTCGAATGACACGCTCGAGCAGGTCGTCATGCTACAAGACAACCTCGTTTGCCTCTACCTGCAAAACGCCAGCCACCGTCTGCGACGCTACCGCACCACCGGCGAGCATGTGGGCGACATCGCGCTACCCGGCCTCGGCTCGGTCGAGACGCTGAGCGCCGAGCGAGACGGCACCGAACTCTTCTACACCTTTACGAGCTTTCTCGAGCCCGTCCAGAGCTTCCGCTTCGACGTGCGGACGGGCGACAGCGAACGGCTTGACGCCCCGGCCCTCGACTTCGACACCCCGGCCTACACCACCCGGCAGGTGTTCGCCACCAGCAAAGACGGTACCCGCGTACCGCTCTTTTTGGTCCACCGTAAGGATGTGGAACTGAACGGCCAGAACCCCACGCTGCTCTACGGTTACGGCGGCTTTAACATCGCGCTCACGCCGTCGTTTTCGGTGGGCCGTCTGGTGTGGTTGGAGCGGGGCGGCGTGCTGGCGGTCGCCAACCTGCGCGGCGGCGGCGAGTACGGCACGGCGTGGCACGAGGCGGGCACGAAAGAACGCAAGCAAAACGTCTTCGACGACTTTATCGCCTGCGCGGAGCACCTGATCGCCGAGGGCGTCACCTCTTCCAAAAAACTCGCCGTCCAGGGCGGCTCGAACGGCGGCCTCTTAGTCGGGGCATGCATGACGCAGCGCCCCGAGCTGTTCGGCGCGTGCCTGCCTGCCGTCGGCGTTTTGGACATGCTGCGGTTTCACAAGTTCACCATCGGCTGGGCTTGGACCTCGGATTACGGCTCGGCGGACGACGAGGGCGAGTTCGGCGCGCTCTACGCTTACTCGCCGCTGCACAATTTGAGAGAGACCTGCTACCCACCCACACTCGTCACTACCGGCGATTTCGACGACCGCGTGGTCCCAGCGCACTCGTTTAAATTTGCCGCCGCGCTTCAGGCCGCCCAAACGTGCGACGCGCCCACGATCATCCGGGTTCAGACCAAGGCCGGACATGGGCAAGGGAAGCCGACCAAAATCCTTATCGAAGAACAGACAGACGTGTGGAGCTTTCTGCATAAAGCGCTCTCGTTCTAAAGCGTGCGCGGACGCTACGCCCCCTCCCCCACCGGCCAGCTTCACTTAGGCAACGCCCGCACCGCGCTACTGGCTTACTGGCACGCCCGTGCTCAGGGTGGAACGTTCGTGATGCGGGTCGAGGACCTGGACACGCAGCGGAGCCGCCCGGAGTTTGTGCAGGCTAATCTCGAGGAGTTGCGCTGGCTGGGGTTGGGTTGGGACGAGGGGCCGGACGTTGGCGGTGCGTTCGGTCCTTACGTGCAGAGCGAGCGGTTTTGGCTCTACAAGCGGGCGCTCGAGACCCTCCGGACTTCAGGCCAACTCTTTGAGTGCTACCTTTCACGCAAAGACCTTCAGGACGTGGCAGGTGCGCCGCACGGCACCGGGGCGGCTCACGGCGAGGCGCAGCGAAGCCTGAACGCGCAGATAGAAGCGCGCAAACGGCGTGAGGGCAAGACGCCCAGCCTGCGCTTCCGGGTAGAGCCCCAGACGCTGGCCCTCCACGACGAGGTAGTGGGCAACGTTACCCTGAACCCCGCCGCCGACACCGGCGACTTCGTGGTGCGGCGCGCGGACGGCGAATGGGCGTACCAGCTGGCGGTGGTAGTGGACGACATAGCCATGAAGATCACGCACGTCGTGCGCGGCGACGACCTGCTGCCGAGCACCGGCGCGCAGCTTCTTTTATACAGGGCGCTCGGGGCCGAGCCACCCGCGTTCGCCCACGTGCCGCTGCTCCTGGGCGCGGACGGGGTGCGGCTCGCTAAACGCAAGGGCTCGCTGACGCTCTCCGCGCTTAACGAGGCGGGCGTGAGGCCGGAGCGGGTAGTCGGCTTGCTGGCCTCTTCGCTGGGACTTATAGAGAGACCACTCGAGGCCCACGCAGACGACTTCACCGAAACGTTCGAGCTTGGCCGTATCCATAAAGAGGCGTTTAGGCTAGACGAATCACACTTGGCATGGCTTTACGGAGGTTGACGTGCCGGATATCAGAGCGATCACCGCCGCCGACCTCACCGGGCTCGAACCCCTGCTCCGCGCGTCGTTCGGACGAGACGATTTCGCTCTGAGCGACGAACTAGAGGCGTTTGCCGAGCGCCAGCCGGGAGATTGGTTCGCGCTCTACAGCGACCAACCGGGAGGCTTTGTCCGCTACTTTTCACTGGACAAAAATCTCTATATAGGTGAACTCTACGTCGTTCCGGGTCCGGAGCGGACGGGGAGGCTCGAGAGGCTTTTGCGCCATCTCGTCCGCCATCACACGCTCCCGGCACCCGCAACGCTGCGACTGGACACCCCCGAGACCGACCACGAGCTGATGGACGTGCTACAGTCTCTTTTTCCAACTGCCCTCAGAAAGACCGTTGCCCACTATCAGCTAAGGACTCCTGCCCGAGTTCGAGAGATCTCGGACGTACAGACTTTGACGGAAACCGACCTCAAGGCGACGCAAGCTATCCTTGCGCAGCTAAAACCTTACAGCGTGCGCGAACTCGCGGGCTTAGCCGCTACAAAACAGCTCTACATTGCGAACGATAACGGCGTCAAAGCCGCCCTGCACGCAGCGCCTTACGGGGCGGGGCTCGAGGTCGTCACCTTAGCGACCGCGCAGGCTCATCTCTGGCGCGGGTACGCAGCGGCGCTGCTCCAAACTTTTCTGGACGCGAATCCGAGCACTGAAGTCTTTCTCAAGGTCAACGCCGAGAACACCGCTGCTGTCAGGTTGTACGAGAACGTCGGTTTTACCCGTCAAGCCAGCCAGACCGAGGTCTGGTGGTATCTTCGGCTGGACCCATGAACCTGCCCAAACCGTTTCTCAGGACCCTCCGCAACGTTCACGCCGACGTCGACGCGTGGGTGGTGGGATTACCCGAAACCCTGGCGGGGCTCGAGGCACTCTGGCACATCCGCGTCACCGGCCTCGTCCCGCAACTTTTATACAACCTCGTCGCCCACGCCGAGCGCGCGGACGGAACCCCGTGCATCCTCAAACTGAGCCCGCCCTCGGACGACCTAAGGCGCGAAGGGCAGGCACTCTCCCTCTACGCGGGCGACGGCATCTGCCGCCTGCTAGAACGGGACGAGGGCGCGAACGCGCTGCTCTTGGAGAGGCTGACACCGGGCGTTTCACTTCAAGAACTCTGGACGCTCGAGCACGACGACGCCCACACCCGCGTCGCTGCCCAACTGATGCAGCGGCTGTGGCGCAGGGTCCCCGAACCGCACCCGTTTCGCCCTCTCAGGAGCTGGGCGAGAGAGCTGTGGGACTACGAAGGCACAAAGATTCCCGCACCGCAGAGGGTGCGTGCGAGGGCGCTTCTTCTCGAGCTTGGCCCCAACACTGACCCCATTTTGCTCCACGCCGACCTGCACCACGGCAATATCCTCACCACAGCAGTTACCACAGGGAGCGAGCCGTACCTGGCTATCGACCCGAAAGGCATCGTGGGGGCAAGGGGGTACGACGTAGGCACCTATCTGCTCAACCCCGTGCAGGCCACCGCAAAGGAACTCACCGCATTGGCACCGCAACGCCTCGAGACCTTCAGCCGAGCACTAGGGTTGAGCCAGCGCGATCTTGCTGCCTTGGGGTTTGTCCACGCGGTTTTATCGGCGTGTTGGGACGCCGATAATCATGGGGACTGGGACGGGCGGGCACTCGAGGTGGCGCGGGGGCTCGAGCCGCTCGTTTAAGGGCGCTCTATGCTGAGCTACGAGTCAGGCCGCGCCTTGCGGACCTTCAACGCTCGAGCCTACTTGTGACCTGCATCCAATCCCTTTAGGCTTAGGGCCATGAACGAGGAAAACTTAAAAAGCTATCTAAACGACCACCTGGCCGGTTCCACAGCGGCGGTAGAGCTGGCCCAGCACGCCCAAGACAGCAATCCGGACACACCTTTAGGCGCGTACCTTTACACCTTTTTAGAGGAAGTTGAGGAGGATAGAGGGGTCGTTAAGGACTTGCTGGAGCGTTTAGGCGGCGGGACCAACCCGGTGAAAACGGCCGTAGGCTGGTTTGCTGAGAAGGCGGCCCGGCTCAAGCTCAACCACCCCCTACAGAGCTATACGGCCTTTGTCCGTATGGAGGAGCTCGAGGGTCTGCTGCTCGGGGTGCGGGGCAAGCTCGCGCTCTGGCACGCCCTCGAATACACGGTCGCGTCCGACCCTCACTTTGACGGATTCGACTTTATCGGCCTTGCCAAGCGGGCCGAAGGACAGCTCAGTGAGATAGAGCGACACCGGCTCGAGGCCGCACGGGAGGCCTTTTTGCCCGACGCGCCGCCTGCTTAAAGCTTGGTCAAGGAGCGCTCTATAATGGGGCATGACCACCGAGCCACGCTTTATGAACGCTCAAGCGTTACTCGAGCTTCCCCACGGTCATCTCCGTCACGAACTTATACAGGGAGAATTAATAGAGCTGGCTCCAGCCGGACACGAACACGGACGACTCGCCGCGCTCATCACCTCTTCGCTCCTTCAACATGTGCTGAAAAACCAACTGGGAGCCGTTTACGCCGCTGGAACGGGCTTTAAGCTCGCCTCGGACCTCGATACCGTGCGCGCGCCCGACGTCGCGTTTGTTTCAGCGGCACGGTTAGAGAACGTTGAGAGTAGCGGTTACTTTCCCGGCCCGCCCGACCTGGCCATTGAAATCATTTCACCCAACGACCGCCACAATGAAGTTAGAGAAAAAGTCGAGATGTGGCTTCGTTACGGCGTCCGGATGGTGGTGACGCTCAATCCGCAGACGCGCACGGTGACGGTCTACCGGAGTTTGAACAGTATCCGGATGATTCGGGGGGAAGGGCGGCTCGAGGGCGAGGATATCGTTCCCGGTTGGGTGTTGCCACTAGCAGAACTTTTTGAGTAGGTTTCTTTATGACCGACTTTATATCGCCCAAAGTAGCAGAGCGACTGAAGTACTACGTTTACCTCTATATTGATCCTCGCTACAACCGCATCTTCTATGTCGGCAAGGGTAAGGGAAGCAGAGTACTACAGCTAGTTGCAGAATTACTGAAGGTTATAGCCGCAGTGCCTGAACCAGCCTGCGGCATCCGTTGAGCTGACAGTGCGGCAGGCTTTAGCAACAGCGGTGGT